>NZ_JBFAWF010000001.1:243789-334323 GCF_040680195.1 Streptomyces sp. NPDC052109 | reverse complement strand
CCGATCCCGAGCCGTCCGCACCCGCCGAGGCCCCGCCGGCCCCGACCACCCCACCCGAGCCGTCCGCGCCCGCCGAGGCCCTGCCAACCCCGACCATCGCTCTCGGGTCGTCCCCCCTCATCGGTACCCTCCCGGCCCCGACGGCCGATCCCGAGCCGTCCGCACCCGCCGAGGCCCCGCCGGCCCCGACCACCCCACCCGAGCCGTCCGCGCCCGCCGAGGCCCTGCCAACCCCGACCACCGATCCCCAACCCTCCGCACCCGCCGAGGCCCCGCCGGCCCCGACCACCCGACCCGGGCCATCCGCACCCGGCGGCACCCTGCCGAGCTCAGCGGCCGGTCCCCAGCCGTCCGCGCCCACAGGTGCCCGACCCACCACACCCACCGACGCTCGGCGGACCACACCCGCCAACCCCCTGCCGGACCGGACCCACCCCACCGACCCGCAGCCGGACTCGGTCACCGGAGGGCGACCTGGGACAGCCGCCGCCGGCACGTCACCCGCCGTCGACGCGCCGGGGGAGAGCCCCGGCATCGAGGACAGCGGTGCGGGGGCCGGCGAGGCCTCCTCTCCCACCCGGCGTTTTCTCGCGCGGGCCGCGCTGGTGACCGCCTCGTTGTCGGTCGCGGGGTCGTTGCTCGGGCTGGTGCGGGATCAGTCGCTGGCCCGGTTGTTCGGGGCCGGGCGGGACACCGACGCCTTTCTGGTGGCCTGGACCGTGCCGGAGTTCGCGGCCACGCTGCTCATCGAGGACGGGCTGGCCATCGCGCTGATCCCGGCGTTCAGCCGGGCGCTGGCCCGCCGGGGGCAGGGCGCCCCGGGGGACCCGGTGCGGTCGCTGGTCGCCGGCACCCTGCCCCGGCTGGCACTGGCGTTCACGGCGGTGGGCGGCCTGCTGGCGGTGGCGGCACCCCAGATCGTCGCGGCGCTCGCACCGGGCCTGTCCGCCCCCGGCCTCGCCGTGGACTGCACCCGGCTCACCGCGACCTGTGTGCTCAGCTTCGGCCTCGCCGGGTACGGCAGCGCGGCCCTGCGGGCCCACCGCCGCTTCCTGGCGCCGGCCGCGATCTACGTCGCCTACAACCTCGCCGTCATCGTCGGGATGTACGCGCTCGGCGGCCACTTGGGCGTGCGCTCGGCCGCGTTCGGGGTCGCGGCGGGCGGGCTGTTGATGGTTTTCGTACAACTTCCCACTTTTGTAAGGGAGTTGCGGGGGCGTCGTACGGGCGACGCGAGACCGGGGACGGCGGCCGGGGCGCAGCCGCTGGACGTACCGCTGATGACGACCGTGCTGCTGTTCGCGCTGTGCCGGCAGTCGCAGGTGCTGATCGAGCGGTATCTCGCCTCCAACCTGCCCGACGGGGCCATCTCGCACCTGAACTACGCGCAGAAGGTCGCGCAGATCCCGATGTCGCTGTCGATGATGCTGTGCACCGTCACCTTCCCGGTGGTCGCGCGGGCGCTGGCCGAGGGTGACACCGGGCGCGCCCGGGCCCGGGTGGAGCGGGACCTCGCGTTGGCCGCCACGCTGGTGCTGCTCGGTACGGCCGCGGTGTTGGCCTGTGCTCCGCAGCTGATCGGACTGCTGTTCCAGCGCGGCGCGTTCACCGCCCAGGACACCGCGGCGACCGCCGAGGTGATGCGGGTGTACGCGCTCGGCCTGCTCGGCCAGACGCTGACCGGCGTCCTGGTCCGCTCGTACTTCTCCGCGGGCCGCGCCACCTGGTTCCCGGTCGGCGCGATGACCGCCGGGATCGCCGTCACGTCCTGGATCGGCGTCTGGAAGGTCGGCTCATGGGGGGTCACCGGGATCGCCGCCGCCAACGCCATCGGCATCACCGTCACCGCCGTGCTGCTGCTGGCGGGCATGGGGCACCGGAGCGTTCCCGTCCGGACGCCGCTCGTGCTGCGCGAGCTGAGCCGGCCGCTGCGGGCCGCCGCGGTCGCCGCCGCGGCCGGCACCTTGGTCGCCCGGCTGCCCGCGGCACCGCTCGCCGGGCTCGCCGCCGGCGGCGCCACCGTGACCGTCGTGTTCGTCCTGCTCTGCGCGGCCCTGGGCGCCCAGGGTTGCGCACCCGCACTCCGCTCTGTACGCACCCTCACCCGAAGGCTCGCCCATGTCCTGCGTTGAGACCGCGGCCGGACGCCGGCCGGCCGGAACGGGCCCGGTCCCGTGGATCGCCATGTACCACGCGGTCGGCGACTGCTCCGACGACCCGTACCGCATCACGGTCACGCCCGCCCGCCTCGAGCGGCAGCTGCGCTGGCTGCGCCGACGGGGGCTGCGCGGGGTGTCGGTGACCGAGCTGCTCACGGCCCGCGCCCGGGGCGAGGGCCGGGACCTGGTCGGGCTCACCTTCGACGACGGGTACGCCGACTTCACCTTCAACGCCCTTCCTTTGCTCGCACGTTGGGGCTGTACGGCGACTGTGTTCGTACTGCCCGGGCGGCTCGGCGGCGTCAACGCCTGGGATCCACTGGGCCCGCGCCGGCCGCTGCTGACCGCCGACGGCATCCGGCGCGCCGCCGAGGCGGGCGTCGAGATCGGCTCGCACGGCCTCACCCACGTCGACCTGACCCGGGCCGACGACGCCGGGCTCAAGGACGAGACCGTCGAGAGCCGCGCCCTGCTGGAGGAGTTGACCGGCACCCAGGTCACCGGCTTCTGCTATCCGTACGGCACGGTCGACCGGCGCGTCGTGGACGCCGTACGCGCGGCCGGCTACGGCTACGCCTGCGCCATCGACCCCGCCGGACTGAACGGCCCGCACGTCCTGCCGCGCGTGCACATCGGGCAGAACGACACCGCCGTACGCCTGTTCCTGAAGTACCGGCTGCACCGGCTGCGCCGCCGTCCGGTCGAGGGGCTGCGGTGAGGGCGCTGCACATCATCACCGGACTGGGCGTCGGCGGCGCCGAGCAGCAGCTGCGGCTGCTGCTACGGAACTTGCCGGTGGAGTGCGAGGTGGTGACGCTGACCAACCCCGGCCCGGTGGCCGACGGGCTGCGGGCCGACGGCGTGCGGGTGCTGCACCTCGGCATGCGGGGCAACCGGGATCTGGCCGCGCTGCCCCGGCTGGCCCGGATCGTCCGCCAGGGCCGCTACGACCTCGTGCACACGCACCTCTACCGGGCCTGCCTGTACGGCAGGGTCGCCGCCCGGCTGGCCGGGGTCCGCGCGGTCGTCGCCACCGAGCACTCCCTCGGCGACTCGCAGATGGAGGGCCGGCCGCTCACCGCGACGGTCCGCGGCCTGTATCTGCTGGGTGAACGGCTGGGCCGCTCCACGGTGGCCGTCTCCCCCACGGTCGCCGGACGGCTCGCCCGCTGGGGAGTGCCCGAGCCACGGATCGCGGTCGTCCCCAACGGCATCGACCTGACGCGGTTCGCCTTCGACCCGGAGGCCCGGCGGCACACCCGCGACCGGCTCGGGCTGCCCGCCGACGCGTTCGTCGTCGGTGGCATCGGCCGGCTCGTCCCCGGCAAACGCTTCGACGTCCTGATCCAGGCCCTGGCCCGACTGCCGCATGACGCCCACCTGTTGCTGGTCGGCGGCGGACCGGAGGAGGGCGCCCTGCGGCGCAGGGCGGCGGAATCGGGGGTCGCCGGCCGGGTGGTGTTCGCCGGAGAGCGGCCCTGTCTCGCCGACGGCACCCCGGGCCCGGACCTGCCCGCGCTGACCTCGGCGATGGACGTGCTCGCGGCGCCCTCCCCGGAGGAGGCGTTCGGGCTCGCGGTCGTGGAGGCGCTCGCCGCCGGCCTGCCGGTGCGCTACGACTCCTGCCCGGCTCTGCAGGACCTGCCGCCCGAGGCGGCGCCGGACGCGGTGCACGTCCCCTGCGACGCCGACGCCTATGCCCGCGCCCTCGCCGGGATCCGCGCCGCGGGGCCCGGCCCGCGCACCGCCCCCGAGGCGGCCCGCCACTACTGCATCACCCGCAGCGCCGCCCGGCTGATGGACGTCTACGCGGCGGCGCTCGCGGCTCCCCCCTTCCCCGTCCAGGTCCCCGTCCAGCAGGGAGCAGACCCCTCATGACCGAGAACCCCCGCACCGCCCGCCCCTCGCGCCTCCGCGCACTGCCGTCCTGGTCGCTGGTCGCGGCCGGGGTGCTCGCGGGCGGTTCGCTCGGCGGCGCGTACGGCGTGCTGAAACCGCCGGCGTACACGGCGACCAGCTATGTCATCGCCGTACCCACCGACAAGTCCGACACCGCCTCCGCGCTCGGCTTCGCGCAGGCCTACGGCCGGGTCGCCACCCAGCTCGCCGTGCTCGGCGACGCCCAGATGTGGGCCGGGGTGCCGGTGAACACCCTGCGCAACAGCGTGCGCACCGAGACCTCGCCGGACGCCCCGATGGTCTCGGTCTCCGCGGTCTCCCCCCGCCGGGCCGACGCCGCCGACATGGCCAACGCGGTGGCCCGCGCGCTCATCCAGCACGCCAACGAGACCAAGGACGACACGCACGTCGAGCTCCTGCAGTTCTCCCGCGCGGCGAAGCCATCCGCGCCGTCCTCGGCCTCCGCCGAGGTGACCGGTCTGGTCGGGGCGAGCGCGGGCGGGCTGCTCGGCGCGCTCGCCCTCCTGGTCCGGCCGAGGCGCCGGCCGGAGGAGGAGCTCGTGCGCCCGGCCTCGGTGCCCGGCCCGGCCGTCGCCGCCGACGCGCACCGCTCGCTGTGACGGCCATCGAGACGGCGCGCCCCACCTGTACCGCCGAACTCGTCACCGAAGAGGCCGGCTTCGCCGCGCTGGCCCCGGACTGGACGCGGTTGTACGAGCGGTGCGCCGCGGCGACCCCGTTCCAGAGCCATGCCTGGCTGCACTCGTGGTGGCTGTCGTACGGCAGGCGCGACCGGCTCAGGCTGCTGCTGGTGCGCTCCGGCGGCGAACTCGTGGCCGTCGCGCCGCTGATGCTGGTCCGCCGGCCGGTGCCGGCACTGGTGCCGCTCGGCGGGGCGATCTCCGACTACACGGACGTCCTGCTGGACGACGGCGACGGCGGCCGAGCGGCCGCCGCGCTCACCGAGGCGCTGGCGGACGCGGCGTGCACGGCGCTGATCGATTTCCGCGAGGTGCGGCCGGGCGCCGCGGTGGAGCGGGTCTACGACCGCTGGCGCGGGCCGCGCCGCACGGTGGCCGACTCGCTGTGCCTGGAGCTGCCCCCCGTGTCCATGGACGGTCTGGTGGCCCGGCTGCCCTCGAACAAGGCCCAGCAGCGGGTGCGGGCCAAGCTGCGCAAGCTGTCCGCGCTCGGTGTGGAGCGGCGGACGGTGGATCCACAGGACGTGGACGCCGCGCTCGGCCGGCTGCTGGAGCTGCACCGGCTGCAGTGGCAGGACCGGAAGGTGACGTCCGAGCATCTCCAGCCCCGCTTCCGCGCGCATCTGGTGCGTGCGGTCGGTCCCATGGTGCGCTCGGGGAATGCGGCGGTCACCGAGTTCCGCATCGACGGCGAGGTGGTGGCCGTCGACCTGACCCTGCTCTCGCGCGGCCTGGCCGGCGGCTATCTGTACGGCGCCCATCCGGGCCTGCGGGAGCGCAAGGCGGACGTGGCCGTGATGCTGCTGGACGCCTGCACGGAGCTGCTGAGCGGGCGCGGCACGCTGAGCCTGCTGCGCGGCGACGAGCCGTACAAGCACCACTGGCGTCCCGAACCGGTCGTGAACCGGCGGCTGCTCCTGGCGCGGCGCCGCACCACCCCGCTGCTGACGGCCGCGCTGTGCGACGCGACCGCCCGGCAGCGGGGCAAGGAGGTGCTGCACCGATGGCGGGACCGCCGGCAGGGCTAGCGGCTCCTCGACCACCAGTCGAAGCGGATGCAGAGCTTCCCGCCGAGCCAGTACTCCACCCAGTCGCCGAGGTCCAGCGGCGAGCAGTTCGCCGGGGGCTTGGACGGCGGGGTGGGCTTCGGGGTAGGCGTGGGTGTCGTGGGTGCCGGGACCGGCTCCTCGGTGCGGTCGTACAGGGCCGTGCGGTAGACCCGCGCCGACGCGGGGTTGTCCGCGCACTGCCACACGCCGTGCGGGCAGTAGTCGGTCAGCGTGTTGTACATCGCCTTGTGCTCGTCGATCCAGGCGAGCATGCGCTTCACGTACTCGGGGTCGTCACCGTTGCGGAAGAGTCCCCATTCCGGATAGGAAATCGGCTTGCCGTGGGATTTCGCGAAATCCACCTGCTGCTGCAGGCCGTAGGGCTCTTTCACCTGCTCGTCGAACGACATTCCGCCCGGCTGGTCGTAGGAATCCATTCCGACGATGTCGACCGTGCTGTCGCCCGGATAGCACTCGGTCCACGGCACGGCGTCCCGGCCGCGGCTCGGCGTGAAGTCGAAACGGAACTTCTGGCCCGGAACCGAACGCATGGTGGTGACGATCCTGTTCCAGTACGTCTTCCAGCCGGCCGGGTCGGGAGCGCAGCGATGCGTGTAGGTGGTGCCGTTCATCTCCCAGCCGAGCACGATCACCGTGTCCGGCACCTTCAGGTCCACCAGCCGCTCGGCCAGCGCCTTGAAGTGCTGGTCGAACGCGCCGGCCGCGCCCTGCCGGAGCAGCCGTCGCACCTGGGCGTCGGAGAGGTCGTCCTCGTTGCGCTCCTGCATCGGCACGTTGAGGACGAGCGTGCGGTCGGCCTTGTCGCGCCGCCACCGCGCCCACACGTCCAGGAAGCCGGGCGAGCCCTCGATGTCCGACCAGCGGTTGCCGGGCAGATAGGTGTGGGCGACCTTCAGCTCGGTCCCGCCCAGCCAGTGGCTCAACTGGGCCATGCGCGCGACCCCGAGCGGACCGGAGTCGAGGAAGGCGCCGAACGGCGGCACCGCGGCCTTGGCGGGCGCGGGAGCCGGTGTGACCGGTGCCGGGACGACCGGTGCCGGGACGACCGGTGCCGGGACGACCGGTGCCGGGACGACCGGTGCCGGGACGACCGGTGGGGCCGGTGCGGGGGTGGTGGGGGCCGGAGCGGGTGGTTCGGCGGCCTGCGCCGCCCCCGGACCCGCGGCGAAACCCGGGCCGACCGCCAGGGTGACCGACGCGACGGCCGTCACCGCCACGACGGCCAACCGCCGGGACCGGGCCCCGCCCTGCTGTGCGGCCATGTCCGCTCCTCTCTCCGCTCGACTGCGCCCTCGCCGTGCATTTCCTGTTACTGACACACAGTCATATCAATGTGCATTCCGCCAGTGCGGTTGCGGCTTTCAGGTGGCCCGAACCCCCGCACGGGCGAACGGAACGAGAAGGAAGAGAAAACCCGTGTCGTTGCTGGACATCCAGGTCCCCGCGGTGCTTTTGCGGATCGACCGGAACCCCTTTCATCACGGCACCCTCGGCGCCGTGCGCTCGCTGGGCAGGGCGGGAGTGGAGGTGCATGTCGTCGCCGATACCACGGGCAGTCCCGTACGCGTGTCGCGCTTCGTACGTCAGATGCATCCCCCACCGCGGCCCGGCGCATCCCCCGGGGAGATCGTCGCGGTGCTGCGCCGGGTAGCGGCCCGCATCGGGCGGCCCGCGGTGCTGATCCCGATGGACGACGCGAGCGCCATCGCGACCGGCCGGCTGCGCGAGGAGCTGGCGCCCGGCTATCTGCTGCCGCGTCAGCCCGGCGCACTGCCCGAACGCGTCGCCGACAAGGCGGAACTGGCCGAGGTGTGCGCCGCCGCCGACGTACCGCATCCGGTGACCCTGGTCCCGGACAACGCCAAGGACGCGGCGGCCGCCACCTGGCGGCTGGGCCTGCCCCTGGTGGCCAAGTGGAGCCGGCCCTGGCTGGTGCCGGCCGGCAGCGGGCTGCGCTCCACCACGCTGGTGCACTCGGCGCGCGAGGCATGGGAGCTGTATCTGCGCACCGCGGAAGCCGGCAGCCCGCTCCTGCTCCAGGCGTTCCTGCCGCCGGGACGTGACCGCGACTGGTTCTTCCACGGGTACGCCGACCGCACCGGGACCGTCCGGGCAGGCGGCCCGGGCCGCAAGCACCTGGCCTGGCCACGCGGGGCCGGGCTGACCGCGATCGGCCAGTGGACGCCCAACCCGCAGGTGCAGGCGCTGGCCGAGCGGCTCGTCGGTGCCCTCGGCTACCGGGGCATCCTCGACCTGGACTTCCGCCGCTGCGGCAGCACCGGCCGCTACCACCTGCTCGACTTCAACCCCCGCCCCGGCGCCCAGTTCCGGTTGTTCACCGACCGCGCCGGCCTGGACGTCGTACGCGCCCTGCACCTGGACCTGACACACCGTCCGGTGCCGGACGGTGTGCCGCCGGCCGGGCGGGAGTTCGTGGTGGAGAACTACGCGCCGCTGGCGGCGCTGCGTGCCGCGCCCGGCGGCCGGGAGCTGGCCTGGTACGCGGCGGACGACCGGGCTCCGGGCCTGGCGATGTGGGCGCTGTGGGGCCGGCACGTGGCGCGCCGGATCACCGCGAACGCCCTGCGTCGCGCCCCTGCCGCGACCCCCGCGTCACCGTGGCCGTCCCTTCCCGCCGCCAACCTGCCCGCCCCGTCCGGCCCGGCCGAGCCCGACGACCTGGCCGCGCCGGGCGACCCGACCGTCGCCGGCGACCTGACCGCGCCGGGCGACCCGACCGGGCCGACCGGCCTGTCCGACGACTTCCGTGACGACGAGAAAGCGAGCAGTTGCTGATGTACGACCTGCTGGTGGTGGGTGCCGGGCCGTACGGCCTGTCCATCGCGTCGCACGCGGCGACGGCCGGGCTGGACGTGTGCGTCCTCGGACGGCCCATGGCGTCCTGGCGCGACCACATGCCGCGCGGCATGTTCCTGAAGTCGGAACCGCGGGCGTCCAACCTGTCCGACCCCGAGGGCCGTTGGCGGCTGGACGTCTTCTGCGCCTTCCGCGGCCTGACGGCCCGGCACGCCGTGCCGCTCCCGCTGGAGGTGTTCACCGAGTACGGCCTGTGGTTCGCCCGCAACGCCGTACCGGCGGTCGACGAGCGGACGGTGACCCGGTTGACGCCCGGGGCCGACGGTTTCGAGGCCGTCACGGAGGACGGGGAGACGCTGGCCGCGCGGACGGTCGCGCTGGCCGTGGGGGTGCTGCCGTTCACCGAGATCCCGGCCGCCCTGCGCCACCTGCCTCCGGCCCTGGTCTCGCACAGCAGCCACCACGCCGGCCTCGAGCGCTTCCGCGACCAGGACGTCACCGTCGTCGGCGCCGGCCAGGCCGCCCTGGAGACGGCCGCGCTCCTCGCCGACCAGGGCACCCGGGTGCGGGTGCTGGCCCGCGCGGACCGGCTGTGCTGGAACGACGAGCCGCCGCCGTGGCAGCAGCCCTGGTGGCGCTCGGTCCGTTCCCCGCACAGCGGCCTCGGCCCCGGCTGGCGCAACTGGTTCTACGCCGAGCGGCCCGGCCTGTACCGGAGGCTGCCGGAACGCACCCGGACCCGGATCGCGGCGGACGCGCTCGGCCCGGCGGGCGCCTGGTGGGTGCGCGAGCGCGTGGAGCGCGGGGTGGAGGTGCTGCTCGGCCACGAGGTGGTGACGGCCCGTGAGGTGCCGGGCGGGCTCCAGCTGGAGACGGCGACCCGGCGCGGCGGGGCGCAGGTGCTGCGCACCGGGCACGTCATCGCGGCGACCGGTTTCCGGGCCACCCGTGACCGGCTGCGGCTGCTCTCCCCCGAGCTGCGGGCGCTGCTGGCCACGGGCGTCGACGGGGCGCCGCAGGTGGGGCCGGAGTTCGAGTCGTCGTACCCCGGTCTGTTCCTGGCCGGTCTGGTCACGGCCGCGGGCTTCGGCCCGGCGATGCGGTTCGTGTACGGCGCGACCTTCACGGCGGGCACGCTGGTGCGCGGGGTGCGGCGGCGGCTGCGCACGGGTCCGGCCGACTGGCGCATCCCGGCGGGACGGCGTGGCGAGGACACTCCGTTGGAGGCGCCGTTGCCCTGACAGGCCGTCGGGGAGTCCGCCGGCCCGTCGCAGCGGGCCCGCGCACGGGCACAGCCCCGCGCCCTTGTGGGGCGTGGGGCTGTGGCACCCGGCACGTTACCGGCGGGAGGTGGCCCGGCCGCGCCGGTACAGGACGGCACCGGCCGCGATCAGCGCGGCGCTGGCGGCCGAGGTCGCGAACATGGCCCGGGCGTCGCCACCGGTGTGCGGGAGGGACGGCGGAGTGGTCTCCACCCGGCTGGGCGGAGTCGAGTGGCCACTGCTGGGCGGCGTGCTGTGCCGGCCGCCGGGCGGGGTGGACTCGTCGCCGCCGTAGGGCGGAGGGGTGGACTCGTCGTCGCCGTACGGGGGCGCCGTGGTCTCCTCGTCGCCGTACGGGGGCGCCGTGGTCTCCTCGTCGCCGTACGGGGGCGCCGTGGTCTCCTCGTCGCCGTACGGGGGCGCCGTGGTCTCGCTGCCGGCGCTCGGCTGGTCGCCGTGGCCGCCGAGGTCGTGACCGGAGTCGTCGTCGGAGTCACCGCGCGCATGGCGGGGCAGGAGGCCGTGGCGGCCCTGGGAACCGTGGTCGTTCGCACAGGCGTTGCCGAACGCCGGGTTCAGTGCCGCGACCGCGTCCACGGAATTGCCGCAGACGTTGACCGGGACGTGGACCGGAACCTGGAGGCTGTTGCCGGACAGCACGCCGGGTGAGCCCTTGGCGGCACCGTGCGCGTGGGAGTCGGCGAGCGCCGGGCTGCCGTACAAGGACAGCACGCCGGTCGCGGCGGCGGCGGCCACGACCATGCCCTTGCTGAGGGTCTGTCGCAATCTCGTTGTCTTCCTGCTCGAAGAGTGGGAAGGCCGGCCCCGGAACGAAGGATCGACGGTCCGGGGCCGGCCAGAACACAGCCGGTGGCTGGTGGGTCGTGAGCGACGAGCGTCAGTGGTTCACGCAGGCGTTGCCGAACGCCGGGTTCAGCAGCGCGATGACGTTCACGGTGTTGCCGCAGACGTTGATCGGGACGTGGATCGGGACCTGGATCACGTTGCCGGAGAGGACGCCCGCGGAGCCGATGGCGGCGCCCTCGGCACCGGCGTCGGCGAAGGCGGGGGCGGCCCCGCCGAGGGCCAGGATCGCGCCGGCGACGACAGCAGCGCTCTTCTTCATGAAAGATTTCCCTTCTCTGCGGTCATGCCCCTATGACGGCCGAAACCGAGCGAGCACAGCTTGAACGGCTCGCACCATGACCGGCGGGCTGTAAAACGAGGGATAGACAGCAGAAGAAACTATGGAACGCGCGCCGTCCCGGAATTCACTCGAACGCCTTCAGGTAATTGACACGACGGCGGAAGCCGCGCGGATACGACAAGGCGACGATTTCGGGCGGCAGCCCCGTGAACGGCCGGTGTCAGCTGTTCTTGGCGCCGTTGCCGGACAGTACGGCGATGTCGTCCAGGATGTGCGACAGCGCCTCGTCGTTCTTGGCCTGGGTCGAGTTCTCCGTGCACTGCTGGTTCTGCGGCGAGGACAGGACCGGGATGTCCTGGACGCCGACGTTGGCGAACCAGGCGAACAGGGACTGGACGTTCGCCTTCACCGGCAGGCCGACGCAGAGCTTGTTGAGCGAGCTCTGGACCAGCGTCGCCTGCGGGCTCATCTTGCCCTTGGTCACGTTGGTGCCGAACGTCTCGCGGGCGTCGTTGCCGCTGAACGACGTGGTGCCCCTGTCGTTGCCGATGGCAAGCGCCTGGGGGGCTGCCGCCGCCGACACACCGACGAAGGACGCGGCGACCGCTGCCGCGGCCATTGCCTTTTTCAGCATTTCGCTTTCCTCTCCTGGCTCCTCGCCAAGACGTACGTTCCTGCCCCCGCATCAACCCGCACCGTGGGGTTTGGTTGCGGGGCGTCACTCGATCGGAGCGTTCGGCGCCACGGAACAGGTGGAATTCCCGGCCCGCCGTGCGGGGCGTCCGTCGGCGTTCTCGTTGAGCCATCGGAGTGAAGCGGAGGAACCGATCCCTCCGGGGGTAGTTGACCAGAACGCTCCGGTGGACGGGGTTTCTGCAGAAGGGAATAGCAAGTGATCAAGAAGGTTCTGGCCTCCGCCGCGGTCGCCGCGTCCGTCGTCGGCTTCTCCGCCACCGCCGCGATGCCGGCCCTGGCCATCGGCAACGACCACGGCACCACCTCGTTCAGCGGCAACGACGCCAAGCAGTCGTTCGGCAACTCCGCCACGTTCGGCAACATGAGCCCCCAGATGGCGCTCATCCAGGGTTCACTGAACAAGCCGTGCATCGCCCTGCCCGCGAAGCTGAACGCCCAGTCGATCGCCGCCGCCCTCAACATCGGCGTCCAGGACATCCCGGTCCTGTCCTCGCCGCAGAACCAGCAGTGCACGGAGAACTCGACCCAGGCCAAGGGCGACGAGGCGCTGTCGCACATCCTGGACGACATCTCCGCCCTGTCCGGCAACGGCGCCAAGGACAGCTGAGTCTCCCCGGGCCCCGCGGGGCTCCCGACGGGCCGCCGAGCGATCGCCGGCCCGTCGCCGTGTCCAGCCCCGCCCCGCCGTCACCCGGCGCCGGACGGGGCGCTCATGCAGTGATCGCACTGCATTGCTCCAAACGGGGCAAACGCCGCAACCAGGGCGGTGTTCCGCCCGTTGACGATCACGCAGCTCCTCCCCGGAGTCCGCCTTTCGAAAGGGAAACCACCATGAAGAAGCTGTGGGCAACCGCGGCTGTTGCCGCCTCCGTCGCCGGTATCGCCGGTGCGGCGGCCCCCCAGGCCCTCGCCATCGGTAACGACCACGGCACCACGTCCTTCAGCGGCAACGGCGCCAAGTCCGAATTCGGCAATTCGGCGACCTTCGGCGACATGAGCCCGCAGCTCTCGCTGGTCCAGGGCTCGCTCAACAAGCCCTGCGTCGGCCTGCCGGCCAAGCTCAACGCGCAGTCGCTCCTGGCGTTCGTCAACGTCGGCGTCCAGGACATCCCGGTCCTGTCCTCGCCGCAGAACCAGCAGTGCACGGAGAACTCGACCCAGGCCAAGGGCGACGAGGCGCTGTCGCACATCCTGGACGACATCTCCGCCCTGTCCGGCAACGGCGCCGACCACAGCTGAGCAAGTCGCTCCCGCGGCGGTGGATCACCGGTTCCCTCCGGTGATCCGCCGCCGTTCGTCGTGGGTCACCTCCGGTACAGCGCCTCGATCTCCTCGGCGTACGCCGCCGTCACCGCGTGCCGCCTCACCTTCAGCGACGGCGTCAGCAGCCCGTTGTCCTCGGTGAACTCGCCCTCGACGAGCGCGAAGGCGCGGACCGACTCGGCGCGCGAGACGGCCTGGTTGGCGTAGTCGACCGCCTTCTGCACCTCCGCGCGCAGCCGCTCGTCGTGAACCAGCTCCGGCAGCGGGGTGTCCGGCGGCAGCTTCCGCACCGACAGCCAGTGCGCGACCGCCTCCGGGTCGAGCGTGATCAGCGCGGCGACGAAGGGCCGGTTGTCGCCGACGACCACGCACTGGCCGACGGGCGCGCGGCTGCGCAGCCGGTCCTCCAGGACGGCCGGGGAGACGTTCTTGCCGCCGGAGGTGACGAGGATGTCCTTCTTGCGGCCGGTGATGGTGAGATAGCCGGCCTCGTCGAGGGAGCCCAGGTCGCCGGTGGCGAACCAGTCGTCCGCCAGGACGGCGTCCGTGGCCCGCGCGTTGTTCCAGTACGACCCGAAGACCACCCCGCCCTTGACCAGCACCTCGCCGTCGTCGGCGAGGCGTACGGCGACTCCGGGGATCGGCAGGCCGACCGTGCCGGGGCGGGGGCTGAGCGGGGGCACGATGGTGGCGGCGGCCGTCGTCTCGGTCAGGCCGTAGCCCTCGTAGACGACGATGCCGGCCGCGTGGAAGAACAGGTTCAGGTCGCGGTCCAGCGGGGAGCCGCCGCTGATGGCGTACCGCATCCGGCCGCCCAGCTCCTTGCGGATGCGGCGGTAGACCAGCAGGTCGTACAGCGCCCAGGCGGCGTACAGGCCGGGGCTCGGGCCCTTGCCGGTGCCGAGGAACTTGCGCAGGTACGCCTCGCCGAAGCGCACGGCGATCCGCTCGGCGCGGTCGAAGGAGGCGGCCCGGCCGATCTTCTCGGCGGTGGCGCGCCCGGTGTCGTGGATCTTCTCGAAGAGGTACGGCACCCCGACCAGGAAGGTCGGCCGGAACTCCTTGAGTGCGGGCCGCAGTTCGTCCGGCTTGACGCTCGGGAAGTGGCCGGTCTCGATGCGGGCCAGCAGGCAGGCCAGTTGCAGGGTGCGGCCGAGGATGTGCGCGAGGGGCAGGAAGAGCAGGGTGGAGGCGGTCCGGCCGGTGACGGCCTGGAAGACCGGGTACAGCAGCTCGACGGTGTTGGCGGCCTCGGCGTGCAGATTGCCGTGCGTCAGGACGCAGCCCTTGGGCTGTCCGGTGGTGCCGGAGGTGTAGCAGACGGTCGCGATGGTGTCGGGCGTCAACGCGGCCCGGCGTTCGGCGAGTTCGCCGTCGGGGACCTCACCGCCGAGGACGCCGAGGTCGGCGAGGGCGCCGTCCGGTGCGGCGGCGTCCGGTGCGGCGGCGTCCGGTGTCCGCGTGAGCTGCCACAGGCGCGGTGGACGGGCGTGGCCGGCGGTGCCGGTGACGACGGTGGCGGTGTTCTCGGCGGTCTCGGTGACGACGTACCGGGCACCGGAGTCGCGGACGATCCACTCCACCTGTGCGGCGGAGGAGGTGGGGTAGACGGGCACGGACTGGCCGCCGGCCGCCCAGATCGCGAAGTCCAGGACGGTCCACTCGTAGCGGGTGCGGGACATGACCGCGACCCGGCCGCCCGGTTCCAGGCCGGCCGCGATCAAACCCTTGGCGACGGCGGCCACTTCGGCGGCGAACGCGGTCGCCGTCACCGGGTGCCAGGCTCCCTGGGCGCGGCGGCGGAACAGCACCGCGTCCGGGGTCTCGGCCGCGTGCGCGAACGGCAGATCGGCCATGGAGCCGGTGCCGAGCGGGGGTGCGAGGGCGGCGGCACGGACCTCGCGCACCGTGCCGTCGGCGTCCCTGACGATCTCCAGCGAGCCGCGCGCCGCGAGGTCGGTGCGCTGCCGTGCCCGTTTCAGGTCCCTGCGTACGCTCATGGCGGCTCCCGGCTCGCGCCCTGCGAAGGTCTCTGCCGCTGCGCCAACTTACTCATTGGTAAGGAAAGGTCAATGGGGCCGACGGGGCCTAGGAGACGATGTCCTTGCGGGCGAACCCCCGGAAGGCCAGGGCGAACAGCACCAGGGCGTACGTGAGGGAGATCGCGGCGCCCTGGATCATGCCGGACCACTCCGGCTGCGGCTGGACGACGTCGGCCCAGGCGAACTGCCAGTGGGCGGGCAGGAAGTCGCGCCAGTGTCCGAGGGCGGTGACCGCGTCCAGCACGTTGCCCACGATGGTCAGGCCGACCGCGCCGCCCACCGCGCCGAGCGGGGCGTCCGTCTTCGTCGACAGCCAGAACGCCAGTCCGGCGGTGACCAGTTGGGACACGAAGACGTACGCCACCGTCACCGCCAGGCGCTGCACCGCCGTACCGGTGTCCAGCGCACCGCCCGTCGGGATCTGCAGCGGCCCCCAGCCGTACGCCGCCGTGCCGACCGCCAGGGCGACCACCGGGAGCAGGATCATCGCGGCGAGGCTCAGCCCGAGCGCCACGACCAGCTTGGACCACAGCAGCCGGGCGCGCGGCACGGGCGCGGCGAGCAGATAGCGCAGCGAGGACCAGCTCGCCTCCGAGGCGACCGTGTCCCCGCAGAACAGGGCCACCGGGATCACCAGCAGGAAGCCGGCCGACACGAACAGGTTCACCGCGGCGAAGTTGGCGCCGGACGCGGTGGCCGTGTCCATCAGGGTGATCCGGCCGTCGCGGCTCGACGGGTCGCCGCCGATCGCGAACGCGATGAGCAGCACGAACGGCAGCAGGCCGAGGATGGCACCCATGATCAGGGTCCGGCGCCGCTTGAGCTGGCGGACCAGCTCGACGCGCAGGGGCAGGGTGTGCCGCGTCGAAAAGCCGGAGGCGACCTCGGTGAGCGTGCTCATGCTGAACCCCCGATCAGGGTGAGGAAGGCGTCTTCGAGGCGGCGGTGCGGGCCGACCGAGCTGACGGGCACGTCCAGCCGCACCAGCTCCACGACCAGCCGCTGGGCCGTGCCGCCGGGATCCAGCCGGATGAGCAGCCCGTCGTCGGTGCGCACGGCGGAGGCGACGCCGGCCAGCGCGGCCACCTTCTCCGCGACCGGCTCGTCCACGGGCACGGCGGTGCCGACCAGCAGCGTGTCGCCGGATCCGACGATCTCGGCGACCGGGCCGGCCTGGACGAGCCGGCCGCGGTCCATCACCACCAGGTGGGTGCAGGACTGCTCGACCTCGGCGAGGAGATGGCTGGAGACGATCACCGTACGGCCCGCGGCAGCGTAGCGGATCATCACCTCGCGCATCTCGCGGATCTGGGGCGGGTCGAGGCCGTTGGTGGGCTCGTCGAGGATGAGCAGGTCGGGCAGGCCGAGCATGGCCTGGGCGATGGCGAGACGCTGGCGCATGCCCTGCGAGTAGGTGCGCACCGCGCGGGCGAGCGCGTCCCCGAGGCCGGCGATCTGAAGGGCCTCGTCCAGGTGGGCGTCCTCCGGCGGGCGGCCGGTGGCCTTCCAGTAGAGCTCCAGGTTCTCGCGGCCGGACAGGTGCGGCAGGAAGCCCGCGCCCTCCACGAAGGCGCCGACCCTGGACAGCACGGGAGCGCCGGGCCGGATGGCGTGGCCGAAGACGCGGATCTCGCCGTCGTCCGGGGTGATCAGGCCCATCAGCATCCGCAGGGTCGTGGTCTTGCCCGCGCCGTTGGGTCCCAGCAGGCCGAGCACCTGGCCCTTCTCCACCCGGAAGGACAGCTCGCGCACCGCGTACCGGTCGGCGGACTTCGCGTACCGCTTGCTCAAGTCCTTGATCACCAGCGGGACTTCGGCCGACTCCGGGTCCGGTGCGGGGCCGGCCGTGCGGCGGCGGCCGGTGAGCAGCAGGGCGAGCGCGGCCACCGCTCCGGCCGCCGGAAGCCACCACACCCAGGCGGGCAGGGGCGCCGCGGCGGTGGTGACGGCCGGCGCCGTCGGCACGCTCAGGTCTCCCTTGAGGGAGACGGTGTAGGTGGCCGGGGCGGTCGGTGAGGCATAGCCGAGGTCGGTGGAGGCGAGGACCAGGCGGAGCCGGTGGCCCTTCCGCACCTCGTGGTCGATCGCCGGAAGGGTGACCGTGACGTCCTTGCCGGACTTGGCGCCGGTCACCCGGAAGGGGGCGACGAGCTGGGAGGGCAGGACCTGCTGGGTGCCGCCGGGGCCGACGTCGTAGACCTTGCCGAAGAGGACGGCGTCGTCGCTGGTGGAGGTGATATGGACGGTCGCGGTCGGGGTGCCGGTGATCTGCAGGTCGCGGGTCAGGCGCGCCGAGTCGAACGTGGCGTGCTGGCCGGGGAAGTCGAGGGAGACGCCGACGCCGAGCGCGGACAGCTGGGTGAGGCCGCCGGAGCCGCCGAGGCCGGGCAGCGCGGAGATGCCGGGCGGGCTGGCGCCGGCCGGGCTGGTGACGTGCTGGGTGCGGCCGGTCAGGGCGATGCCGCGCGGGTGGTCGCGCAGGCCGGTGTAGGCGTCGGCGGTCGCGCCGCGCAGCTGGGCGGTGCCGTCGGTGGAGTTCACGCCTCCGGTGCGGGTGATCCGGAAAGCGGGCCCGGTGCCGGCGCTCTTGTCGCCCTTGAGATACCGGTCGAACCACGCACGCACGCGTGCCTGCACCCGGCCGGTCTCCATGTCACCGCCGTCATGGCCGCCCGCGATCCAGTCGACGTCCACGGGAGCGCCGTTGGCCCGGATCGCCTTCTCGGCCGCGTCGGACTGGCTCAGGGTGAACAAGGAGTCGGTCTGGCCCTGCACCAGCAGCGTGGGCACCTTGATGCGGGAGCCGACGGCGGACGGCGAGCGCTCCTCCAGGACCTTGCGGGCGGCCCGGTCCGGGATGCCGGACTCGGCGACGCGGTCGTAGACCCGGCACAGCTCGGGCTCGAAGTGGGCGCAGCCGCCGCCGCTGTTGAAGAAGATGCCGGTCCACAGCTTCTTGAACACGCCGTCCGGGAACAGGGCGTCCGCGAGGTTCCAGTAGGTGACCGCCGGGGCGATGGCGTCGACCCGGTGGTCGTAACCGGCGGTGAGCAGGGAGATCGCGCCGCCGTAGGAGGCACCGGCCATGCCCACGCGCGGGTCGCCCGGCCCGTCGAGCTGGACCTCGGGCCGTTTCGCCAGCCAGTCGATGAGCCGGGAGACGTCGGCGACCTCGCCCTTGGGGTCGTTGAGCCCGATCCTGCCGGTGGACTTGCCGTAGCCGCGCGCGGACCAGGTCAGGACCGCGTAGCCGTCCCGGGCGAGGTCCTCGGCCTGCTGCCGCATGTCGTTCTTGCTGCCGCCGAAGCCGTGCGCCAGCAGGACGGCGGGGCGGCGGCCGCCGCCTGCCGGGGTGAAGAACGAGGTGTCCAGGCGCACGCCGTCGACCGGCATGACCTGGTCGCTCGTGCGCACCGCCCGCGTGTCGTCGGAGGCGACGGCCGCCGTCCACGTCCCGGCGCCGGCGAGCACCACGACGGCGGCCGCGGCGGCGACGAGCCGGCGCGGCCCCTTGAGCAGCCCTCGCACGGAAGGCACCCGAAGATCCATGCCTCAACGGTACGGGCCGCCACCGACAACCGATGGGGCCGCTGGGCTGAACCGCGGCCCCTCCCGGAGAAGTACGGGGCCTGACCGGCGTACACCAGCGGCGGTACCGAGCGGGGCGCCGTTACGGCACGCGCCGGATCCGGGCCCGGAAACGACGTCGTCCTTGCCGCCTGTCGCGGTGCGGGCGGCAAGGACGACGGAAGGCCGCGGATCAGGCCTGCGCACCCTCGGCGACCGGCGTGAGCCCGGCGACCGGAGCGTCCACGGCGACCGGCGCCTCCTCGGCGAGCCGGACGTCCTCCGGGAGCGAGACCAGCCAGCGGGTCTCGCGGCGCGGGCGGAGGTAGAAGGCCCAGTAAAGGGTGGCGACGGCGGTGATGCCGCCGGTCCACAGCAGGTACGAGAGGTCCTGCTCGACCAGGACGTAGACGAGGACGGCGATCAGCAGGATCGGCATCGCCGGCCACAGCGGCATCCGCCACGCCCTCTTGCCGCCGTGCGCGCCGCGCCGGGAGAGCAGCGAGGCGATCGCGACCAGCAGGTACAGGCCGGTGACGGCAACGCCGGTGACGCCGTAGAGGGTGTCCAGGTTGACGAAGCAGAGGAACGCGCCCGGGACACCGACGACGAGCGTGGCGACCCAGGGGGAGCCGAACCGGCCGAGCTTGGCGAGGGCGTTGTTGACCGGGGACGGCCAGGCCTTGTCGCGGGCGGAGGCGAACAGGACACGGGAGTTCTGGATGACCATGACGATGCCCGCGTTGATGATCGCGAGGGCGACGCACAGGCTGACGAAGGTGCCGACGGCCGAGTTGCTCCAGGCGATGACCATGCTGGAGATGTCGCCGCCGGTCAGGGCGTTCAGGTCACCGGCGCCCAGGGTGATCGCCACGACCGGCACCAGGATGACCACGCTGGAGATGGCGAGGGTCGCGAGGACCGTACGGGCGACGTTGCGGCGCGGGTTCTCCAGCTCCTCGGAGAGGTAGACGGCGGTGGAGAAGCCCTGGGTGGCGAAGAGGGCGATGGCGAGCCCGGAGAGGACCATCATGGCCGTGACCGGGTTGACGTGGGCGTGCTCGCCGGCGACCTGCATCGAGCCGAGGCTGCTCGCGCCGCGGTGGGCGTGGGTGAAGCCGAGGAGGGCGACGACTCCGGCGGCGACGACCTCAAGGACCAGGAAGATGCCGGTGATCCAGGCGTTGGCGCGCAGGTCCAGCAGACCGGCGAGTGTGGCGGCGAGCATGACGCCGGCGCCCGTCCACGAGGGGTCGAGGTGGACCACCGGGGCGAGGTAGTCGGCGGTGCCCATGGCGATGACCGGAGGGACGATCATCACGACGAGCAGCGACATCACGAAGGCCAGCCAGCCGGCGAGCCGTCCGGCCAGGGTGGAGACGATGGCGTACTCGCCGCCCGCGCTGGGGATGAGGGTGCCCAGCTCCGAGTAGCAGAACGCCACGGGGATGCAGAGCAGCGCGCCGATGGCGATGCAGAGCGCCGTTGCCGTTCCCAGGCTGGAGAAGAGGTCGGGCACGATCACGAAGAGGGTGGAGGCGGGGGTGACGCAGGACAGCGTCAGCAGGGTGCCGCCGACGACCCCGATGGACCGCTTCAGGCCCGGTGCTTGGGCGGGCGCGGTGTCGGCCACGGACTTCGGGAGCGTGTCGGTCATGCGGCGGTTCCGATCGACTCGTACGGCTGAGGGTGGGGGTCGGGAGCGCTATCGCCTCCGGCGGATCGTCCTGCGCTGGTCTCGTCCGCTCCCGGCGCTGCATAGCGAACCCCGACGAAAACCGCCGCGTCAATGGCCGTTTACCTTCGGAATCCGCACTCACGGACGGCCTCACGGTGGATCAGATTCGCAGGCGGCGACGCCCTATAGCGTCATCCATCAAGCCGCAGGCAAATCTGACCTTGCTTTCAAAGGAGATCTGGCGGCAATCCCTTCATCACCCGTTTCGTCCGCGCTGAACGAGAACCGCAGCCGACGTTTCAAAAAAATGTCAGCCGTCCGCTATCCGGACCGGCTCCTCGATCGCATACATGTCATTGCGCCGCGGTCGAGCCGGCGATGTGGCGCCGGCGGGGCTGGACACACCGGTGCCCCGCCCTCTCCCACGCGGAGGACGGGGCACCGTACGACTGCTACGGCTCAGTGGTTGCGCGGGAAGCCCAGGTCGACGCCGGCCGGGGCGTCGGCGGGGTCGGGCCAGCGGGTGGTGACGACCTTGCCGCGGGTGTAGAAGTGCGTGCCGTCGTTGCCGTAGATGTGGTGGTCGCCGAAGAGCGAGTCCTTCCAGCCGCCGAAGGAGTGGTAGCCGACGGGGACCGGGATCGGGACGTTCACGCCCACCATGCCGGCCTCGATCTCCAGCTGGAAGCGGCGGGCCGCGCCGCCGTCCCGGGTGAAGATCGCCGTGCCGTTGCCGAACGGGGAGGCGTTGATGAGGGCCACGCCCTCCTCGTACGTGTCCGCGCGCAGGACGCAGAGGACCGGGCCGAAGATCTCGTCCTGGTAGGCCTTGGCGCTGGTCGGCACCTTGTCCAGCAGCGAGATGCCGATCCAGTGGCCGTCCTCGAAGCCCTCGACGGTGTAGCCCGTGCCGTCCAGGACCACCTCGGCGCCCTCGGCGGCGGCGCCGGAGACGTAGGAGGCGACCTTGTCGCGGTGCGCCTTCGTGATCAGCGGGCCCATCTCGGACGCCGGGTCGTTGCCCGGACCGATCTTGATCTTCTCGGCGCGCTCGCGGATCTTCTCCACCAGCGTGTCCCCGATGGCGCCCACGGCCACGACGGCCGAGATGGCCATGCAGCGCTCGCCCGCCGAGCCGTAGGCGGCGGACACCGCGGCGTCGGCCGCCGCGTCCAGGTCGGCGTCCGGCAGGACCAGCATGTGGTTCTTGGCGCCGCCCAGGGCCTGCACCCGCTTGCCCTGCGCGGAGGCCGTGGTGTGGATGTAGCGGGCGATCGGCGTGGAGCCGACGAACGACACCGCCCTGACGTCCGGGTGCTCCAGCAGCCGGTCGACGGCCACCTTGTCACCGTGGACGACGTTGAAGACGCCGTCCGGCAGCCCGGCCTCGCTCAGCAGCTCGGCGATGCGGATCGACGCCGACGGGTCCTTCTCGGACGGCTTCAGCACGAAGGTGTTGCCGCACGCGATGGCGATCGGGAACATCCACATCGGGACCATCGCCGGGAAGTTGAACGGCGTGATGCCGGCGACGACACCGAGCGGCTGACGGATGGAGGAGACGTCGACGCGGCTGGCGACCTGCGTGGACAGCTCGCCCTTCAGCTGCACGTTGATACCGCAGGCCAGGTCGACGATCTCCAGGCCACGGGCGACCTCGCCGAGCGCGTCCGAGTGCACCTTGCCGTGCTCGGCGGTGATCAGCTCGGCGATCTCGTCGCGGTGCGCGTCGAGCAGCGCGCGGAACCGGAAGAGGATGGTGGTCCGCTGGGCCAGCGAGGACTGGCCCCACGTCGTGAAGGCGTCCTTGGCGGCCGCTACCGCCGCGTCCACCTCCTCGACCGACGCGAACGCGACCTTCGTGGTGACCGCGCCGGTCGCCGGGTCGGTGACCGGCCCGTACGTGCCCGACGCGCCTTCGGCGGTCTTGCCGCCGATCCAGTGGTTGACGATCTTCGTCATGCCGAGAGACTCCTTATTACAGATGGCGGCGTCGGGTCGAGACGTGCCGTTCGTACAGCTCACGTGCCTTGACCGCCGGCGATCGGGTCGCGGTCTCGGCCACAGGAACATCCCACCAGGCCTGCGCTTCGGGCGCGCCCGACACAGTGTCGGACGTTTCGGTCTCCACGTAGACACATGTGGGAATGTCGGCGGCCCGCGCGTCGGCGAGCGCCGCGCGCAGCTCCCGTACGGTCTTCGCGCGCAGCACCCGCATGCCCAGGCTGGCCGCGTTGGCGGCCAGGTCGACGGGCAGCGGGGCGCCCGTGAAGGTGCCGTCGTCCGAGGTGAACCGGTAGGCGGTGCCGAACCGCTCCCCGCCCACCGACTCCGAGAGCCCGCCGATCGACGCGTACCCGTGGTTCTGTACCAGCAGGATCTTGATCGCGACGCCCTCCTGCACGGCCGTCACGATCTCCGTCGGCATCATCAGATACGTGCCGTCGCCGACCAGCGCCCACACGTTCCGCTCCGGCGCGGCCAGCTTCACCCCGAGGGCGGCCGGGATCTCGTAGCCCATGCAGGAGTAGCCGTACTCCAGGTGGTACTGGTCGTACGACCGCGCCCGCCACAGCTTGTGCAGGTCGCCGGGGAGCGAGCCGGCCGCGTTGATGATGATGTCCGACTCGTCCACCAGGGCGTCCAGGGCCCCGATGACCTGCGGCTGGGTCGGCCGTACATCGGGTTCGGCGGCCTCGAAGCAGGCGTCGACGCGCTGCTCCCAGCGTTCCTTGTCCTCGGTGTACTCGGTGACGTACGACTCCGCCACCTCGTGGCCGTGCATCACCAGCGCCTCGGTCAGCTCACCCAGACCGCTGCGGGCGTCCGCGATCAGCGGGATGCCGGCCAGCTTGTGGCCGTCGAAGGACGCGACGTTGAGGTTGAGGAAGCGGACGCCCGGATTCTGGAAGAGGGTGCCGGAAGCCGTGGTGAAGTCGGTGTACCGGGTGCCGACCCCGATCACCAGGTCGGCCGTGCGGGCCAGCTCGCCGGCGGTCGCGGTGCCGGTGTGGCCGACCCCGCCCACGTCCTGCGGGTGGTCGTGGCGCAGGGAGCCCTTGCCGGCCTGCGTGGAGGCGACCGGGATGCGGGTGGCCGCCGCGAACTCGGCGAGGGCCGCCTCGGCGCGGCTGTGGTGGACCCCACCGCCCGCGATGACCAGCGGCCGTCGTGCCTCCCGTACGGCCCTGACCGCCTCCGCCAGCTCGGTCGGGTCCGCGCCCGGCCGGCGTACGGGCCACACGCGCTCGGCGAAGAACTCCTCCGGCCAGTCGAAGGCCTCCGCCTGCACGTCCTGCGGCAGGGCGAGGGTGACCGCGCCGGTCTCGACCGGGTCGCTGAGGACCCGCACGGCCTGCAGCGCGCTCGGGACCAGCTGCTCGGGGCGGGTGACCCGGTCGAAGTACTTCGACACCGGGCGCAGGGTGTCGTTGACCGAGACATCACCCGCGTACGGCACCTCCAGCTGCTGCAGGACGGGGTCGGCGGGGCGAGTGGCGAAGACGTCGCCGGGCAGCAGCAGGACCGGGAGGTGGTTGATGGTGGCGAGGGCGGCGCCCGTGACCAGGTTGGTCGCACCCGGCCCGATCGACGTCGTCACCGCGTGCGTGGACAGGCGGTTCGACTGGCGGGCGTAGCCGACCGCCGCGTGCACCATGGACTGCTCGTTGCGGCCCTGGTGGTACGGCATGACGTCCGCGTACTCGATCAGTGCCTGGCCGAGTCCGGCCACGTTGCCGTGGCCGAAGATGCCCCAGGTGGCACCGATCAGCCGCTGCCGCTCGCCGTCGCGTTCGGTGTACTGGGCGGCGAGGAAACGGACGAGTGCCTGGGCGACGGTCAGCCGGATCGTCATCGGTAGCCCCCTGTGCTTTCGGCGTGGTCGGGGTGGAAGCAGATCCGCCACTCCCGGGTCTCGCCCGGGCCGGCCATGACGTTCAGGTAGTACATGTCGTGCCCGGGCTGGGCGATGGACGGGCCGTGCCAGCCGTCGGGCACGAGGACGGCGTCACCGGAACGGACCTCGGCGAGCACGTCCGCGCCACCCTCGCGCGAGGGGAACACACGCTGGTAGCCGAGACCGTTCGGGCCGTCGATCTCGAAGTAGTAGATCTCCTCCAGCTCGGACTCCGCGCCCGGCCGGTGCTCGTCGTGCTTGTGCGGCGGGTACGACGACCAGTTGCCGCCGGGGGTGAGCACCTCGACGGCGATCAGCTTGTCGCAGTCGAAGGAGTCGGCGGAGGCGAAGTTGCGCACTCGGCGTGCGCAAGAGCCGCTGCCGCGCTCCTCGACGGGGACCTCCGGCGCGGGGCCGTAGCGGGCGGGGAGTCGTCGCTCGCACTTCGCTCCTGCCAGGGCGAAGCGGCCTCCCGCGCCGGAGGCGATCTGGACCCGGGCGTCCCGGGGAACATACGCGAAGTCGGAGGCGTCCGCGAACACGCTCTCCCGACCCAGGAGTTGGAACTCGCCCTTCTCCCTTGATGCGCTGTCAATTTGTACGGTACATCCGCCTTGCAGGGGAAGCACGATCCACTCACTGTCCCCTGTGGTGAACGTATGTGTGCCACCCGGCGCCAGCCCGACCACACGCAGACTGCTGTGCGTCCAGCCGGCCAACTTGGGGTCGATGTCGACGAGATACTGGGCGTTCGCGGTGGCGCCCCTGGGCAGATGCAGGTCGGTGCTGGTCATGCGGCCCTCACAGCAGTCCTACGGCGGTGTCCACGGCGGCGGCCACATCGCCGTCCGCCGGGTACAGCAGCGAGCGGCCGACCACCAGGCCGCGCACGGTGGGGAGTTGGAGCGCGCCGCGCCACTTCTCGTAGGCGGCGACCTGGTCCTCGGGTGCGTCGCCGATGTCGCCGCCGAGCAGCACGGCCGGAAGGGTGGAGGTCTCCATGACCCGGGCCATGTCGTCGGGGTTCTCGGTGACGGGTACCTTGAGCCAGGTGTAGGCGGAGGAGCCGCCGAGGCCGGAGGCGATGGCGATGGACCTGGTGACCGCCTCGGCGGACAGGTCGTTGCGCACCTTTCCGTCGGGGGTGCGGCGGCTGAGGAACGGTTCGACGAAGACCGGCAGCCGGCGCGCGGCCATCTCGTCGATGGCGCGGGCGGTGGACTCCAGGGTGGTCAGGGAGCCGGGGTCGTCGTAGTCGATGCGCAGCAGCAGCTTGCCCGCGTCGAAGCCGAGCCGCTGGATGTCCTCGGGGCGGTGACCGGTGAACCGGTCGTCCAGCTCGAAGCTGGCGCCCTGCAGGCCGCCCCGGTTCATCGAGCCCATGACGACCTTGTGGTCGAGGGCACCGAGCAGGAGCAGGTCGTCCAGGATGTCGGCGGTGGCGAGGACGCCGTCGACGCCGGGGCGGCTGAGCGCCAGGCAGAGGCGTTCGAGCAGGCCGGCACGGTTGGCCATGGCGAACTTGCGGTCGCCGACGCCGAGGGCACCCCGGGCGGGGTGGTCGGCGGCGACGATCATCAGCTTGCCGTTCTCGTTGAGGAGCGGTCTGCGGGCGCGGCGGGTGGCGGCCTCGGCGATCGCCTCGGGGTGGTGGGTGCGGATGCGGACGAGTTCGGCGACGTCCACGCGCGACTGCCGGACGCCGTCGCCGCCATGGGCGTGCGTGCCCGCGACCCGGCCGGCCCTCACAGCACCGCTCCGGCGTCGAGCGCGGCGGCCACCTCGTCCGCGGTGGGCATCGCGGAGGAGCACTCCAGGCGGGAGGCGACGATGGCGCCGGCCGCGTTGGCGTGCCGCATGATCCGCTCCAGGTCCCACCCTTCCAGCAGACCGTGGCAGAGGGAGCCGCCGAAGGCGTCCCCGGCGCCGAGGCCGTTGAGGACGGTGACGGGCAGGGGCGGGACCTCGGCGGACTCGCCATGCGCGCTGACCGCCAGGACACCTTTGGGTCCCTGCTTGACGACGGCGATCTGGACACCGGCGTCGAGCAGGGCGCGGGCGGCGGCATGCGGCTCGCGCACACCGGTCGCGACCTCGACCTCGTCCAGGTTGCCGACCGCGACGGTGGCGTGCCGCAGGGCCTCGGCGTAGAAGGGGCGGGCCGTGCCGGGGTCCTTCCAGAACATCGGACGCCAGTCGAGGTCGAAGACGGTGATGCCGGACTTGGCCCGGTGGGCGAGGGCCGCGAGGGTAGCCGTACGGCTCGGCTCCTCGCTCAGGCCGGTGCCGGTGACCCAGAAGATACGGGCCTCACGGAGGGCGTCGAGGTCCAGGTCGTGGGCGTCGATCTCCAGGTCGGGCGCCTTGGGCTGCCGGTAGAAGTAGAGGGGGAAGTCGTCCGGCGGGAAGACCTCGCAGAAGGTGACCGGGGTCGGCAGGCCGGGGACCGGGGTGACCCAGCGGTCGTCGACACCGAAACCGCGCAGCGCCTCGTGCAGATACGCGCCGAACGGGTCATCGCCCGTGCGGGTGATCACGGCGGTGTGCCGGCCGAGCCGGGCCGCTGCGACCGCGACGTTGGTCGCCGACCCGCCGAGGAACTTGCCGAAGGACGACACCTGGGCGAGCGGGACACCGGTCTGCAGCGGGTACAGGTCCACTCCGATCCGCCCCATGGTGATGAGGTCGTAGGCCATCGGCTTCCCTTCGTCGTGGCTCTCCCCGGCTTTCTAGTCCCGCACGGCGGATCCTGTCAACGTTTTGTCCAGACATTCGGACCAGCCCTTGACACCGGTTTCCGGGGCCCGCACTCTGGCGCCCATGACGTCAAGGTCACCGTCCTCCTCACTGTCCCGTATCCGGATCGGATCGGCGCCCGACTCCTGGGGCGTCTGGTTCCCCGACGACCCCCGGCAGGTGCCCTGGCGGCGCTTCCTCGACGAGGTGGCGGACTCGGGCTACGAATGGATCGAGCTGGGTCCCTACGGCTATCTGCCCAGCGATCCCACGATGCTCGCCGAGGAGACCGCCCGGCGTGGCCTGAAGGTGTCGGCCGGCACCGTCTTCACCGGCCTGCACCACGGCGAGGCCGTGTGGGACGAGACCTGGGCGCACGTCTCCGACATCGCGGCCCTCACCCAGGCGATGGGCGCCCGGCACCTTGTCGTCATCCCGTCCTTCTGGCGGGACGACAAGACGGGTGAGGTGCTGGAGCCCGACACGCTGACCGTCGGACAGTGGCGGAACCTCACCTCGCTGACCGAGCGGCTCGGGCGGGAGGTGCGGGAGCGGTACGGCCTGACGATCGTCGTCCACCCGCATGCCGACACCCACATCGACAGCGAGGAGAACGTCACCCGTTTCCTCGACGGCACGGACGCCGACCTGGTGTCGCTGTGCCTGGACACCGGGCACTACGCGTACTGCGGCGGGGACAGCGTCAAGCTGATCGAGACGTACGGGGAGCGGATCGGGTACCTGCACCTCAAGCAGGTGGATCCGGGAGTCCTGGCGGACGTGCGGGCCAAGGGGACGCCCTTCGGACCCGCGGTGGCCCAGGGTGTGATGTGCGAACCTCCGCGTGGAGTACCGGAGTTGGGTCCCGTGCTGGATGCGGCACAGCGGTTGGGGGTCGAGCTGTTCGCGATCGTGGAGCAGGACATGTACCCGTGCGAGCCGGACGCTCCGCTGGGGATCGCGCGGCGCACTCGGGCATTCCTCCGGTCGTGTGGGGTGTGAGAGCGCCTGGCGGGGTGCCGGGTCCGTGAGCGCGCGAGCGCCGGCGGGCAGGGCGGGGGACGCCGTTCGCCCGGCCGACGGCCTCCCGGGGGGAAGCGGGGGCTTCCGGCGGCAAGGGGGCTGATCCCCGGGGGAAGCCCCCTTGGGCGAACCACCGTCGGAGGGTGGCGAAGCCGACGGGCCGGGTCCGACGCAGCGGGCCCGGCCCCTCCTCGACTTTCACCGCCTGGGACCGACCGGCCCGCCGCCTCCGGTGCGGTGCGACGGCAGCACGCCCCGCTGCCGCCCCGGCGCACGCCTTTGCGGCAGTTCTGTCACAAAGGACCCCTCTGTGTCACACATGTCGCGAGTACGCGGGTTGTGCGTCACATGGTGTCGACAGGCGCTGTCCTCCGGTCACTGTGCGTCGTTCACCGGGCGCAGGCTCGGTGATCGCCAGCGCAGCGCCCGGCTCCCCCGACGACCGCCCCCGGTCGCCGCTGTGGCGCGCGCAGGGAGGTGCAACTCATGACCGACCAAAGGCTCTGGTCCTACAAGGAGATCGCGGCGCACATCAAGGTGCAGCCGGACACCGTACGGTCCTATCGCAAGCACGGGCTGCTGCCCCCGCCCGACCATGTGGAGGGCGGCAAGCCCTACTGGTACGCCGACACCGTCCGCGCCTGGGTCGCCTCCCGGCCCGGCAACCGGGGGCGCCGACCGGACTGACCCCGGCCGGGCACCGACCTCACCCCGGCTGCTCGGCGAGGTCGTCCTCTACGACGTCGACCGGCACGCCCGCAGCCGCACCTTCCGCGCGTTGCCGGGCCCGCGCGGCCGGGGCCGGGGCACAGGCAGCGAGGCGACCCGGCTGATCGTCGGTCATGGCCTCGAACAACTCGGACTGCGCCGTGTCGAGTTGGAGGTGTACGGCGACAACACGCGGGCCCCACGGGTGTACGAGAAGGTCGGCTTCGTTGTGGAGGGCGTACGGCGTGAAGCGGCGATGCGGGACGGCCGATGGGCGGACGGGGTGGTGCCGGCGATCCTGGAACAGGAGTGGGCGTCCCACCGGGGACGGCCCGGTACGGCTGTGACCGGCGCCCGCACGCGGTCACGCCCGGCTCCACGGCTCGATGACCGTGACCCCGGCGCCCGCCGCCGTACCCATCGCCGCGAGGGCCGCCGGTGTCGCGTCGAGCGTGATGGCGGACGTCACCAGGAAGTCGGGGCGCAGGACTCCGGAGCGGACCAGGCGGAGCATTCCCGGGTAGGCGTGGGCCGCCATGCCGTGGCTCCCGAGGAGTTCGAGTTCCAGGGCGATGGCGCGGGCCAGCGGGACGGGCGTGGTGCCGTCGGCCGAGGGCAGCAGCCCCACCTGGACGTGCCGGCCGCGGCGCCGCAGGCCGTTCACGGACGCCGCGCAGGTGCCCGGCGAGCCCAGGGCGTCCAGGGACAGATGGGCTCCCCCCTCGGTCAGCTCGCGGACGGCGGTGGCCGGGTCGGGCACACCGGTCGCGTCCAGGCACTCGGCGGCGCCGAACTTCCGCGCCAGGTCGAGGGCCTGGGGCGACACGTCGACGGCGATCACGCGTGCTCCGCAGGCCGCCGCGATCATCACCGCCGACAGACCGACCCCGCCGCAACCGTGTACCGCGACCCACTCCCCCGCCGCAACCCGGCCCTGCTGCACCACCGCACGGAACGCGGTGGCGAAACGGCAGCCGAGTGCGGCGGCGGTGGCGTACGCCATGTCGTCCGGGATCGCTACCAGGTTGACGTCGGCGTGGTCGAGCGCGACGTACTCGGCGAAGGAGCCCCAGTGGTGGAAGCCCGGCTGGGTCTGGCGTTCGCACACCTGCTGGTCGCCCGCCGCGCACGCCGGGCAGGTACCGCAGGCGCAGACGAACGGCACGGTGACCCGGTCGCCGGGCCGCCACCCGGACACCCGGGAACCCACCGACTCCACGACACCCGCGAGTTCGTGCCCGGGCACGTGCGGCAGCGTGATGTCGGGGTCGTGGCCCATCCAGCCGTGCCAGTCGCTGCGGCAGAGGCCGGTGGCCTCGACCCGGACGACCACGCCGTGTTCCGCGGGTCCGGGGTCGGGTACCTCCCGAACCTCTGCGGGGGCGCCGTACCGCTCGAAGACGACCGCTCGCATGCGCGCTCCTTTCGGAAACCTCCGCGAAGACTAGAGGGTCCCGGGCCCGCCGGGTCGTGTGGCCGGTTCCGGTTCGTGGGAGCCGGTTGCACCGTCCCCCGCGTCCCTTCGGGGCACCGGCGCCTGCCCTTCGCTGAGTCCGAACCGTCGGTGGACGCGCCGCAGCCATGCCGGTGCCCACCAGGTCGCCCTGCCCGTGAGCCGCATGATCGCCGGTACCAGCAGGCTCCGGACCACCATCGCGTCCATCAGGACCGCCAGGGCGATGCCCAGGCCGAGCATCTTGGTGTTGGTCACCCGCGAAGTGCCGATGGCGACCATCACCACGGCGAGGATCACCGCCGCCGCGGTGATCAGCCCGCCGGTGCGCTGGAGTCCGCGGCGCACCGCCGCGTCGTGGTCGCCCGTGCGGTCGTACTCCTCCTTGATGCGGGAGAGGAGGAACACGCCGTAGTCCATGGAGAGCCCGAAGGCCACACAGAACATCAGCACCGGAAGGGTGGTCTCTATGGAGCCGGAGCTGGTGAAGCCGAGCGGGCCGGACAGATGGCCGTCCTGGAAGACCCAGACGACCGCGCCGAACATCGCCGTCAGACTGAGCGCGTTGAGCACCACGGCCTGCACCGGGATCAGCACGCTTCCGGTGAGCAGGAAGACCAGCAGGAGGGTGACGACGGCGATGAACGCGGCCGCCCAGGGCAGTCGCTGGACTATCGCGTGCTTGGTGTCGACGAGGACGGCCGCCGTGCCGGTCACCTTGGTGTCGAAGGGGGCGGGCAGCGCGCGCACCTCACCGACCAGGCGCTGGGCGGCGTCGTCCACGGCCTCCCCCTTGGGCTGCACCGTGAAGTAGGCGGCGTCGCCCTTGACCAGCGGTCCGTCGGCACGGACCGCCTCGGGCAGGGCGGCCAGCCGCTGCCGGTAGGCGGCGTACTGGGCGTCGGTGGCCCTGCCCTCGGCGAGGATCTCCAGACCGCCGCCGGGGCTGCCCGGGAAGCCCTCGCGGATGTGCTGCTGCACCACGTGGGACTCGGCGGTCGAGGGGAGCTGGCGATCGTCGGCGGTGCCGAACTTCACGCCCAGGAAGGGCAGTCCGAGAGTGACCAGCAGCACGGTGGTGCCGAGCGCGAAGAGCGGGGCGCGGCGCATCACGAGGCCGGCGGCCCGCGTCCAGGCCGTCCCCTCGGCGGGCTCGGGATCGCGGCGCCGGCGCAGCAGGCGGCGCAGATCAAGGGAGTTGATCCGGTGGCCGAGGAGGACCAGCGCGGCCGGGAGCAGGATCAGGGCGGCGGCCGCGGCGAGCAGGACGACCGCTATGCCGGCGTAGGCGAAGGACCGCAGGAAGTACTGCGGGAAGACCATCATGGCGGCCAGGGACACCGCCACCGTCAGGGCGGAGAAGAGCACCGTGCGCCCGGCCGTGCGCAGGGTCGCGCCGACCGCCGCCGACGGGACGGCGCCCGTGGACAGCTCCTCGCGGTAGCGGCGGACGATGAACAGGGCGTAGTCGATGGCCAGGCCGAGGCCGAGGGCCGTGGTGAGGTTGAGCGCGAAGACGGAGACGTCCGTGAACGCGGTCAGGCCGCGCAGGACGGCATTGGTGCCGAGGATCGCGACGATGCCGATGCCCAGTGGCAGCAGGGCGGCGATGGCGCTGCCGAAGACCGTCACCAGCAGCACGAGCGTGATCGGCAGGGCGATCAGTTCGGCGCGGGTCAGGTCCTCCTTGATGATCGTCTGCATCTCGTGCCGGACGGCGACGATGCCGCCGATCCTGACCCGCACCGGACCCTGCACGCCGCGGTAGTGCGGGGCGATGCGGTCGAGCGTTCTGCCCATGGTGTTGTCGTCGCCGGTGATGCGCGCGGCGATCAGGGCCTCGTGGCCGTCCTCGGCGCGCAGAGCCGGTGACCTGCTCTGCCAGTAGGAACCGACACCGGTCACGCCCTTCTCCCCCGCCAGCCGGGCGGTCAGGTCGCGGGCCCGGGCGGCGACCGCCGGATCGTCGACCGAGGCGCCGCCCGAGTCGACCAGGAGCAGGACGTTCGGCTGGGAGTCCGGGAACTCGTGCTCCAGGGCCTTGGTCGCGTACGTCGACTCGGCGGCCGGATCCTCCCAGCCGCCGCTGCCGAGACGGTCCGCGACGCCGCTGCCGGCCAGCACGGCGAGCGCGGTGAGTACGAGGGCCACGAGGAGCGACAGGCGTGGGCGGGCGGTGACGAAGCGGGTCCAACGGCCGGGTCGGCGTGGTTCCTGCTCCGGGCCGCGCTCCGGATCCTGTTCCGGCGCCCGGCCCGCCGGCAACAGCGGCGTGTTGACTTCGGTCATCCTGCGGTGTCCCCTTCACCACGAGCCGTGCCCGCACAGACGGGCGGCACGGAGGAGTCGTTGCCATAAACTGGCAAACACGAGAGATCGCTCGCGTTTCTCCAGAATGCGAGCGACCGCTCGCGTTTGTCAATGACCTTCTGGAGAGCTGGGGATAACGCGTGTCCGACACCTCGGAGAAGGAGCAGGCGAAGGAGCAGCCGCGCCGCCGACAGGCCCGCGGGGAGCGCCGCATCGCCCAGCTGCTCGAAGCGGCCGCCCGGGTCTTCTGCACCACCGGCTACACCGCCGCCAGCACGAACGCGATCGCCCGCGAGGCCGGCGTCTCGCCGGGCACGCTCTACCAGTTCTTCCCGAACAAGGAGGCGATCGCGATCGACCTGGGCGACCGGCTCGTCCACGAGATGCGGGAGACCTACGGCGAGGCGCTGGCCCCCGTCGACCCCGCCACCCCGCTGGAGGTGGCGATCGGCTCCGCCATCGACCGGTTCATCGCTTTCAACACCGAGCACCCGGTCTTCTTCGCGCTGCTGCACGGCCCCGACATCCCGGGACGGATGGCCGAGGCGCACGACCAGTTGCACGCGACCGTGACCGGCCGGATCGAGGAACTGCTCGCCTCCCTCATGCCCGGCGCCTCCCCGGCCGACGTCACCCGCACGGCGCACGTCTGCCTCGGCATCTACAAGTCCGGCCTGGAACTGGTCCTCGCCCACGAGGACGCCGAGCGTGCGGCCTACGTCCAGGAGATCAAGGACGTCCTGATCCGCTACCTGGACCCGCTGGTGGGAGACCGGCCCGACCACGGGTGATCCGGGGAGCCGTCCGGCGGCGGGTGAGCCAAGGGCCACTCGATCCCGGGTGAGAGTTAAGTGATCACCCGGCCTGGGGGGGAGCCGTGGAGCCGAGCTCGCCGGCCGCGACTCCAGTGGCCCGGATCCATGTGCCCCCAGCAGGTCACCCGGACTGCGGCACCCGGTGCATCTGCCTACAGTGCGGATGAATCGACCAGCAGCCGTCCGAGGGGACCCCCGTGAGCCACTCCCCGCCTCCCGGCGCACCCAAGGCCCGCATCCCCGGCCCCCAGCAGCCGCCCCCGCCGTACCCCCGCATCGCCGCGGGACTGTGGCGGCGCTGCCTCGGCGGGGGGCTCGCCCTGTGGGCGCTGACCGCGTGGGTCACGTACGAGACGCGGAACAGCGCAATGCTGCCGACGCTGATCCTGCTCGGCAGCCTTCTCGTGCCGGTCGTCTTCGTACTGTGGGCATACGAGCGCCACGGCCGTGACCTGGGCGTCAGTGCGATCCTCGGCTGCTTCCTGGCCGGCGGGGCCCTCGGCGTGCTCGGCGCCTCGCTGATGGAGGCGTACCTGCTGCGCCCCTCCCTCGGCATGTTCGCCGGCGTCGGGCTGATCGAGGAGGCGGCCAAGCTCGCCGCGCTGGTGTTCGTGCTGCGCCGGCAGCCGGCCGTCCGGGGACTGCGCGCCGGACTGGTGCTCGGCGCGGCCGTCGGCTTCGGCTGCGCGGCACTGGAGAGCGCCGGTTACGCGTTCGGCGCCGCCTTCTCCACCGAGGGCGTCGATCTGCGCTCCCTGCTGGAGACGGAGGTCCTGCGCGGGGTGCTCGCCCCCTTCGGGCACGGCCTGTGGACCGCGATCGCCGGTGGTGCGCTGCTGTCCCGGCGGCGCCTGAGCGGGCACTTCCGCATCGCCGCGCCGGTCGTCGGCACCTGCCTGGGCGTGTCCCTGCTGCACGCCCTGTGGGACTCCGCACACGGCATCGCGCTCTGGATGGTCGCCCGGCTGACCGGCGGCGGCCTGCGGGGGCAGCTGTTCGCACAGGGGTACCTCGTGCGGCCGAGCGCCGAACAGGAGCACCTCTTCGCGCTGTTCTCGGTCGGCGGGTCGGCCCTGGTGGCCCTGGCCGGGGTCGGCTGGGTGCGGTCACTGGCGCGCCGGGGCACCTCCTGGTGAGGCGCCTCGGTACCCCCTAGGGGTATAGTGTGGACAACGGTGGGGTCCCCTCGCGGGCCTCACTGGCCCCACATGCCCCGACGAGGAGTAACGACATGCACACCGACACCCCGGGCTCCGTCACCACCGTCTACAAGGTGACCGGCATGAGCTGTGGCCACTGTGAGGGCTCCGTCTCCGGCGAGATCTCCCAGATCCCCGGCGTCAGCTCGGTGAAGGCCGTGGCCTCCACCGGTGAGGTCACCGTGGTCTCCGAGGTCCCGCTGGACGACGAGGCCGTGCGCGCCGCCGTGGACGAGGCGGGCTTCGAGCTGGCCGGCCGGGCCTGAACGCCCGCCACCCCCGTTCCCCGACCCGACCGTGCCGACCAGCTGATACTGGATCCGTGCGGTCCGGTCCGATGTCTGGAGTCCGGACATGACCAGCACCACCGCAGAGAACGCGACCGCGATGACCACCTCCGAGGTCGAGCTGCTCATCGGCGGGATGACCTGCGCCTCCTGCGCCGCCCGGGTGGAGAAGAAGCTCAACCGGATGGAGGGCGTCAGCGCCACCGTCAACTTCGCCACCGAGAAGGCGAAGATCGCCTTCGGCGAGGGCGTGCGGGTGGCCGACCTGATCGCCACCGTGGAGAAGACCGGCTACACCGCCGAGGAGCCCGCGCCCCCGGAGCCCGATCCCGACACGTCTCCCGAAACCTCCGAGCAGGACCGGCAGGACCCCGGACTCGGCGCCCTGCGCCACCGGCTGCTCGTCTCCGCGCTGCTCGCCGCACCCGTGGTGCTGCTCGCGATGGTCCCGGCGCTGCAGTTCGACAACTGGCAGTGGCTGTCCCTCACCCTCGCCGCGCCGGTCGTCGTCTGGGGCGGGTGGCCCTTCCACCGGGCGGCCTGGACCAACCTCCGGCACGGCGCCGCCACCATGGACACCCTGGTCTCGGTCGGCACGCTGGCCGCGTTCGGCTGGTCGCTGTGGGCCCTGTTCCTCGGGGACGCGGGCACGCCGGGCATGCGCGACGAGTTCCGCCTCACCGTCTCGCGCATGGACGGCGCCTCCACCATCTACCTGGAGGTCGCCGCCGGAGTCGTCGCGCTGATCCTGCTCGGCCGCTATCTGGAGGCCCGCTCCAAGCGCCGCGCGGGCGCCGCCCTGAAGGCGCTGATGGAGCTGGGCGCCAAGGACGTGGCGCTCCTGCGGGACGGCCGCGAGGTACGCGTCCCCCTCTCCTCCCTGACCGTCGGCGACCGGTTCGTCGTACGCCCCGGCGAGAAGATCGCCACCGACGGCACGGTGGTCGAGGGCCTCTCCGCGGTGGACGCGTCCATGCTGACCGGCGAGTCGGCGCCGGTGGACGTCGGTCCCGGCGACCGGGTCACCGGCGCCACGGTCAACGCCGGCGGCCGGCTGGTCGTGGAGGCCGACCGGGTCGGCGCCGACACCCAGCTCGCCCGGATGGCGAGGCTCGTGGAGGACGCGCAGAACGGCAAGGCCGAGGTGCAGCGGCTCGCCGACCGGATATCCGCCGTCTTCGTCCCCGTGGTCATCCTCATCGCGCTCGGCACCTTCGGGGTCTGGCTGGGCGTCACCGGGGACCCCGTCGCCGCCTTCACGGCCGCCGTCGCCGTACTGATCATCGCCTGCCCCTGCGCGCTGGGCCTCGCCACACCGACCGCGCTGATGGTCGGCACCGGCCGCGGCGCCCAGCTCGGCATCCTCATCAAGGGCCCCGAGGTGCTGGAGTCCACGCGCCGCGTCGACACGGTCGTCCTCGACAAGACCGGCACCGTCACCACCGGCCGGATGACCCTGCAGGCGGTGTACGCCGCCGACGGCGAGGACGAGAAGGAGCTGCTGCGCCTCGCCGGCGCCCTGGAGCACGCCTCCGAGCACCCGGTCGCCCGCGCGATCGCCGCCGGCGCCGAGGAACGCGCCGGCTCACTGCCCGCGGTCGAGCACTTCGAGAACGTCCCCGGGCGGGGCGTACGCGGGCGCGTGGAAGGCCGCGAGGTGGCCGTGGGGCGCCTGTACGACGAGGTGCCGCACGAGTTGGCCCGGGCGGCACACGAAGCCGAGCAGGAGGGCCGTACGGCCGTCGTGGCGGGCTGGGACGGGCGGGCCCGCGGGGTCCTCGCCGTCGCCGACGCGATCAAGGGGACCAGCGCGGAGGCGGTACGGGAGCTGCGCGCGCTGGGCCTCAGGCCGGTGCTGCTCACGGGTGACAACCGGACGGTCGCCGAGGCGGTCGCGCACACGGTCGGCGTCGACGCCGGGGACGTCTTCGCCGAGGTGCTGCCGGAGGCCAAGGTGGACGTCGTACGGGGGCTGCAGCGCGAGGGGCGGACCGTGGCCATGGTCGGCGACGGCGTCAACGACGCGGCCGCACTCGCCGCCGCCGACCTGGGGCTCGCCATGGGCACCGGCGCGGACGCGGCGATCGAGGCCGGCGATCTGACGCTGGTGCGCGGTGATCTGCGGGTCGCGGCCGACGCCATCCGGCTGTCCCGGCGGACGCTGACCACCATCAGGGGCAACCTGGTGTGGGCCTTCGGCTACAACGTGGCCGCACTGCCGCTGGCCGCGGCCGGGCTGCTGAACCCGATGATCGCCGGGGCGGCGATGGCCTTCTCCTCGGTCTTCGTGGTGACCAACAGCCTGCGGCTGCGCCGGTTCCACTGAAGTCCCGCGAGGTTACCGGCGGTTAGACGTGGCCGAAGTAAGAGACCCCCTAGAGTCAGGCGCGAGCCTCACATAAGCTCTTCACAAGGCTCGCGCATCATCCTTACGCTTGGGCCCCGATCGCCGTATCGGGGCTCTTGCGCACCTAAGGGACATATGCAAGAGACGCAGATCACAGTGATGCGAACGTAACCATCGAAGGGGTTCGAAGGTCTAAGTTGGCGATGTCGGTTCGGCGTCTTGGGGGGCGTCATCCGGCATCTGAGGATGTCTTGGGGGACTTCCTCAGAGATGCGTTGCCGGGGCACGTACACCGGGAAGCTTTGAGCGGCCCTCCCAGCGTGCGTTGTCCCGGCAGATCGCACCGCATCACCGGAGCAGGACGAGTTTTGCTCATTCTGCTCGACGACAGCGATTCAGGCGCTGTCCTCTCCGAGCGCCCGGCCGGATCCCGTGGGGGGAATCCGCACCGGGACATGGGAAGGCGCCCTGGTCGTCGGCCCGTGGGGGGACCGGCGTCTCAGGGCGCCTTCTGCTTTTCACTTGTTTCCACGACGGGTCCGTGAGGACGGCGACGGGATGCCGGGGGGGCGACGGTAGTCCGTGCGCACCGCGGAGTCCCCCGGACGCCCGGAGGGCTCACCGCACCACAGGCGCCACCGCCGATCCCCTCCAGGGGACCGGCCCACGGCCCGAAGCCGACGGAAAGCAGGCCACAAGGGGCGCCATCTGCATGGCACCCCTCACCGGCAGGTGTCAGCGCTCCTCGACCGGCACGAAGTCACGCTCGACGACGCCCGTGTAGATCTGGCGCGGGCGGCCGATGCGCGAACCCGGCTCCTTGATCATCTCGGTCCACTGGGCGATCCAGCCCGGCAGGCGGCCGAGGGCGAACAGGACCGTGAACATCTCGGTCGGGAAGCCCATGGCCCGGTAGATCAGACCGGTGTAGAAGTCCACGTTCGGGTACAGCTTGCGCTCGACGAAGTAGTCGTCGGAGAGCGCGTGCTCCTCCAGCTTCAGGGCGATGTCGAGGAGCTCGTCCTCCTTGCCCAGCGCGGAGAGCACGTCGTGCGCGGCGGCCTTGATGATCTTGGCGCGCGGGTCGAAGTTCTTGTAGACCCGGTGGCCGAAGCCCATCAGACGGACGCCGTCCTCCTTGTTCTTCACCTTGCGGATGAAGGTGTCGACGTCGGAGCCGGAGTCGCGGATGCCCTCGAGCATCTCCAGCACGGACTGGTTGGCGCCGCCGTGCAGCGGGCCCCACAGCGCGTTGATGCCGGCCGAGATCGACGCGAACATGTTGGCCTGCGAGGAACCGACCAGGCGGACCGTGGAGGTCGAGCAGTTCTGCTCGTGGTCGGCGTGCAGGATCAGCAGCTTGTCCAGGGCGGCGACGACGACCGGGTCGAGGTCGTACTCCTGCGCCGGGACCGAGAAGGTCATGCGCAGGAAGTTCTCGACGTAGCCGAGGTCGTTGCGCGGGTAGACGAACGGGTGGCCGATCGACTTCTTGTACGCGTACGCGGCGATCGTCGGGAGCTTGGCGAGCAGGCGGATCGTGGAGAGGTCGCGCTGCTTCTCGTCGAACGGGTTGTGGCTGTCCTGGTAGAAGGTGGACAGCGCCGAGACGACCGAGGACAGCATGGCCATCGGGTGGGCGTCGCGCGGGAAGCCCTTGTAGAAGTTCTTGACGTCCTCGTGCAGCAGGGTGTGCCGCGTGATGTCGTTCTTGAACCTCGTCAGTTCGTCGACGGTGGGCAGCTCGCCGTTGATCAGCAGGTACGCCACCTCGAGGAAGGTGGAGCGTTCGGCCAGCTGCTCGATGGGGTAGCCGCGGTAGCGGAGGATGCCCGCCTCACCGTCGAGGTAGGTGACAGCGGATTTGTAGGCGGCCGTGTTGCCGTACCCGCTGTCCAGAGTCACCAGACCGGTCTGGGCGCGGAGCTTCCCGATGTCGAAGCCCTTGTCGCCGACGGTGCTGTCGACCACCGGGTAGGTGTACTCGCCGTCGCCGTACCGCAGTACTACAGAGTTGTCGCTCACGTCTTCCCTCACCGACGTAGTGCCTCATCTTCGAGGTGCCCTGACTGTCTCTACCATCCCCCATTTGGCTCAGGAGAGTGCACTCGGGGTCGACCATTGGGCCTATCGGCGGCACTCAGTGCCGCCAATCTGCTTATCCTGCCCCCTCCGAACGGCATCTGGAAGTGCTCTGTGACCTTCACGACTCATTTGATCGATCATTTTTCGTGATGCCTGTCCGCCGCCCGTCCGAGCCGGTGACGTCCAGCTTCCCGCCCGATGACGCGAGCCTGAAATCGAGGGCCGTGCAGCGCCGTCCCGCCGACACCGTGCGCACCGCCTGACCGATCGCCTTGCGCGAACCGACGAGGACGACCAGCTGCTTGGCCCGGGTGACCGCCGTGTACAGCAGGTTCCGCTGGAGCATCATCCATGCTCCTGTGGTGACGGGAATCACCACCGCGGGATATTCACTCCCCTGCGAGCGATGGATGGTCACCGCGTACGCATGGGCCAGTTCGTCCACTTCGTCGAATTCGTACGGAACCTCCTCGTCCTCGTCCGTCAGCACGGTCAGGCGCTGGTCGACCGGATCGAGCGAGGTGACGACGCCGACGGTGCCGTTGAAGACGCCGTTCTTCCCTTTCTCGTAATTGTTGCGAATCTGGGTGACCTTGTCGCCGACGCGGAAGACCCTGCCGCCGAACCGCCTCTCCGGCAGATCGGGCCGCCCGGGCGTGATGGCCTGCTGGAGCAGCCCATTGAGCGCACCCGCGCCCGCCGGCCCCCGGTGCATCGGCGCCAGTACCTGCACATCCCGGCGCGGATCCAGCCCGAACCTGGCCGGAATCCGCCGCGCGGCCACGTCCACGGCGAGCCGCCCCGCCTCCTCGGTGTCGTCCTCCACGAAGAGGAAGAAGTCCTTCAGCCCGTCGGTCAGCGGATGCTGCCCGGAGTTGATCCGGTGCGCGTTGGTGACGACGCCGGACTGCTGGGCCTGCCGGAAGACGCGGGTGAGCCGGACGGCGGGGAGGGGACTGCCGTCGGCGAGCAGATCGCGCAGCACTTCCCCGGCCCCGACGCTGGGCAGCTGGTCGACGTCACCGACGAAGAGCAGATGGGCGCCGGGCGCTACGGCTTTGACGAGCTTGTTGGCGAGCAGCAGGTCGAGCATGGAGGCCTCGTCCACGACGACCAGGTCGGCATCGAGCGGCCGGTCCCGGTCGTAGGCGGCATCCCCACCGGGCTTGAGCTCCAGCAGCCGGTGGACGGTGGAGGCCTCGGCGCCGGTCAGCTCGGACAGGCGCTTGGCGGCACGCCCGGTGGGCGCCGCGAGCAGCACCTTTGCACGCTTGGCCCGGGCCAGCTCCACGATCGAGCGGACGGTGAAGGACTTGCCGCAGCCGGGGCCGCCGGTGAGGACCGCGACCTTCTCGGTGAGCGCGAGCCTTACGGCTGCCTCCTGCTCCGGGGCGAGGTCGGCGCCCGTACGGCCCTTCAGCCAGCCGAGGGCTTTGCCCCAGTCGACGCCGTGGAACGCCGGCATCCGGTCCTGGTCCGTACGGAGGAGACGCAGCAGCTGGGAGGAGAGGGACAGCTCGGCGCGGTGGAAGGGGACGAGGTATACGGCGGTGACGGGCTCGGCGTCGTCGCCGTCCGGCCCGGGCACCTTCTCCCGTACGACACCCGGGTCGCCGCCGTCCTCCGACGGTTCGGCCAGCTCGGCGAGGCACTCGATGACAAGGCCGGTGTCCACGGCGAGCAGCTTCACCGCGTCGGAGATCAGCCGCTCCTCGGGGAGGAAGCAGTGCCCCTGGTCGGCGGACTGGGACAGGGCGTATTGCAGCCCCGCCTTGACCCGCTCCGGGCTGTCGTGCGGAATGCCGACGGACTGGGCGATCTTGTCGGCGGTGAGGAAGCCGATGCCCCAGACGTCGGCGGCGAGGCGGTACGGCTGTTCCCTGACGACCTGGATCGACGCGTCCCCGTACTTCTTGTAGATCCGCACGGCGATCGAGGTGGACACCTCGACGGTCTGCAGGAAGAGCATGACCTCCTTGATCGCCTTCTGCTCCTCCCAGGCGTCGGCGATCTTCTTGGTCCGCTTGGGACCGAGGCCCGGGACCTCGACGAGCCGCTTGGGCTCCTCCTCGATGATCCGGAGGGTGTCCAGCCCGAAGTGCTGCGTGATCCGGTCGGCGAAGACCGGCCCGATCCCCTTGACCAGCCCGGACCCGAGGTAACGCCGGATGCCCTGGACGGTGGCGGGCAGCACGGTCGTGTAGTTCTCGACATGGAACTGCTTGCCGTACTGGGGATGCGAGCCCCAGCGCCCCTCCATGCGCAGCGACTCCCCGACCTGGGCGCCGAGGAGCGCGCCGACGACCGTGAGCAGATCACCGCCGCCTCTGCCGGTGTCGACCCGGGCGACGGTGTATCCGTTCTCCTCGTTGGCGTACGTGATGCGCTCCAGCACGCCTTCGAGCACGGCGAGCCGGCGCTCGGTCGTGGGGTTCCCCGTGCGGTTGGACATGATCCGACCGTACAGGCGGGGTCCGACAACGGAAGGGGAGGCGTCAGGAGCGGGGTGCCTGAACCTGCTGACGCCCCTCGGGCCACCTCCGCCCGGCAGTCCGCGGCCTCGCCTCCTGCCGGCTGGCGCGCGCCGGGCGGAGCGGCGCCTGCGGTTCGCCACGGCCGAGCACCGCACCGGCGGTGCGGCGGCGTTCGCGGCCTGGCCCGCCGTCGGTCACCGTACGGCCCGCGCGGCCGGACGCCTCCTCGTCGGCGTGCGCCGCGGTTACATCGACGCGGCCATGGCCGGCCCAGTCCACCGGCCCCACGCACGCGGATCGCGCGCCGCGCAGGCCCGCGACGCCGCCGGGACGGGCCGTAGGCATGTCCTCGCGGGCGAGCGCACCGGCAGGGCAAGGGCAGACCTGGGACGTCGCGGCTGCGGCCCCGGTCCCGCCCGCCTCCCGGTCACGATTAGGTTTCGGACAACCTTCAACCTCTTGCCTCCCTCCGTGTAATCGATTCCAATCCTTCCTACGGCACGGATGTAATCGTTTCCACGATCCATCCACGAACTCACGAGGAGGTGGGCCCGCCGATGGCCAGCATCAAGGACGTCGCCGCCGCGGCCGGGGTCTCCGTCGCCACGGTCTCGCGCGTCCTGAACGCGCACCCCTCGGTCAGCGCAGACGCGCGGACACGGGTGCTGGCGGCCGTCGAGGCACTGGGGTACCGGCCCAATGCCGTCGCCCGGTCCCTGCGCACCGACCAGACCCACACCCTCGGGCTCGTCATCAGCGACGTACTCAACCCGTACTTCACCGAGCTGGCCCGTTCCGTCGAGGAAGAGGCCCGTGCGCTCGGCTACAGCGTGATCATCGGCAACGCCGACGAGCGGCCCGATCTGCAGGACCACCATGTGCGGAACCTGCTCGACCGGCGGATCGACGGGCTTCTCGTCTCGCCCACCGACGGTGGCTCACCGCTGATGCTGGAGGCCGCCCGCGCCGGGACCCCGATGGTGTTCGTGGACCGCTGGATCCCGGGGGTCGACGTGCCCGTCGTACGGGCCGACGGGCAGACGGCCATCCGGGATCTCGTCACCCACCTGTGCCGGCTCGGGCACCGACGGCTCGCGATCATCGCCGGGCCCGCCGCCACCACCACCGGCAGCGAGCGCGTCCAGGCCTTCAGGGCGGCTCTGGGCGAGCACGGGCTCGCGCTGCCGGACGCCTACACAGGCCAGGGCGACTTCCAGGCGGAGAGCGGGCGGCGGGTCACCGAGAAGTTCCTCGATCTGCCCGAGCCGCCACAGGTCGTCTTCGCGGCCGACAACCTCATGGCGCTCGGCGCCCTGGACGCCGTACGCGCGCGTGGGCTGCGCGTTCCGGACGACATCGCGCTGGCCGCGTTCGACGACATCCCCTGGTTCGTGCACACCGATCCGCCCGTGACCGCGATCGCCCAGCCGACCGGTGAGCTGGGGCGCGCCGCCGTACGGGCCCTGGTCGACCGCATCGAGGGCCGTACTCCGCAGTCCGTCACCCTGCCCGCCCGGCTCGTCGTGCGCCGCTCGTGCGGTGAGCCGCCCGCCCCCTCTCCAGGGCAGTCCCCCTCCCCAGTGCAAAGGAGCACGTCGTGAGCAACCCGGACGAGTTGCTGCGCATCGAGGGCATACGCAAGACCTTCCCCGGCGTGGTCGCGCTCGACGGCGTCGACTTCGATCTGCGCCGGGGCGAGGTCCATGTGCTGCTCGGTGAGAACGGCGCCGGCAAGAGCACGCTCATCAAGATGCTCTCCGGTGCCTACACGCCCGACGCCGGGCGGATCCACGTCGGCGGTCGGGAGGTGCGCATCCACGGTGCCCAGGACGCCGAGCGGCTCGGGATCGCCACCATCTACCAGGAGTTCAACCTGGTGCCCGATCTGACCGTCGCCGAGAACATCTTCCTCGGGCGGCAGCCGCGCCGCTTCGGGCTGATCGACCGCGGGCGGATGGAGGCCGACGCCGAAGCGCTCCTCGCGCGCGTGGGCGTGAACGTGTCCCCACGCGCGCGTGTACGTGAACTCGGCATCGCCCGGCTCCAGATGGTCGAGATCGCCAAGGCGCTCAGCCTGGACGCGCGCGTGCTGGTCATGGACGAGCCGACCGCGGTGCTCACCTCGGAGGAGGTGGAGAAGCTGTTCGGCATCGTGCGCTCCCTGCGGGAGGACGGCGTGGGGATCGTCTTCATCACGCACCACCTGGAGGAGATCGCCGCCCTGGGAGACCGGGTCACCGTGATCCGGGACGGGCGCAGTGTCGGCCAGGTTCCCGCCTCCACGCCCGAGGACGAGCTCGTACGGCTCATGGTCGGGCGGTCCATCGAGCAGCAGTATCCGCGGCAACGGCCCGAGAAGGGGTCCGCGTTGCTCAGCGTCGAGGGGCTCACGCGGGACTCGGTCTTCCACGACGTGAGCTTCGAGGTGCACGCCGGGGAGGTCGTCGGGATCGCCGGGCTCGTCGGTGCCGGCCGTACCGAGGTCGTACGGGCCGTGTTCGGGGCCGATCCGTACGACGGCGGGGTCGTGCGGGTCTCCGGGAGCGAGCTGAAGCGGCATGACGTGAACGCCGCGATGGCGGCCGGGATCGGGCTCGTACCGGAGGACCGCAAGGGGCAGGGGCTCGTGCTGGACGCCTCCGTCGAGGAGAACCTCGGGCTCGTGACCATGCGGGCCGCCACCCGGGCAGGGCTGGTCGACCGCAAGGCGCAGCACGTCGCCGCCGAGCGGATCGCCGGGCAGCTGGGCGTGCGGATGGCGGGGCTCGGGCAGCACGTGCGGACCCTGTCCGGCGGCAACCAGCAGAAGGTCGTCATCGGCAAGTGGCTGCTGGCCGACACCAAGGTGCTGATCCTCGACGAACCGACGCGTGGGATCGACGTCGGCGCGAAGGTCGAGATCTATCAGTTGATCAACCAGCTGACCGCTGCCGGGGCCGCCGTGCTCATGATCTCCAGCGATCTGCCCGAGGTGCTCGGCATGAGCGACCGGGTGCTGGTCATGGCCCAGGGCCGGATCGCCGGCGAGCTCCCGGCCGCCGAGGCCACCCAGGACGCCGTCATGGCGCTCGCCGTCTCCCACCCCACCGCTGAGAAGGACACCGAGAAGGAGGCCAGCCGTGGCCACTGACACGCTCAAGAGCCGGGCGGGCGCGAGTGGCGCCCCGGGCGGCGGCCTGCGCCGGCTGCTCCTGGACAACGGCGCGCTCACCGCGCTGATCGTCCTCGTCATCGCGCTGTCGGCGCTGTCCGGGGACTTCCTGACGACGGACAACCTGCTCAACATCGGTGTCCAGGCCGCCGTGACGGCCGTCCTCGCCTTCGGTGCGACCTTTGTGATCGTCTCGGCGGGCATCGACCTGTCGGTCGGTTCCGTGGCCGCGCTGTCGGCGACCGTGCTGGCGTGGAGCGCCACGCAGCACGGGATGCCGGTGCCGCTAGCGGTGCTCCTGGGCCTCGCCACGGGTGTCGTGGCCGGTCTGGTGAACGGCTTCCTCATCGCCTACGGCAAGCTGCCGCCGTTCATCGCGACGCTGGCCATGCTGTCGGTGGGCCGTGGTCTGGCCCTGGTGATCTCGCAGGGCTCCCCGATCGCCTTCCCCGACTCCGTCTCGCACCTCGGTGACACGCTCGGCGGCTGGCTGCCGGTGCCGGTGCTGGTCATGGTCGTCATGGGGCTGATCGCGGCGCTCGTGCTGGGGCGGACGTACATCGGCCGTTCCATGTACGCGATCGGCGGCAACGAGGAGGCGTCGCGGCTGTCCGGTCTGCGGGTGCACAGGCAGAAGCTCGCGATCTACGTCCTGTCCGGTGTGTTCGCGGCCGTCGCGGGCATCGTGCTGGCCTCCCGCCTGTCCTCGGCACAGCCGCAGGCCGCCGACGGCTACGAGCTGGACGCGATCGCCGCGGTCGTCATCGGCGGCGCCTCGCTCGCGGGCGGCACCGGCAAGGCCTCCGGCACGCTGATCGGCGCACTGATCCTGGCGGTGCTGAGGAACGGCCTCAACCTGCTGAACGTGTCCGCCTTCTGGCAGCAGGTCGTGATCGGTGTCGTCATCGCGCTGGCGGTGCTGCTGGACACCGTGCGGCGCAAGGCGGGGGCGACTCCGGTGGCGGCGGGCGCGGGCGGGCCCAAGGGCAAGCAGGCGGCGACGTACGCGCTCGCGGCCGTGGTGACCGTGGCGGTCGTCGGCGCGACCTCGTTCCTGCACGGCGGCTCGTCGTCCTCGACGACCCCGAAGATGGGACTGTCGCTGTCCACCCTCAACAACCCCTTCTTCGTGCAGATCCGGGCCGGTGCCCAGGCCGAGGCGAAGAAGCTGGGCGTGGACCTGACCGTCACCGACGCCCAGAACGACGCCTCCCAGCAGGCCAACCAGCTGCAGAACTTCACCAGCTCCAGGCTGGGCGCGATCATCGTCAACCCGGTGGACTCGGACGCGGCGAGCAACTCGGTGAAGGCCGCCGACAAGGCGAAGATCCCGGTGATCGCCGTCGACCGGGGCGTCAACAAGGCCGACCTGGACGCCCTGGTGGCCTCCGACAACGTGGCGGGCGGTGAGCTGGCCGCCAAGACGATCGCCGGGAAGCTCGGCGGCAAGGGCAGGATCGTGATCCTGCAGGGCCAGGCGGGCACCTCGGCGGCCCGGGAGCGGGCGCAGGGCTTCGCGCAGGGTCTGAAGGCCTACCCCGGCATCCAGGTGGTGGCCCAGCAGCCGGCCGACTTCGACCGCACCAAGGGCCTCGACGTGATGTCGAACCTGCTCCAGGCCCACCCCGACGTGCAGGGCGTCATCGCCGCCAACGACGAGATGGCGCTCGGCGCGATCAAGGCGCTGGGCTCCAAGGCCGGCAGGTCCGTGCAGGTCGTCGGCTTCGACGGCACCCCGGACGGGCTCACCGCGGTGAAGAACGGCACGCTGTACGCGTCGGTCGCCCAGCAGCCGACGCAGTTGGGGAGGATCGCCGTGGACAACGCGCTCCGGGCGGTCCAGGGCAAGAAGGTGGAACCGACGGTGAAGGTACCGGTGAAGGTGGTCACGAAGGACAACGTGGCCGGATTCAGCGGCTGACAACCGACGACGCGGGCGGGCGGTCGTACACCGTGGGGCACCGGCATGGGTCACCATGGAGGGACGGCCGTCCGCCCGGGGGCATCTCTCAGGGGAGTCAACTGATGTACGACTACGACCTGTTGGTCGTGGGTTCGGCCAACGCCGACCTGGTGATCGACGTCGAGCGGCGGCCGGCCGCCGGCGAGACGGTGCTGGGCGGCGACCTCGCCGTCCACCCCGGTGGCAAGGGCGCCAACCAGGCGGTCGCCGCGGCCCGCCTGGGCGCGGGTACGGCCCTGCTGGCCCGGGTGGGTGACGACGCCTACGGCCGGCTGCTCCTCGACTCCCTGCACGCGGCCGGCGTCGACACGGTCGGTGTGCTGGTGGGCGGGGCGCCGACGGGCGTGGCGCTGATCACCGTGGACCCCTCCGGGGACAACAGCATCGTGGTGTCGCCCGGCGCCAACGCCCGGCTCCTCCCGGCGGACATCCGTACGGCGGCGAGCCTCTTCCTCGCCTCGCGGGTGGTGTCGGCGCAGCTGGAGATCCCGCTGGAGACGGTCGTGGAGGTCGTACGGAACCTGGCCCCGGGCAACCGCTTCGTGCTGAACCCGTCCCCGCCGCGGCCGCTGCCCACGGAGGTGCTCGCGGCCTGCGATCCGCTGATCGTCAACGAGCACGAGGCGCGGGTGATCCTCGGCGAGGCCTGTGTGAGCGAGGATCCGGTGGACTGGGCGCGGCTGCTGCTGGCCAAGGGCCCGCGCTCGGTGGTGGTGACGCTGGGCGCGGAGGGGGCGCTGGTGTGCGACGACTCGGGGGTGACACGGGTGGCCTCGGTGCAGGTGGAGGCGGTGGACACCACCGGCGCGGGCGACGCGTTCACGGCCGCCCTCGCCTGGAGGCTGGGCACGGGCGCGGACCTGCCGGAGGCGGCGGCCTACGCGGCCCGGGTCGGCGCCGCGGCCGTGACCCGGCGGGGTGCGCAGGATTCGTACCCGACGGCGGAGGAGGTCGACGCCGTATGAAGAAGGCGGGGATCCTCAACCGCCATCTCTCCGGCGCCCTGGCCGAGTTGGGGCACGGGGACGGGGTGCTGGTGTGCGATGCGGGCATGCCGATCCCGGACGGGCCGCGCGTGGTGGACCTGGCGTTCCGCGCCGGGGTGCCGTCGTTCGCGGAGGTCGTGGACGGCTTGCTGGCCGAGCTGGTGGTGGAGGGCGCCACGGCGGCGAAGGAGCTGCGGGGCCGCAACCGCGCCCTGCTCGAGGGGCACTTCCCCGGGCTGTCCCTGGTCCCGCACGAGCGCCTCAAGGAGCTGTCGGCGGGCGCGCGGCTGGTCGTCCGCACGGGTGAGGCACGGCCGTACGCGAATGTGCTGCTGCGGTGCGGGGTGTTCTTCTAGGCACCGTCCGGGACGTTTCGAGGGGGCGGCCCCGGTCCGTCGACCGGGGCCGCCCCCTCGGCTTTCCCCTCCGTATCAGAACCCCGTGAATCCCCCCCGGGTCCCCTCCCGGGTTCTGATGACAGGTACGACACCCGGATCCCGGGAAGGGTTGCACGCGTTCTCAAGATTTTTCTCCCGTCCGACACCCGCGAGCGCGCCAGCCCCGAAGGTCGCGGAACGCCGCGGGGTCGCCCAGCCGCGCAGGGCAGCGCGCATGCCGCAATCGCCCTGCCTCGGCCATGTCCGCGATCTTGTGCAGCCCTACGGCCGTGACTCGGGGGCCGCCCACGCGGCGCCGCAGCACCGACTGCCGTCGGGGCCGCCGCCGGTACGTCGACGACGGCCGTGCACTCCCTGTTCGGCGGCAGACGGCCTGATCGGGGCGGTGCGCGACAGGGCCGTCGCCGGCCTGTTCCACGACCTGTCGGCGGTGCCGACCTCGGCGGATCCCCTCGCGGACACCGGCTATGGGGGTGCGGGCACAGTCACCTGTACGCGGTGCTGTTCGGTGGGGTGCGGAGATCGCCGGCCACCCGCACTCACCACGCTCAAGCGGTCAGGTTCGCCGCCCCGGTGCCAGGCCGACGTGCATCGCCCTGGTGCGGCGCCGTCATCCGGCGGCGTGCGCGAGGAACCGCTCCACCGTCTCCGCCAGCACCTCCCGGCCGTCGCGGGCCCACAGCTCCTCGTTGAAGAGTTCGACCTCGATCGGTCCCGTGTAGCCGGCCGCCTCCACATACCCCCGCCACTCCCGCATGTCGACCGCCCCGTCCCCGATCTGGCCCCGGCCGTTGAGGACGCCCTCGGGCAACGGCGTGATCCAGTCGGCGAGCTGGAAGGTGTGGATACGGCCGCCCGCGCCCGCCCGGGCGATCTGTGCGGGGGCCTGGTCGTCCCACCAGACGTGGTACGTGTCCACCGTGACACCCACTTGGTGAGCCGGGAAGCGTTCGGCGAGGTCCAGGGCCTGGGCCAGGGTCGAGACCACACAGCGGTCGGCGGCGTACACGGGGTGCAGGGGCTCGATGGCCAGGCGGACACCGTGGTCCTCGGCGTACGGCGCCAGTTCGGCCAGGGCGTCGGCGACGCGCTCGCGGGCCGCCCGCAGGTCCCTGCTGCCGGGCGGGAGGCCGCCGGAGACCAGGACCAGGGTGTCGGTGCCGAGGGTGGCCGCCTCGTCGATCGCGCGCCGGTTGTCCGCCAGCGCCGCCGCCCGCTCCTCCGCGTCGATCGCCGTGAAGAAGCCGCCCCGGCACAGGGTCGTCACCGTCAGGCCCGCGTCGCGGACCAGTTCCGCCGTGGCCTCCACGCCGTACTCCTGGACCGGCTCCCGCCACAGGCCCACCTGGGTGACGCCCAACCCCCGGCACGCCTCCGCCAGTTCGGGCATCGACAGCTGTTTCACCGTCATCTGGTTGATGCTGAAGCGCGTCAGGTCGGTCACTGACTCACCCCGTACAGCGAGAGCAGGTTCTTCATCCGTTCCTCCGCGAGCTTCGGGTCGGGGAACAGGCCGAGGCCGTCGGCCAGTTCGTAGGCGCGGGCCAGGTGCGGGAGGGAGCGGGCCGACTGCAGGCCGCCGACCATGGTGAAGTGCGACTGGTGGCCCGCGAGCCAGGCCAGGAGGACCACGCCCGTCTTGTAGAAGCGGGTCGGGGCCTGGAAGAGGTGTCGGGACAGCTCGACCGTGGGGTCCAGCAGGCTCCGGAAGCCTGCCGTGTCGCCCGTGTCCAGGACCCGTACCGCCGCGGCCGCCAGCGGGCCCAGCGGGTCGAAGATACCGAGCAGGGCGTGGCTGAAGCCCTGGTCGTCGCCCGCGATCAGCTCGGGGTAGTGGAAGTCGTCGCCGGTGTAGCAGCGGACCCCGCGCGGCAGCCGGCGGCGCAGCTCGATCTCCCGCCGCGCGTCCAGCAACGACACCTTGACGCCGTCCACCTTGTCGGGATGGGCGGCGATGACCTCCAGGAACGTCTCCGTCGCCGCGTCGAGGCCGGCCGAGCCCCAGTAGCCCTCCAGCGCCGGGTCGAACATCGGGCCCAGCCAGTGCAGGATCACCGGCTCGGCGGACTGGCGCAGGAGACGGCCGTAGGTCTCCAGGTAGTCCTCGGGCCCGGAGGCGGCAGCGGCCAAGGCGCGCGACGCCATGAGGATCGGCTGGGCACCCGACTCCTCCACCACCGCGAGCTGTTCCTCGTAGGCCGCGCGGATCTCCGCGACGGAGCCGTTCGTGATCTGGTCGGTGCCCACGCCGCAGGCGATCCGGCCGCCCATGCTCCGGGCTTCCGCCGCGCTACGGCGGATCAGCTCGGCCGCGCCCGCCCAGTCCAGGCCCATGCCGCGCTGGGCGGTGTCCATCGCCTCGGCGACGCCGAGTCCGTGGGACCACAGGTGGCGGCGGAAGGCGAGGGTGGCGTCCCAGTCGACGGCGGCGGGCGAGTCGGGGGACACATCCGCGTACGGGTCGGCCACGACGTGTGCCGCCGAGAACACCGTACGGGAGGCGAAGGGGGTGCCGGGAGACACGGCCAGCGGTTCGGTGCGCGGCTCGTACGTGCGCAACCCACCCTCCGCGTCCGGCAGTTGGATGGTCACAGGCCGATCTCCGGTACGTCGATGCGGCGGCCCTCGGCGGAGGACCTGAGGGCCAGTTCGGCCAGCTGGACGCCGCGGGCGCCGGCCAGCAGGTCCCAGTGGTACGGCGCGTCGGCGTAGACGTGCCTGAGGAACAGCTCCCACTGGGCCTTGAAGCCGTTGTCGAAGTCCCCGTTGTCCGGGACTTCCTGCCACTGGTCACGGAAGACCTCGGTGGCGGGCACGTCGGGGTTCCAGACCGGCTTGGGGGTGGCCGACCTGTGCTGCGCCCGGCACTTCCTCAGTCCCGCCACGGCCGAACCCTCGGTGCCGTCGACCTGGAACTCCACCAGTTCGTCGCGGTTGACCCGCACCGCCCAGGAGGAGTTGATCTGGGCGATCGCGCCGCCCTCCAGCTCGAAGACGCCGTACGCCGCGTCGTCCGCCGTCGCGTCGTAGGGCTTGCCCTGTTCGTCCCGGCGTTGCGGGATGTGGGTGGTGGCGAGGGCCTGGACGGACGTCACCCGGCCGAACAGCTCGCGCAGGACGTATTCCCAGTGCGGGAACATGTCGACGACGATGCCGCCGCCGTCCTCGGCGCGGTAGTTCCAGGAGGGCCGCTGGGCGGCCTGCCAGTCGCCCTCGAACACCCAGTAGCCGAACTCGCCCCGCACGGACAGGACGCGGCCGAAGAAGCCGCCGTCGATCAGCCGCTTCAGCTTGAGCAGCCCCGGCAGGAAGATCTTGTCCTGGACCACGCCGTGCTTGATGCCCTTCTCCTCGGCCAGGCGGGCCAGCTCGAGGGCACCGTCCAGGCCGGTGGCGGTGGGCTTCTCGGTGTAGACGTGCTTACCGGCGGCGATCGCCTTCTTGAGGGCCTCCTCACGGGCGGAGGTGACCTGCGAGTCGAAGTAGAGGTCGACGGACGGATCGGTGAGCACCGCGTCCACGTCGGTCGAGAAGTGCTCCAGGCCGTGCCGTTCGGCGATCTCCTCGAGGGCGTACGCGCGCCGGCCGAGCAGGATCGGCTCCGGCCACAGCACGGTGCCGTCGCCGAGGTCGAGGCCACCCTGGTCGCGCAGGGCGAGGATCGACCGGACGAGGTGCTGGCGGTAGCCCATGCGCCCGGTCACGCCGTTCATGGCGATACGCACCGTCTTGCGTGTCACGTCGTTCCTCTCTGTCCACCCTCACAACGCGCGCGCAGCAAGCGCTTTCTATGCTGCGAAGCTAGCCTCTGGACCCTGTTCCGTACAAGACCGTGTCCCCTTCGAGTTGTTCGAGGGGGCGAACAACTCGGGTGCATGGCTTTAAGGTCTGCTCGACAGTTTCTCGGAACCAGCGGCATGAACTGGCTGTCTACGAGGGCGTACGACACGATGCGCGACCGGAGGACGACGAGATGACGGTGACCCTGGCGGATGTGGCGGCCCGCGCCCAGGTCTCACCCGCGACGGTGTCGCGCGTGCTGAACGGCAACTACCCGGTGGCCGCCTCCACGCGCGATCGGGTGCTGCGGGCGGTGGACGAGCTGGACTACGTCCTCAACGGCCCGGCGAGCGCCCTCGCCGCGGCCACCTCCGACCTGGTCGGCATCCTCGTCAACGACATCGCCGACCCGTTCTTCGGGATCATGGCGAGCGCGATCCAGGCCGAGATCGGGGGCACGGGGGGCGGCCGGGCCGGCGGTGAGCGGCTCGCGGTGGTCTGCAACACGGGCGGCTCCCCGGAGCGTGAGCTGACCTACCTGACCCTGCTGCAGCGGCAGCGGGCGGCGGCCGTGGTGCTGACCGGCGGGGCTGTGGAGGACGCGCCGCACGCCGCGGCGGTCGCGGCGAAGCTGCGCAAGCTCACCGAGGCCGGCACGCGGGTGGTGCTGTGCGGGCGGCCGCCGGCACCCGACGCCGACGCCGTCGCCCTCACCTTCGACAACCGGGGCGGCGCACGCCGGCTCACCGAGCACCTGCTCGGCCTGGGCCACCGCCGCCTCGGCTACATCGCGGGCCCCGAGGAACGTACGACCACCCGGCACCGGCTGGAGGGGCACCGGGCGGCGCTTCAGGCGGCGGGTGTCGAGGAGGACCCCGGCTGGACGGTGCACGGAAGCTACGACCGCCGGTCCGGGTACGAGGCCACGCTGGAGCTGCTGCGCCGCGACCCCTCCCTGACGGCGATCGTGGCCGCGAACGACTCCGTCGCGCTGGGCGCGTGCGCGGCGCTGCGGGACTCCGGGCTGCGGATCCCGGACGACGTGTCGGTGGCCGGGTTCGACGATCTGCCGTTCAGCGTGGACGCGGTGCCCGCGCTGACGACCGTGCGGTTGCCGCTCGCGGAGGCCGGAGCGCGGGCCGGGCGGATCGCCATGGGGCGGGAGGAGCCGCCGCCGGGCGCCGTCGCGGCGGTTCGGGGGGAGTTGATGGTGCGGGGATCCTCCGGGGTGCCCCGCGCCTGAGCGGCCGTCGGCACGTTCCGACCCGCGGGCTGTTCACTGCCGGCCGGGAACCGACCGTCCCAGCATCGGCAGCGGCGCCTCGCCCCTGCGCCGGTCGCGGTACCAGCGCCTGCCCGTCTCGTAGGCCCGGCGGGCCCTGCGCACGGTGGGGATCTGGGTGGCGAGATGGACCTGGTACTTCCAGGGGCTCTGATGGCCTTGGCGTACCGACATGGCGTAGGCGAAGGAGACCGGGTCGCGGTCCAGGTAGTCGTCGAGCTGCTCGAACCAGGCCATGCTGGACCGCGCTCCGGCCTGTACGGGTTGCAGTTCGGCGCGGCGGTGCTGGTCGTACTCGCGCAGTGCCACTCGCGGATCCCGGTACTCGGAGAGGCTGTGGGCGAGCACGATCGCGTCGATCATCGCGAGCCGGGTGCCGGACCCGAGCGTGAAGTGGGTGGTGTGCGCGGCGTCGCCGACCAGGACGACGTTGCCGTCGACCCAGGTCTCGTTGCTGATGTGCTGGAACCGCTGCCACTTGGCCGGTTCGCCGCGTGACCTGCTGATCAGGGAACGGCCGTCGAGTGCGCGATAGAAGATCTTCTCCAGCACGGGGACGGCGTCCTCGGGGTCGAGCGTGTCGAGGCCGAGGCCCTGCCAGGTCCGCGGAGAGCACTCCACGATGCAGGTGCTGACCCTGCCCTTGACCGACGGGTAGGCGTGGAACCAGATCCAGCCCGCGGGGGTCTCCTCGAAGTCGAACACGAAGCTCCCGAACTGCCGGTCCGTGCCGAGCCAGATGTAGGGGTTGCGGCCGGTCTCCACCTTGGTGCCGAAGCGCTCGGCGCGGCTCTGCCGGATCCGGCTGCCCGCGCCGTCCGCGGCCACGATCACGTCGGCCTCGGGCAGGTCGGCGGGGTCGGCGAGCTTCTCCCCGTGCCGGACGTCGACGCCGAGCGACCGTGCACGCCGGGTCAGGACCTCCAGCAGGGCCGCCCGGCCCATGCTGTAGCCGTAGCCGCCGAAGTACGCCGTACCGTCGTGCCCGCTGCCGTGGACGCGGATCTCCTGGTCCTCCCAGAGCACGGAACCGGCGCTCACCGCCCGCGCGCTCTCGGGGTCGTTGCGATGCAGGATGTCCAGCAGATCGTTCCAGTACACGACCCCCCAGCCGTACGTCGCCTCCGGCGGGTCGCGCTCGATCACGGTGATCTCGTGACCGGCGTCCCGCAGCTTCGCGGAGATCGCGAAGTACAGCCCGGCCGGGCCTCCACCTACGCAGACGATCCTCATCCGGTACCTCCATTGTCACGGCCACACCGGTACGTCACTTCTGTCACGGCTTCCGGCACATGGAACCGGGTGCCCGTGGGGTCGGGCACCCGGATCCACCTTTGGTTGGTCGGGGGTGTCGGTCAGTCTTGGGTTGGTCGGGGGTGTCGGTCAGTGCTGACGCTCAGCAGCCTCCCCAGTCACCCCAGCCCCAGCCCCAGCCGCCGCCGCCGTGGCCCCAGCCCCAGCCGCCGCCGCCGTGGCCGAAGCCCCAGCCCCAGCCCCAGCCGCCGCCCCAGCCGCCGCCGCCCCAGCCCCAGCCGCCGCCGCCCCAGCCCCAGCCGCCGCCGCCGCCGTTGTGGTACGTGGCGACGTGCGCGGGAGCAGAGGTGGTAGCCGCCTGGGCCGCTCCGGCTCCGGCTGCAATGGCCAGGATGGGTGCCGAGCAGACCGCGATGGCCACTCTCTTCATACGGGTGGTGTGTGCGCGCATGATGATGCCCCTCTCCGGAGGGTGTGATGGATTGTCGGCGGCCACGACGGGCCGTCCGCGTTGGCTCCAGAGCCTGCGCGTAGCTCTGGGCTCGTCCGCCGCCGCTCTGCGCTCTGCAGCGGGCCGTCACTCCCGGATAAAACGGGCATAAGTGACGTTTGTTATTAAAGCTACGATGAGATCGCGGGCTTGTCAAAAGCAGGGCGCTACGGGAACGCAAAAACCAGAAAAGGAAGTTGAGGCGCCGACGGGCCCGGACCGTGGACGCCGGCGGGAGCCGGGTCTAGGCTCGGAAAGGCCGCATCTCTGACTGAGTCAAGCATCCGGGGGCGATCATGACCGTCCAGGACGTCCGCGCCTTCAACCGCTTCTACACCGGGCTCATCGGCGCCCTCGACTACGGCCGCCACCTCTACGCCCCGTACACCCTCACCGAATCCCGTGTGCTGTACGAACTCGCCCAGGTCCCGCACCTGGACGCGGTCGATCTGCGCACACAGCTCGATCTCGACGCCGGATATCTGAGCCGGATCCTGAACAGGTTCGAGGACGCCGGGCTGATCGAGCGCGGGCCCTCTCGCAGCGACCCGCGCCGGCGGCGGGTGCGGCTGACCGCACGGGGGCGGGAGGCCGCCGGGATGCTGGACGAGCGCGCCCGGGACACGGTCGGGGCCATGCTCGACACCGTGGTCCCGGCCGACCGGCCCCGGCTGGCGGAGGCCATGCGGACCATCCAGGACGTCCTGGGCGCGGAGCGCCCCCGGTCCGACGAGGCCGTCCTGCGTGAGCCGCAGCCCGGTGACCTCGGCTGGATCGTCCAGCGCAACGCGGCCCTGTACGCGGCGGAGTACGGCTGGAACGCCGACTACGAGGGGCTCGTCGCCCGGATCGTCGCCGACTTCGCCGAGGACCACGACCCGCATCTGGAGCGGGTGTGGATCGCCGAGCAGGACCGGCGGCCGGTGGGCTGCGTGATGTGCGTACGGGACGACGCGCCCGCCACCGCGCGGCTGCGACTGCTGCTCGTCGAGCCCGAGGCGCGCGGGCACGGCGTCGGTGACCGCCTGGTGGGAGCCGTGATCGACTTCGCGGGCGAGGTCGGCTACCGCGAGCTGGTGCTGTGGACCAACGACGTACTGGGCAGCGCCCGCCGGATCTACCAGCGGCACGGCTTCGTGCTCGTCGCGGAGAAACCGCACCGTTCCTTCGGCAAGGATCTCGTCGGCCAGGACTGGCGGCTGGATCTGCACGGATCGGGCGAGTGACGAGTAGGGTCCGAGCCATGAAGCTGGCGTTCTCCACACTCGGTGTCCCCGGCCTGCCCGTCCCGGAGGTCCTGGCGCTCGCGACCGCGCACGGCTACCACGGTGTCGAACTGCGCGCCCACCCGGAGGAGCCGGTGCATCCCGGGCTCTCCGCCGCCGAACGCGCCGCCACCGCGGCCCGGTTCAAGGAGGCCGGGGTCGAGGTGCTGGGCGTCGCCGGGTACGCACGCGTCGCCGCGCCCGGTGACGACGCGCCCGTGCTGGCGGAGATCCGTGACCTGCTCCATCTCGCCCACGACCTGGGCGCGCCCTTCGTCCGGGTCTTCCCCGGCGCCGACCCGGACCTCCCGCGCGAGGAGTCCGACGCCGTCGCCGCCCGGCGGCTCGGCACCGCCGCGGAGGACGCGTCCGCGCTGGGGGTGCGGATCCTGCTGGAGACGCACGACTCGCATCGCACCGGGGCCGACGTGATCCGGGTGCTGGGGCCGGTCGGACACCGGCAGGTGGGTGCCCTGTGGGACGTCATGCACACCTGGCTGGGTGGTGAGCAGCCCGCCGACACCTACGCGGCGCTCGCTCCGCATCTGGGGTATGTGCAGGTCAAGGACATCTCGTCGGCGCAGGACACCGGTCCGCTGCCGCTGGGCTCGGGGGTGCTTCCGCTCACCGAGTGCGTGGACGTGCTGTGCCGGCACGGGTGGGAAGGGTGGTTGTGCTGGGAGTACGAGAAGCGGTGGTACGAGTCTGCTGCGCCGCTTGCGGGATTGTTGGCCGCGGGGCGGGAGCATCTGCTGCGCTTGCTGGATGAGGCGGCGTAGGGGCGGTGGATGTGCGGCCCTGCGCCCGGGGCCGCGGGCCGTTGCCGGGTGCCGGTCCGTGGTGGCTGGTCTCGCAGGTCACCGCGGCCCGGTCAATTCGCTGGCCGGAGTGCAGGCGCCCGGTTAGCCTCCCCCGGTGATCCAGCCGTTCATCGACGTACGCCCCCTGCGCACCTCCCCTCTCTTCCGCCGGCTGCTGGTCGGGCGGACCGTGTCCACGCTCGGCGGGTTCATGACCATGGTGACGGTCATGTACCAGGTGTGGGACATGACCCGCAGCACGGCGTGGACCGGCGCGGTCGGGCTCGCGCAGGCACTGCCGCTCGTGGTGTTCGGGCTGTTCGCGGGCGCCTGGGTGGACCGGGCGGACCGGCGGCGGATCTACCTGGCGGCGACCGTGGGCCAGGCGGTCTGTTCCGTGCTGCTGGCCGTGCAGGGCTTCACCGGGCATGTCCCGGTGCCGGCCGTCCTCGCGCTGGTCGCCGCGCAGGCGGCGTTCGGCGCGCTCGGCGCTCCGGCGGCCGGGGTCTTCGTCCCGCGTCTGCTGCCGCGGGACCAGGTGGCCGCGGGCCTGGCCCTGAACCAGATCACCGGCCAGTCGATGATGCTCCTCGGCCCGGCGCTGGCCGGTGCGCTGCTGGGCTGGCTCGGCATCGGCACCTGCTATCTGCTGGACGCCCTCAGCTTCGCCGTCGCCTTCTACGGCGCCTTCGGGCTGCCCGCGCTGCCGCCGCGCGGCGAGCCGTCGCGGGGGGGCCTGCACGGGGTGCTGGACGGGTTGCGGTTCCTGGCCGGGCACCGGACGGTGCGGGGCGCGCTGATCACCGACCTCGCCGCGACCGTGCTGTCCTTCCCGGTGAGCCTGTTCCCGCTGGTCAACGCCGAGCGGTTCGGTGGTGACCCGCGCACGCTCGGACTGTTCCTGTCGGCCCTGGCGGTGGGCGGAGTCACGGCCACCGCCCTGTCGGGTGCCGTGACCCGGCTCGGCCGGCCGGGTCCGGTGATGCTGGGCGCGGCGGCCGTCTGGGGTGCCGCGCTGGTGCTCTTCGGGCTGACGACCAACGCCTGGCTGTGCCTGGCCCTGCTCGCCGTCGCGGGCGCCGGGGACGCCACGTCGGTCGTCTCCCGGTCCACGATCGTGCAGACCCACACCCCGGACGCGCTGCTCGGCCGAGTCACGGCGGCCGAGCAGATCGTCGGCCAGGCGGGCCCCAGCCTCGGCAATGTACGCGGCGGTCTGGTCGCCGGCTGGTCCGGCGGAGCGGCTTCGCTGATCAGCGGCGGCCTGCTGTGTCTGCTGGCGGTGGGGGCGGTCGCCGCGACGACGCCGGAGCTGCGCGACCGGGCGCCGGGTCCGGCCGACGGGACCGCCGAGGCGCCGGACCTGGCCACCGAGTCCGCATGAGGGACCCTCCCGCACGCCGTGCGGGGAAACCCCCCGTCGCCGTGGGCCGGTTGACGCCGGACAAGGCGCCCCTGGCTCCCCTCTGACGCACAACTACCCCTGGTGTGAGAGCAGTTGCTCCGATAGCTTCCGGCGCACATCTGTCTCACAGGGGAGAGTGCGCATGCGCAAGGTGCTCAGATGGCTGCTGGCGCTCACCGTGTTCATAGGCACGCTGAGCACGGCGGGCGCGGCCACCGCCGCCCAGTCCGAGCCCTCCGACATCAAGGACAGGCTGCTCGCCATACCGGGCATGAGCCTGATCGAGGAGAAACCGTACCCCGGCTACCGCTACTTCGTCCTGAACTACACCCAGCCGATCGACCACCGCCACCCGGACCGTGGCACCTTCCAGCAGCGGATCACCGTGCTGCACAAGGACACCAGCCGCCCGACCGTCTTCTACACCAGCGGCTACAACGTCTCCACCACCCCCTCGCGCCGCGAGCCCACCCAGATCGTGGACGGCAACCAGGTCTCCCTGGAGTACCGCTTCTTCACCCCGTCCCGCCCCGCCCCGGCCGACTGGTCCAAGCTCGACATCTGGCAGGCGGCGAGCGACCAGCACCGTGTGTTCGAGGCCCTCGAGCCGATCTACGGCGGCCACTGGATCGCCACCGGCGGCTCCAAGGGCGGCATGACGGCGACGTACTACGAGCGCTTCTACCCGAGGGACATGGACGGGGTCGTCGCGTACGTCGCGCCCAACGACGTCGTCAACGACGAGGACTCGGCCTACGACCGCTTCTTCACCCGCGTCGGCACCAAGGAGTGCCGGGACCGGCTGAACGCCGTGCAGCGGGAGGCGCTGGTGCGTCGGGAGCCGCTGGAGCAGCGGTACGCACAGTACGCCGCCGGCAACCACTACACCTTCGACACCATCGGCGGACTCGACAAGGCGTACGAGGCGGTCGTCCTCGACTACGTCTGGGGATTCTGGCAGTACAGCCTGCTGAAGGACTGCGACAGCGTCCCGGCGAACGCGGCCACGGCGAGCGACGAGGACATCTGGAACTCGGTCGACACCATCTCCGGGTTCTCCGCCTACACCGACCAGGGGCTCGCGCAGTACACGCCGTACTACTACCAGGCGGGCACCCAGCTGGGCGCGCCGACCATCCACTTCCCGTACATCGAGGGGAAGTTGATCCGCTACGGCTACCAAGCGCCGCGCAACTACGTGCCCCGTTCCATCCCGATGCGCTTTCAGCCCTGGGCCATGCGGGACGTGGACACGTGGGTGCGCCACCACGCCACGCACATGCTGTTCGTCTACGGCCAGAACGACCCCTGGGGTGCGGAGCGTTTCCGGCTCGGCGCGGGCGCCCGTGACTCCTACGTCTTCACCGCGCCCGGCATGAACCACGGCGCGAACGTGGCGGGCCTGGTACCGGACCAGAAGTCCCTCGCCACGGCTCGCATCCTCAAGTGGGCCGGGGTCTCGGCCACGGACGTGGCCCGGGCGAGGCCCTTGGCCCGGTTCGACGCGAGGCTGGATGTGCGGGACGCCGAGCGCGAGCCCGCTTCGAGGCCGTAGGAACCTACACCCGCCGGGCGCAGCCCACCGGCTCGGCGCCGCCCAGTTGGACGTACAGCGCCGTCGACGCCGGGCAGTCCTCCCGCACCGGCGTCGCCCTGGTGATCCGGAACTGGGGGCGGTGGGCGCCGGAGCCGTCGCACGCGGTCTCGCGGACCTGGCCCGCGCCGGAGGTGTACACGCAGTCCCCGGGGATCGTGCGTGGGCCGCCTCCGCCGCCGGGGTCGCCGGGGTGCGGGGGCTCGAGGTTGCGCATGCAGGCGTAGCCCGGGGAGATCGCGGCCTGGGCGCTGATGTGCAGCACGAAGTCGGTGGTCGCCGGGCAAAGGGGGCCGTCGGCGAGGGCGCCGTCGTAGCGGGCGACGACCCGGGCCGCCGCCCGCTCGCCGGCGCAGGGCACCTCGGTGAAGCTGGTCCTGCCGAAGGAGCTGCACGCGCCGACGGCGAGGAACTCGGCACCGTGGCCGGTCGCGGCCGGGGTGGGGCGGGCGTCGCCGACGGGGGCGCCCGCCGGGCCCCGGCAGCCGGTCAGCAGCGCGGCCGGCAGCAGGAACACCAGGCACGCGACTCCTGCGGCACCTTTCCCACGCATGGCCATCCCCCCTGACACCCCGGTCCAGCGTGACCCGTCAGGATGCGGCCACGCCAGACGTGCGGGGCGGGTTTCCGCCCGTTGGCGGTATTACGCCCGGTGTGTGGCGTACGGCTGGTACGTCAGCCCGTGTCCGATCGGGTACAGCACCTGCGTGGGGTCGTCGGCCCGTTGCACCGGCACCGGCAGCCTGCCGCGCGGCGCCACGCGCCCGGCGATCACCCGTGCGGCGGCACGCACTTCGACGTCCGTCCAGCCGTAGGACGCCAGGCAGGCTTTGACGGAGGGGTACTGGGCCACGTCGTAGGGGTTGCGGACCGCGAGTGCCGCGAGCGGCTTGCCCAGGGCCGACAGCTGGTCCACCAGCGTCTGCTGGGCGTTGCCCGCCGTCACGTTGTACGTCACGACGACCGCCGCGTCCGCGTCCCGCGCGGCCGTGACCGCCGCGGCGATGGTCGCGGCGGAGGGCGCGGTGCCGGTGGACAGGGCCGTGGCGGTGAAGCCCAGCTCGGTGAGGGCGGCGGCCAGCACGCCGGTGGGCGGGCCGGTGGTGCCGGAGGGGGAGGCCGGGTCCGCGCCGACGACCAGCACCCGGCGCCCGGTGCGCGGGGAGAAGGGGAGGACGCCGTCCTCGTTGACCAGCAGGGTCGTGGTCCGCTCGGCGATCCGGTCGGCGGCGGCCAGGTGCGCCTTGGTGCCCACCGTCCGCTCGACGCTCGTGCGGCCGGCGCGCGAGGGGTCGAAGAGGCCCAGCCGGGACTTCAGCCGCAGGATGCGCAGGATCGACTCGTCGAGGCGCGACTCCGTCAGCTCGCCGTCCTGGACCGCCTTCAGCACCGCGTTCCAGGCCACGTCCAGGGAAGGCGGGTTGAGCAGCTGGTCCACACCGGCCTTCAGGGCGAGCACCGGCACCCGGTCGTCGCCGTACTTGGTGCGGACGCCCTCCATGCCGAGGGAGTCGGTGATCACGACCCCGTCGTAGCCGAGTTCGCCGCGCAGGATGCCCGTGAGGATCGGGTGGGAGAGGGTGGCCGGGTCGCCGGAGTCGTCCAGGGCCGGGAACTGGATGTGCGCGGTCATGACGGAGTCGATGTCCGCGGCGATCGCGGCCCGGAAGGGCACGGCGTCCAGCTTCTCCCACAGGTCGCGGGTGTGGGTGATGACGGGGAAGCCGGTGTGGCTGTCGGTGGCGGTGTCGCCGTGGCCCGGGAAGTGCTTGGCGGTCGCCGCGACCCGGGACGCCTGATAGCCCTTCACCTCGGCGGCCACCAGCGCGGCGACCGCGTCGGGGTCGGCGCCGAAGGACCGTACGCCGATGACCGGGTTGGCCGGGTTGACGTTGACGTCGGCGTCCGGGGAGTAGTCCTGGTTGATGCCCATCGCGCGCAGCTCGGCGCCGGAGATCCGGCCGAGGGTGTGCGCGTCCGCGCGGGACCCCGCGGCGCCGACGGCCATCGCGCCGGGGAAGAGGGTGGCGGGCTTGCCGACCCGGCAGACCGCGCCGTGCTCCTGGTCGGTGGCGATGAGCACCGGCAGGCCGCGCGGCTGCTCCAGCGAGGCCTGCTGGATGCCGGCGGAGAGATCGGCGATCTGCCGCGGGTCACGGGTGTTGTGCGCCCAGGTGAAGTAGATGATCCCGCCGACCCGGTACTTCGCGATCAGCTCGGCGGCCGTGCGGACACCGATCTCCTTGAGGTTGGCGTCGATGTCGGCCTGGTCGGGGGCGGTGGCGGAGTGGCCGTAGACCCGCATCACGAAGAGCTGGCCGACCTTCTCCTGAAGCGTCATCCGGGAGATCAGGGCGCGCAGCCGGCGGTCGTCGCCGGGTGCGGCGGCACGGGCGGCCGTCGGTACGGTCAGCGCGGCGGTCAGGCCCGCGGTCGCGGCGAGGACGGCGCGTCTGGACGGCCGTGCGGTGTTTCCCGGGCGTGCTGTGCTTCTCGTGCTGGTGTCGTCGCTTCCCGTGCTGGTGTGGTGCACGTGCGCTCCTTCCAGAGGAGAACCGCTGAAGGAAACTTCCGAGGAATCACCAATATCCAGGAAGTTTCTTTCCGTCAAGGGAATGCACAGTAACCGTCAAGGGGCCGCCACCGGCGCAGGGGAGGGGGGCGCGCCGGTGGCGGCGGGCTGCCGGCCGTGCCGCGGCGGAGAGGGTGGGTCGGCGTTCGCGGCCAGTCGCGAGGGCCGACACCACGGCACGTAGGACTCGTCCGGCCACCTGCGCGTTGGACGGGCCCGGCGCGCGCCGGGTTCCCCGACCCGGTGGAGTGGACCAGGGCGTGCGGGTACGGTGGCGCGTCCGTCCCCTGGACATGGTCGACCGGAGTGCGGACGGACGGCCATCATGCGGGCATGCCCGCAGTCGCCCTCCCCGGTTCCAAGTCCATCACCGCCCGCGCCCTCTTCCTCGCGGCCGCCGCCGACGGCGTCAGCACGCTGGTACACCCCCTGCGCTCCGACGACACCGAGGGCTTCACCGAGGGCCTCGCCCGGCTCGGCTACCGGGTCGGCCGTACCCCGGACGCCTGGCAGGTGGACGGCCGCCCGCAGGGGCCGGCGGTCGCCGAGGCCGACGTCCACTGCCGGGACGGCGCCACCACCGCCCGCTTCCTGCCGGTCCTGGCCGCCACCGGACGGGGCGCCTTCCGCTTCGACGCCTCCGCGCAGATGCGCCGCCGCCCGCTCGGCCCGCTCACCCGGGCCCTGCGCGACCTGGGCGTCGACCTGCGGCACGAGGAGACCGAGGGCCACCATCCGCTCACCGTCCGGGCGGCCGGTGTCGAGGGCGGCGAGGTGACGCTGGACGCCGGCCGGTCCTCCCAGTACCTGACCGCGCTGCTCCTGCTGGGCCCGCTGACCCGGAAGGGCCTCAGGATCCGGGTGACCGACCTGGTCTCGGCGCCCTACGTGGAGATCACGCTGGCGATGATGCGGGCCTTCGGCGTGGAGGTCGTCCGGGACGGCGACGTGTACGACGTCCCGGCCGGTGGCTACCGGGCCACCACCTACGCGGTGGAGCCGGACGCCTCCACCGCGAGCTACTTCTTCGCCGCGGCCGCCGTCACGCCCGGCCGTGAGGTGACCGTGCCCGGCCTCGGCACCGGCGCGCTCCAGGGCGACCTGCGCTTCGTGGAGGTGCTGCGGCGGATGGGCGCCGAGGTGGAGACCGCGGCGGACCGGACGACCGTGCGCGGTACGGGAGTTCTGCGCGGCCTCACCGTCAACATGCGGGACATCTCCGACACCATGCCCACGCTGGCCGCGATCGCTCCGTTCGCCTCCGGCCCGGTCCGCATCGAGGACGTGGCCAACACCCGGGTGAAGGAGTGCGACCGGCTCGAGGCCTGCGCGGACAACCTCCGGCGGCTCGGCATCGACGTGGCGACCGGTCCCGACTGGATCGAGATCCGGCCCGGCGCACCGGCACCCGGCACCGAGATCAGGAGCTTCGGCGACCACCGCATCGTCATGTCCTTCGCGGTGACGGGCCTGCACTGCCCCGGCCTGTCGTACGACGACCCCGGCTGCGTCCGCAAGACGTTCCCGGGCTTCCACGAGGCGTTCGCGCGGCTGTCCCGGGCGAGCTGACCGGGCGCGGGTCCGGGCAGGACTCAGGCCCGGGCGGCCGTCAGCACAGGATCCAGCCCGTGTTGATCCCCTGCCCGCTCACATACCCCTTGATCCACACGCAGCGGTGGCCGGCGTGTACCGTCACCGGGCCCGCGTGGTGCACGTAGCGGCCCTGGTCCACGACGGGACGGTTGCCGCGGGCCTGCACGCTGACGGACATCGTCTGGGCGCGGCCGGGATGCCGGGCGACGGTGACGGCACAGACATAGCCGTTCTGCTTGTAGACGTGCGTGACCCCGGTACTGAACGTCAGGGTCCGCACCTCGCGCCCGGCGCAGCCGCCGGCCGTGTCCGCCTGGGCGCTGCCGGACGTCACGAGCGCGAACATCCCGGACGCGGCCAGCACTGCCGCTCCGAGCGCCAGGCGCCTGCGTATCCCACCACTGTCCACTGTCGTCCTCCCCGTACCACGGTCGCGTCCCCCGGTGGCCGTACTGATGTACGGACGCACGACGTATGTCGGATGGTTGCACGGCCGTCAGTGGGACGCGTCGGCCGGGGCCCGGTGGGCTACGCCGAACCGCGGATCTCAGCGGGACGCGGGGACCGGCTCCTCCGGTTCCGGCCGGCCGACGAAGGTGCGCCACAGAGCGGCGTACCGGCCGTCGCGGGCGAGGAGTTCTTCGTGGGTGCCGTCCTCCGCGACCCGGCCGTGGTCCATGACCACCACCCGGTCCGCGCGGGCCGCCGTGGTCAGCCGGTGGGCGACCACCAGGGTCGTACGACGGCCCGTCAGGCGGTCGGTGGCCTGATTGACCTGGGCCTCCGTGGCCAGGTCCAGCGCGGCCGTGGCCTCGTCGAGGAGCAGGATGTCGGGGTCGACCAGTTCGGCGCGGGCGAGCGCGATCAGCTGGCGCTGGCCGGCCGAGAGATTGCGGCCCCGCTCGGCGACCTCGTGCAGATAGCCGCCCTCCAGCGTGGCGATCATCTCGTGCGCGCCGACCGCCCGCGCCGCCGCCTCCACCTCGGCGTCGGTGGCGTCGGGACGGCCGTAGGCGATGGCGTCCCGGACGGTGCCCGGGAAGAGGTAGGCCTCCTGCGGGACCACCCCGAGGCGGTGCCGGTACGAGGTCAGGTCCAGGGCGCGCAGATCCGTGCCGTCGACCGTGACCCGGCCGCCGGTGGGGTCGTAGAAGCGCGCCACCAGCTTGACCAGCGTCGACTTGCCGGCGCCCGTCTCACCGACGAAGGCCACCGTCTGCCCGGCCGGTATCGTCAGGTCGATGCCGGCCAGGGCCGCGTCGCCCTCGTCGGTGGCCCCGTACGCGAAACGCACGCCCTCGAAGGCGATGTCACCGCGCAGGGACAGCACCTCCAGCGGCTCGTCCGTCGACTTCGTGGACGTCGGCTCGCGCAGCAGCTCCTGGATGCGGCCCAGGGAGACCGTGGCCTGCTGGTAGCCGTCGAACACCTGGGACAGCTGCTGCACGGGCGCGAAGAACAGGTCGATGTAGAGCAGATACGCCACCAGGGCGCCGGTGGTGAGCGTCGCCGCCTCCACCCGGTGCGCGCCCACCATCAGCACGGAGGCCGCCGCCACGGACGACAGCAGCTGCACGAACGGGAAGTAGACGGAGATCAGCCACTGACCGCGGATACGGGCGCTCCGGTAGCTGTCGCTGCGTGCGGCGAACCGCCGCCCGCCGTCCCGCTCGCGCCGGAAGGCCTGCACGATCCGCAGCCCGGCGACCGACTCCTGGAGGTCGGCGTTGACCACCGACACGCGTTCCCGGGCCAGTTCGTACGCCTTGACGCTCGCCCGGCGGAAGAAGAAGGTCGCGACGAACAGCGGGGGCAGTGTCGCGAAGACGACGAGCGCGAGCTGTACGTCGATCACCAGCAGCGCGACCATGATGCCGAAGAAGGTCACGACCGAGACGAACGCGGTGACCAGGCCGGTCTGCAGGAAGGTGGACAGGGCGTCGACGTCGGTCGTCATCCGGGTCATGATCCGGCCGGTCAGCTCGCGCTCGTAGTAGTCGAGGCCGAGCCGCTGGAGCTGCGCGAAGATCTTCAGCCGCAGCGCGTACAGCACCCGCTCGCCGGTACGGCCGGTCAGCCGCGTCTCACCGATCTGCGCGGCCCACTGCACCAGCACGGTCAGCAGGCCCAGCAGCGAGGCCGCCCAGACCGCGCCGATGGCCATCTTCGTCACGCCCGCGTCGATGCCGTGCCGGATCAGCACCGGCAGCAGCAGGCCCGCGCCCGCGTCCACGGCGACCAGCAGCAGGCTGAGGAGCAGGGGCAGCCCGAAGCCGCGCAGCAGGCGGCGCAGGCCGTAGGAGTCCTCGTGACGGACCGCGCGGGCCTCGTCGACGTCCGGGGTGTCGGTGGCCGGGGGCAGCGCCTCCACCTGGGCGAGGAGCTCGGGGGTGGCGGGGGTGCCGCTGAGCGCCTGGTCCTTGGGGGTGCGGTCGCCGGTCCACAGCCGGGGGGTGACACCCCGCTCGGCGTCGAACTCCGCGTCCAGCTCCTCGCGGACGGAGGTGTCCTCCCGCGGTACGGCGGGGGCGGCGTGGCCCGGGGAGACCCCGCCCAGCTCGTCCGGATCGGTGAGCAGCCGCCGGTAGAGGGCGGACCGCTCCTGGAGTTCGTCGTGGGTGCCGAGGTCGGCGAGCCGGCCGCCGTCGAGGACGGCGATGCGGTCGGCGAGGTTCAGCGTGGAGCGGCGGTGCGCGATGAGCAGGGTCGTACGGCCCTCCATCACCTGCTTCAGTGCCTCGTGGATCTCGTGCTCGACACGGGCGTCCACGGCCGAGGTGGCGTCGTCCAGGACCAGCAGGCGCGGGTCGGTGAGCAGGGCGCGGGCGAGCGCGATGCGCTGGCGCTGGCCGCCCGAGAGGGTGAGGCCCTGTTCGCCGACCTTGGTGTCGTAGCCCTCGGGCAGCTCGGCGATGAAACGGTCCGCCTGGGCGGCGCGGGCGGCCTTGCGGATCTCCTCCTCGGTGGCGTCGGGACGGCCGTACGCGATGTTGCTGCGCACGGTGTCGGAGAAGAGGAAGGAGTCCTCCGGGACCAGGCCGATCGCCGCCCTGAGCGAGTCGAGGGTCAGCTCGCGGACGTCGTGCCCGCCGATCAGGACCGCACCGTGGGTGACGTCGTAGAAGCGCGGGAGCAGCAGGGAGAGGGTGGATTTGCCGGAGCCGGAGGAGCCGACGACGGCGAGGGTCTCGCCGGGGCGGATCTCGAAGGTCAGGCCGTCGAGGACCTTGGACCCGCTGTCGTACGCGAAGGACACGTCGTCGAACTCGACGGTCGCGGGCGCGCCGGCGGGAAGCGTCTTGGTGCCTTCGCGGAGCGTCGGCTCGGTGTCGATCAGCTCCAGCACGCGCTCGGTGCCGGCCCGGGCCTGCTGGCCGACGGTGAGGACCATCGCGAGCATGCGGACCGGGCCGACCAGCTGGGCGAGGTAGCTGGAGAAGGCGACGAACGTGCCGAGCGTGATGTGCCCGCGCACGGCCAGCCAGCCGCCGAGGGCCAGCATGGCGACCTGGCCGAGCGCCGGGACCGCCTGGAGGGCGGGGGTGTACGTGCTGTTCAGCCGGATCGTGCGCAGTCGCCCCGCGAAGAGCTTGCGCCCGACCTCGCGCAGCTTCCCGGTCTCCTGCTCCTCCTGCCCGAAGCCCTTCACCACGCGGACGCCGCTGACGGCGCCGTCGACCACCCCCGCGACGGCCGCCGCCTGGGCCTGGGCGTACCAGGTGGCGGGGTGCAGCTTGCTGCGGCTCCGCTTGGCTATCCAGCCGAGCGCGGGCGCGACGGCGAGGGCGACCAGGGTCAGCGGCAACGACAGCCACGCCATGATCACCAGGGAGAGCAGGAAGAGCAGGACGTTCCCCAGGGTCATCGGGAGCATGAAGAGCAGGCCCTGGATCAGCTGCAGGTCGCTGGTGGCCCGGCCGACCACCTGCCCGGTGGACAGCTCGTCCTGGCGGCGGCCGTCGAGCCGGGTGATCGTGCCGTACATCTCGGTCCGCAGGTCGTGCTGGACGTCGAGGGCGAGCCGTCCGCCGTAGTAGCGGCGGACGTAGGCGGAGGCGTAGACGAGGAGGGCCGCGCCGATCAGGGCGCCGGCCCAGGGGGCCATGGTGCGGGTGTGGTTACCGACCACGTCGTCGATGATCACCTTGGTGATCAGCGGGATCACGGCCATGACCGCCATGCCGGCGAGGGAGGAGCCGAGGGCGAGGACGACGTCCTTCGGATACCGCCAGGCGTATGCCGCCAGGCGCCGTGCCCATCCCCGTTCCGCTGTCACGCCGGTGCCTTCCTTTCGACCTGCCCTACCGGAAGGCACCAACACGGCCGGAGGCGGATTTCATCCCTCCGCAACAAAACGGGGTGGGGGGTCAGGCCCGTACCCGCAAGTAATAGAACCTCGTCGTCTGTGCCGCGTTCTGGTTGTCGTCGCTCACCAGCAGGACCCGGAGGCTGCCGGTGTGGTCACGCCCCGTGATCGCCATGCCCTCGATGTTGTCCAGTAGGGGATTGGGCTGGGTCTGCCTGGCCGTGGCGCCCAGCGACGGACAGTCGGCGACGTCGGTCAGCAGCGTCTTCTCGATCAGGCGCACTCCGGGCTGCCCGGTCAGGTTCCCGATGCCGCTGGTGTCGGTCGCGTGACGGAGGTCGGCCAGGTAGAGGCGGACGGTGTTGCCGACGCCGGAGGTGAAGCCGCGCTCCAGGACCAGGAGGCGGCCGTCGGGCGTGGCCTGGACCTCGGGGACGCCGAGACCGGCGTCGGTGCGGTACGCGTACTGGGCGGAGAGGCGGAAGTGGTCGCCCCTGGTGCGCTGCCAGGTCTGGAAGCGGACGATCCCCGCCGAGTCGCCCGAGATCGCGTACTCCATGGAGGCCAGCAGGGTGTGACCGCCGGGCAGCAGGGTCAGACCCTCGAAGGTCTGGTTGGCGGTGGCGCGGCCGGCCGGGGCGACGAGGAGGGAGGACGGGACCGGCAGCCGGTCGAGGATCGTGCCGTCGGCGGAGTAGCGGCGCACGGACGGCTCGGTCTCGGAGGTGACGAGCCGGGTGCCGTCCCGGTCGATGACGAGACCCTCGGAGTCGAGGTCGGCGCCCTTCTCGTCGGCGAGGTGGACGGCCCGCCTCGGCCGAAGGGTCCGCGCGTCCAGCTCGAACAGGGACGAGCGGTCCTCCAGGGCGGCGATCGAGCCGTCGCGGTCGACCGCGAGCGCGGAGAAGTTGCCGACGAAGGTGCCGTCGTACGTCGTCTTGTCGAGCGCGTCGGAGAAGCGGTCGATGGCGACGGTCGGCGAACAGGCGTGGCCGCCCGTCGAGTTGGCGGCGCCGGCGGGCCCGGCGGCGGTCAGGCAGGTGGCCGCCGCCAGGCCGGCGGTGAGGGTGGCGAGTACGGTTCTCAAGCGCATGCCGGTCACCGTAGGGCGGGTCGGGTGTCCTGCGGGAGACCGCCCCGTGAACCCGCTCCGGGTCAGCCCTGCGGCGGCACCGCGACGAACGCCTCGCTGGGCTTGCTCGTCGGGGTGTAGACCGCGGTCGCGGAGGTGGTCGGCACGAGGTCCTTGTGGATGGCCTTGGCGACGTTCTGGATGGTGGTGACGCCGTAGTCCATGGTGCTGTTGTCCTGCGTCAGCACCGAGATCATGTAGTCGTGGCCGGCGCCGTTGAAGGTGCCGAGGCTGTGCACCCGCCAGCCGTGCGTCGCGCGCTGCAGCCAGCCGTTCTTGACGTGCACGGCGACCGTGGACGGCGCGCCGGCCGGGGTGCCCCAGCGCTGCGAGGAGATGACCTGGCCCATCAACTTCAGGATGTAGTCACGGGAGTTGTCGCTCAGCACGCTGTTCTTGGCGGTGACGAGCTTGAGCAGCTTCTGCTCGTCGGTGACGTTCTCCTGGGTCAGGCCCCAGTAACCGTTCGCACCCGGCACGGTCTTCGTCATCCCGGCGGCGGCCAGGAAGCCCTTGATCTTCGTCATGCCGAGCTGCTTCCACAGCGCGGTCGTCGCGTCGTTGTCCGACTTGGTGATCATGGCCTTGGTGAGCGAGGCCTCACGGTCGGTCAGGTAGCGGTTGTGCTTCTTGGCGTCCCACAGCAGCGTGGCGAGCACGGTGACCTTCACGGTGCTGGCCGAGTCGTAGGAGCTGGTGGCGCGCAGGGTACAAGTGGTGCTGGTGCCGCGGTCGTACAGACCGAGCGCGACCGTGCTCCTGCGGTTCGCGAGGGCGGACGTGATGTCCTTCTGCAGCTTGGCGGCCAGGCCCGCCTTGGCGGACGTACAGCTGACGGCGGGCGTGGCCGCGGCGGCCGGGGTGGCGGCGGCCACGGTGGGTATGACGAGCGCGGCACCTAGGGCGGCGGCGAGCGCGCCGGTACGTCTTGTTGTCCGGGGATCCATACCCGCGTTGACGCACGGAACCGCCCGAAAGGTTGTACGCCCGCTCCGGCTCGGACGTTCGAGCGGTCCCGGAGATGGCAATGATTCGTCCATGCCGGAGGACACGGAAAGCGGATACGTACGGTCGGGGCGGCTGTTCGCGGCGTTGGCGGTGCTGCACTACCTGGTCTCGTCCGACCGGAAGCCGCTCGACCGGGGGGCGTACCCCTCGAAGGACAATATCCTGATTCGGATCAACCGGATCAAAAGGGATTATTCCCTGGACCAGTTGATGGCGTTGCGCAACCGCGGCGGCCAGGAGTGGGAGGCGGCGGCGGAGATATTCCGACTGATCCCGGGCCTTCTGTCACCGGGACGCGTCCCGACCGAGGGCCTCAACGACAAAAGTCTCGCGGAACACAAGGCGGGCTACGACGCCCAGATGACCGACTTCCGGGAGAAGTTCCCGAAGCTGCTGCCCTGACCCCTTACCCGACTCTCACCGACCCACAGCCTCCGCCCAGGCGCACCACAGCCCGCACCCATCGCCGGTCTGCAGGGTGCACTGGTGACATCTGCCACCGATCCCCTCCCCCACACGACGACCGCGACCCCGGGTTCGCCGGCACCGGACGCCGTACCTCCGGAGCGTGTACCCCGCTGGTCGCTGCCCGCGCTGCTCGCGATCCTGCTGCTGGCGGCGGTGCTCTACTCCTGGAACCTCTCCGGGTCGAGCCTGAACACCTTCTACAGCGGCGCCGTCTGGGCCGGTACGAAGAGCTGGAAGGCCTGGTTCTTCGGCTCGCTGGACCCGGGCAACTTCCTCACCGTCGACAAACCGCCCTTCGCGCTCATGGTCATGGGCCTGTCGTGCCGCCTCTTCGGCTTCGGCACCTGGCAGATGATGGCGCCGATGATCGTGACGGCACTGGCCACGATCTGGATCCTGCACACATCCGTCAGGCGGGTGTGGGGTCACGGCGCGGCGACGGTGGCCGCCCTGGTGCTGGCCCTGACACCGATCACGGTCGCCATCAACCGCGACAACAACCCCGACACCCTGCTGGTGTTCCTCATGGTGTCGGGGGCGGCGCTCGCGCTGCGCGCCACGCGTGACGACCGGCTGCTGCCCCTGCTGGGCTCGGCCGCCTGCTTCGGCCTCGCCTTCAACACCAAGCTGCTCGCGGGCTACATCGCCCTGCCGGCCGTCTTCGTGGTCTACCTCTACGCGTCGCGGGCCCCATGGCTGAAGCGGGTAGTCAACCTGCTGCTCGCGGCGGTCGTCCTCGCCGTCTTCAGCTTCTGGTGGGCGGTGGCCGTCTCCCTGGTCCCGGCCGCCGACCGGCCGTACATCGGCGGTTCGACCGACGGCACCGCCTGGGACCTGATCATGGGGTACGACGGTCTCGGCCGCGTCTTCGGCGGCGAGGGCAACGGCGCCGGCGGCGGAGGCGGCGGAGGCGGCTTCTCCGGCACCGCGGGCCTCGGCCGGATGTTCAACGACATCCTCGGCGGCCAGATCTCGTGGCTGCTGCCCTTCTCGGCGATCGCGCTGATCGCCGGCCTGGTGCTGTGCGGTCGCGCCCCCCGCACCGACCTGAAGCGGATGGCGCTGATCCTGTGGGGTGGCTGGACCGTGCTCCACTACCTCATCTTCGCCACGGCCCAGGGCACCATGCACCCCTACTACACGACCGCGCTCGCCCCGGGCATCGCGGCGCTGTGCGGCGGCGGTGGCGTGATGCTGCTGAACGCCTTGCGCGCCGACAGGCGCTGGGCATGGGTCCTTCCGCTCGCCTTCGCCGTCACCGGCCTCTGGGCGATCGTCCTGCTCCGCCGGGCCTCCGGCTGGAACACCTGGCTGTGGCCGGCGATCGGGCTTCTCACGGCGGCCGGGATCGTGGGCATGCTGCTGTTCCGCACCGGCGGCCGGGCCCGGCTGCTGGCGGCCTCCCTGGCGGCGGCGGTGGTCGCGGCACTGGCGGGTCCGACGGCGTACGCCTGGTCGGTGCCGTCCGGTTCCGGCGGCGGCATGGGCGGCACGAACCCCACGGCGGGGCCCTCGACCGGCGGCGGCTTCGGCGGCGGGCCGGGCGGGGGCGGGCGCGGTGGCTTCGGCGGTGACCGCAGCGGCTCCGGCGGCTTCCCGGGCGGCGGGGAGATGCCGGGCGGCGCGAACGCCGAAGCGGGCGGGGTGCCGGGCAACGGCGAACTGCCCGGAGGCGGCAACGGCGGCTTCCCGGGAGGTGCCGGCGGCGGCTTCCCCGGAGGTGGCCAGGCACCCGGCGGCAGCGGCCGGGCGGGCGGCGCGGTCCCCGGCGGTACGGGAGAAGCCGGGGGCGCCGGAGCAGCCGGCGGCTCCCGTGCGGAGCGGCGCGGCGGCTTCGGCGGCGGCGGTTTCGGCGGCGGCCCCATGGGAGGCGAGACGAGCAGCGAACTGATCGCCTACCTGAAGAAGCATCAGGACGGCGCCACCTGGCTGCTGGCCGTCTCCAACTCCCAGTCCGCCGCACGGCTCGAACTGACCACCAAGGAGCCCGTCATCTCCATGTGGGGCTTCACCGGCAGCGACAACGCGATGACCGTCGCCAAGCTGGAGGAACTGGTGAAGAAGGGCGAGCTGCACTACATCCAGCTGGGCGGCGGCATGAGGGCAGGCGGGCCCGGCGGTGGCGGCAACAGCGTGTCCTCCGAGGTCACGGCCTGGGTGGAGAAGCACGGGACGCTGGTGAAGGAGAGCGCGTACAGCAAGAGCGCGACGTCCTCCACGACTTCCAAGTCGTCCGAGCCGTCCGGCAAGACCTCGTCTCGGAGCAGCCAGTCCACGCTCTACCGACTGGACCCGTCGGACGTGAGCTGAACGGGCGAAGACAACCCACGCGGCGCGCCGAGACCAAAGCCGGCCTTCGGCGCGCCGCGCCTGTCGCCTGGCGCACCCGCAGCACCCTGTGGGGCACGACGTGGGCGACCCCTTCGAGACCCGCGAGGACGCCGAGAAGGCCGCATTCGACCTGGCCGGATCGAAGCCGGACCCCTGGGGGAACTTCCGACAGCTCGAGACAGAAAATGGCTCGCGGGTAGTCGTGCACAGGCATGATCCAGCAAGACCTCACTTCCACGCCGGCGAGGCAAAGATCGACGACTCCAGGAAGTCGGCAACTTCGGATGGGACAACAGGAAATTCCAGCTCCCGGCCGGTCGCACGCACTGGAGCGCTGTGGCCTCCCGGGTGCTGAAGTCCGCCGCTCCGCCGGATGCACCATCAGTGACGGAAGCCATCCGTGCGGTCGCCGGATTCGCTGTCGAGCCGGTCGCCGTCATTCCCGTCGCAGCCCCGGATGCCGTCGACGAACTCGACCGGCAGTGGCCACGCTATGCCGCGCTCGGCCCGCTGTGCGACGAAAAGGGCGAGTTTTTCCTTTCTCCTCCCGTATCTGGCGGCAGCGAGATCGGCGGGGTAAAAGGCGACGCGCAGCGCCCTTGACGCACCTCGCCATGCACGACACCGGCTGAGGAGCGAGCGGGCCGGCGGCCACGCACTCACTCCTCGGCGAACAACTCCGTCGCGCCCGTGGGCGTGTACGGCTAGCTGGGCCCGGACCTCCAGTTGGACGAGCTAACCCAGATGCGTAGGCGCGAACATCCGCAGCACAGCCGAGAGCACGACCACCGACGGTCCCGGCGCCGCCAGCGCCTTCGCCAGGTCCTCCTCCAGGGTCTGCGGGGTCGTACGGACCCCGGGCACCCCGAAGGACTCGGCGAGGGCCACGTAGTCCGGACGCGTCAGCTCCGTCGCCGTGGCCTGGCCGAAGGCGTCGGTCATGTACTCGCGGAGGATTCCGTAGCCGCCGTCGTCGACGATCAGCCAGGTGACCGGCAGGTCGTACTGGCGAGCCGTGGCCAGTTCCGCGATCGAGTACAGGGCGCCGCCGTCACCCGACACGGCCAGGACCGGGCGCGTCGGGTCGGCCGCCGCCGCACCCAGCGCCGCCGGGAAGCCGTAGCCGAGGCCGCCGGCGCCCTGCGCGGAGTGCATGAGGTTCGTGCCCCGGGGATCGAACGCCGACCAGGCCCAGTACGCCAGGATCGTCATGTCCCAGAAGGACGGGGAGTCGGCGGGCAGGGCGCGCCGGACGGCACCCAGCGCCTCCTGTTCCAGGGTGAGTCCCTGGGAGGCGACGCGCTCACCGACTCGGGACAGCAGCTCCCGCACCCGGTCCGGCGCCGACGCGTCCGTCCGCTCCTCCACCGTCTCCAGCAGGGCCTGCAGCGCGAGGCGCGCGTCCGCGTGGATGCCCAGCGCCGGGTGGTTCGACTCCAGTTTGCCGAGGTCGGCCTCGATCTGGACGACCCGGCCGCGGGGCTTGAACGTGTGGTAGTTGGAGGAGAGTTCACCGAGGCCCGAGCCGACCACCAGCAGAACGTCCGCGTCCTCCAGGAAGTCCGTCGTGTGGCGGTCCTCCAGCCAGGACTGCAGCGAGAGAGGGTGCTCCCAGGGGAACGCGCCCTTGCCGCCGAACGTCGTCACCACCGGCGCCTGAAGTTTCTCGGCCAGCGCCCTCAGCTTCCCGGAGGCGTCCGACCGTACGACCCCGCCGCCGGCGATGATCGCAGGGCGGGCCGCACGGGACAGCAAGTCGGCGGCCACCGCCGTAAGTTCGGGGCGCGGGGCCAGGTCCTCCGGCGTCGCGTCCGGCGCCGTCACCACCGGCAGGGCGGTCGGCGCGAGCAGCACGTCCTGCGGGATCTCCACCCACACCGGGCCGTGCGGGACGGTGAGCGCCGACTTCCAGGCCGCCGCGATCGCGGACGGGATCTGGGACTGCGTGCGGACCGTGTGGACGGACTTGACCACGCCGCGGAACGAGGCGGCCTGGTCAGGGAGTTCGTGGAGGTAGCCGTGGCGGCCGCCGCCCAGGCCCGCCGTCGGGATCTGGCTGCTGATCGCCAGCACGGGGGCGGAGGCCGCGGCCGCCTCCTGCAACGCGGCCAGCGACGTCAGGGCTCCCGGGCCCGTCGACAGCAGCAGCGGCGCCGCCTCGCCCGTGATCCTGCCGTAGGCGTCCGCCGCGAAGCCCGCGTTGTTCTCCACCCGCAGGCCCACATAGCGCAGAGCAGATCTGCGCAGGGCGTCGAACATACCGAGGGCGTGCTGGCCGGGCAGGCCGAAGACCGTCGTCGCGCCGAGCCCGGCCAGCGTTTCCACGACCAGGTCTCCGCCGTTCCGGCCGGGAGGGGGATTCAGCGCGGCCGCCGTCTGCTGATCGGTCGGTCGGAGTACCAGGTCGTGGTCGTGAGTCACAGCTCTCGTTCCCCTAGGGAGAGTCAGGCGTTGCGGGCCGCCGCGATCTGGCGGCTCATGATGGTGGTCAGTTCGTAGGCCGTGTGCGAGGCCGCCACCGAGGTGATCTCGGCGTGGTCGTACGCGGGTGCCACCTCGACGACGTCCGCCGAGACCAGGTTGCAGGACGCCAGGCCGCGCAGGATCTCCAGCAGCTCGCGGGAGGTCATGCCGCCCGCCTCCGGCGTACCGGTGCCGGGCGCGTGGGCCGGGTCGAGGCAGTCGATGTCGATGGAGATGTACAGCGGGCGGTCACCGATGCGCTGGCGCAGCTGGTCGGCCACCTCGTCGGCGCCCCGGCGGTAGATGTCGGCGGACGTGACGATGCCGAAGCCCATCTTCTCGTCGTCCGTCAGGTCCTGCTTGCCGTACAGCGGGCCGCGGGTGCCGACGTGGGAGAGGGCCGAGGTGTCGAGGATGCCCTCCTCCACCGCGCGGCGGAACGGGGTGCCGTGGGTGTACTCGGCACCGAAGTACGTGTCCCAGGTGTCCAGGTGGGCGTCGAAGTGGAGCAGGGCGACCGGGCCGTGCTTCTTCGCGACCGAGCGCAGGAGCGGCAGGGCGATGGTGTGGTCGCCGCCCAGGGTCATCAGGCGGGCGCCGGTGCCGAGCAGTTCGTCCGCCGCCGCCTCGATCGTCTCGACGGCCTCGTTGATGTTGAACGGGTTCACCGCGATGTCGCCGCCGTCGGCCACCTGCGCCAGGGCGAACGGGGACGCGTCCTGCGCCGGGTTGTACGGGCGCAGCAGCCGGGACGCCTCGCGGATGGCGTTGCCGCCGAAGCGGGCGCCCGGCCGGTACGAGACGCCGGAGTCGAACGGCACGCCCACGACGGCGACGTCGGCGGTGCCGACCTCGTCCAGGCGGGGCAGCCGGGCGAAGGTCGCGGGGCCGGCGTACCGCGGGATGCGGGAGGAGTCGACGGGGCCGCGGGGCGTCTCGTTGCTGCTCATGGTGAAATGCCTTCTTTCCTGCGCTTCGTCGCGCATGTGCTGCTTTCCATACGACTCTACTGGTGAGCCGGGACCGGTTCGGACGCGAGTTCGGGGTTCCGTCCGGCGAGGCGTTCGCGCCAGGTGGCGAGCACGGTCTCGTCGGTGGGCTTGGTCGCCAGGGAGACCACGACGTAGGCGGCGAGGGAGGCGAGCAGGCCGTAGTAGACGGGCTCGTTGGCCAGGATGCCGTAGCCCGCCATCAGGCCGATGACCGCGAGGCCGCCGACGATCACGGAGGCGAGGGCGCCCTGGACGGTGCCGCGCTTCCACAGCAGACCGCCGAGGATCGGCACGAGCAGACCGCCCACGAGCAGGTTGTACGCCACCGTCAGCGCCTCGACCACGTTGTTCAGCGCGATCGCCGTACCGATCACGGCCACACCCATGATCAGGATGAACGCGCGGTTGCCGCCGACCTCGTCATGGTCCCCGGACGACCGCTTGGTGATCCCCCGCAGCCGCGACCAGATGTCGTTGTTGGCGACCGTGGCGCAGGCGATCAGCGCGCCGGAGGAGGTGGACATCACGGCGGCGAGGGCGGCGGCCAGCACCAGGCCGCGCACGCCGACGGGGAGTTCGTCCTTGACGATGGTGGCGAAGGCGTCGTCGGGGCTGCCGAGCTTGGGGTAGAGCACCTTGGCGGCCGTGCCGATCACCGCGCCGGCGAGGGCGTAGGCCAGACAGTAGGTGCCGGCCACGGTGCCGCCCCACTTGGCGGTCCTGTCACTGCGGGCGGTGAACACGCGCTGCCAGATGTCCTGGCCGATGAGCATGCCGAACGTGTAGATCAGGACGTAGGTGAAGATCGTCTGGCCGCCGATGCCCAGCGGGTCGAAGTACGAGGTGGGCAGCTTGGCCTTCATCTCGCTGAAGCCACCCGCCTTGACGACCGCGATCGGCAGGAGCAGCAGGAGCACGCCGATCGTCTTGACCACGAACTGCACCATGTCGGTCAGGGTGATGGACCACATGCCGCCGAGGGTGGAGTAGGCGACGACGATCGAGCCGCCGATGACGATCGCGAGGGTCCGGTTCATGTCGAACAGGACGTCGAAGATCGTGGCGTAGGCGATCGTGGACGTCACCGCGAGCATGAGGGTGTACGCCCACATGACCACGCCGGAGATCACACCGGCGCGGCCGCCGTAGCGCAGGTCGAGCATCTCGGAGACGGTGTAGACCCTCAGCCGGGCGATGCGGGCGGAGAAGAAGACGGACAGCGCGAGCAGGCCGAGGCCGATGGTGAAGACCATCCAGGCGCCGGAGAGGCCGTACTGGTAGCCGAGGCCCACGCCGCCGATGGTGGAGGCGCCGCCGAGGACGATCGCCGCCATGGTGCCGGAGTACATGGCCGGTCCGAGGCGGCGGCCCGCCACCAGGAAGTCGCTCTTCGACTTGGCGCGGCGCATGCCCCACCAGCCCATGGCCAGCATGCCGGCGAGATAGACGACGATCACTGTGTAGTCGACGGCCATGGGGCAGTCCTCCTTCGCTCACGGGTCGGTGGCGTGTCGTGCAAAGACGTGGGGGGTTCCTCCGGGATGTCCTTCCGCGGAGGGGCGACGGCAGCTGATCGCGGGGACATCCGCCCGTACCCGCGGCTGCCGTGCTGACTTGACACTAGGTGGCCGGAAAGCGACTGCGAAGTGTACGTTTCATCCATATGAGCGGGGGTGGATGGAGGGAACGCACACCATGCCGGAGACGATCACCCCAGCGGTCCCACCGACCCCACCGGTCCCGCTGTCGGCCCTGCTGTCCCGCGAGGACCTCGCCCTGCGCCAGATCGCGGGCCCGGACGACCCGTCCGTCGTGATCCACTGGGCGCACACCTCGGAGATGGCCGACCCGTACCCGTATCTGCTGGGCGGCGAGCTGCTGCTCACGGCCGGGGTGCACATCCCGGAGGCGGCGGGCTCGGGCACCTACTTCGACGACTACGTCTCCCGGATCGTCGCGGCGGGTGGCGCGGCCCTCGGCTTCGGCGTGGCCCCGGTGCACGACACCGTCCCGCGCGCCCTGGTCGCCGCCTGCGAGCGCCACGGCCTGCCGCTGCTGGAGGTGCCGCCCCGGACCACCTTCTCGGGCGTGGCCCGCGCGGTGTGGCAGCTGATGGCCCAGGCCCGCCTGGCCGAACTGCGCCGCGTCACCGAAGCCCAGCAGAGCCTCGCCGCGGCGGCCTCCCGCCCGGATCCGGTGCCTTCGGTGCTGCGGCAGCTGGCCCAGCGTCTGGGCGGCCGGGCGGTGCTCTACGGCCCGGACGGCACGGAGATCGCGGCGGCGGGCCGGGAGCAGGCACCGGACGTGGGCCGGGCGCTCAGGGGACTGGTGCCGGTGGTACGGCCCGCGGGGAATGCGGCACCCAGGGCGACCTCCGCCACCGACGCCGTCGACGACGTCCACCTGGCCGTCTACGCCCTCGGCGCCGACGAGGGGTTCGTGCTCGGCGTGGCCACCGTCCGGCGCGACCCCGGCGACCACACCATCGCCTCCGTCGCCGCCGTGCTGCTGTCGCTGCTGACCGGGGAGCACCACAGCGGCGCCGGTGCCGCCCGGTCCTCCGCCCTGGTACGGCTGCTGCTGGGCGCCCCGCCCGAGGAAGTGGCCCCGCTGCTCGGCGCCGGGGAGTGGCTCGTCGTGCACGCCCGCCCCGAGGCCCAGCTGCCCGACGCCGTCGCCGCCTCCGCGCTCGGCGCGGCGCTGGGTTCGCCGTTGGTCGACCTCGGGCGTGACGTCGTACGGGTGCTGGTGCCGGGCGGGCGGGTGCCGGAGCCGCAGGCGGGCTGGACGCTCGGGGTGAGTGCGGCCGTGGAGCCCCGGGAGTGGCCGGCCGCCGACGCCCAGGCGGCCCGGGCCCTCGCCCGGGCCCGCGCCACCCGCACTCCGCTCGTCCGGCACGGCGCCCGGCCGGGCCTGGAGGATCTGGTGCCGCGGGCGGACGCCGAGGCACACGCCCGCGCGCTGCTCGCCCCGCTGGCCGGCCGGCCCGAACTCGTCGAGACCCTGCGCAACTGGCTCGCGCTGCACGGAAGTTGGGACCGTACGGCGGTGGCGCTCGATGTGCACCGCAACACCGTGCGGCAGCGGATCGCCCGCTGCGCCGCCCTGTTGGACGCCGACCTGGACGACCCGGACGTGCGCATGGAGTTGTGGTTCGCGCTGCGGCGCGGCTGACCGGGCGAGTGAGCCCCGTCCCAGCGGACGATATGGCGAGGACGGCCGCAGCCCGCTGCCTCACAATGGACGCATGCCGATATCCGGGACGCCCAGCCGCGCTCAGCTCGTCGACCACCTGGTGAGAACCCGTATCGCGGGGGACGTCGCCACACCGCGTGAGAACAACCTCTCCCACTACCGCCAGCTCGCCAACGGCGTCCGCAACTTCTGGCTCGGCCTGGAACTCGGCGACCGCTGGACGGACGAGCAGGACGTGCTCGCTGTCATGGCCGAGCGGGTGGGGGTCAACGACGATCCGGAGTACCGGTACGGCCAGGACACCATCGACCCCGAACTGACCGTGGACGCGCTGGAGCGGATGGCGGCACGGCTGCGTAAAGCGGCCGAGGACCGGCAGCGAGTGCTGTTCGCGACCGGGCACCCGGGCGGTCTGCTGGACGTGCACCGGGCCACGGCAGCCGCGCTGCGTGCCGCCGGCTGCGAGATCGTGGTCATCCCGGACGGGCTGCAGACGGACGAGGGTTACGTGATGCAGTTCGCGGACGTCGCGGTGCTGGAGCACGGGGCGACGCTGTGGCACACCCACTCCGGGGAGCCGATGCGGGCCGTTCTGACGGCACTTGAGCGCGAGGGGCGCCCGCTGCCGGACCTGGTCGTCGCCGACCACGGCTGGGCCGGGTACGCCGGCCAGCACGGCCTGGACTCGGTCGGATACGCCGACTGCAACGACCCGGCGCTGTTCCTCGCCGAGTCCGAGGGCACCCTCCAGGTCGTCGTACCGCTCGACGACCATGTGGTCAGCCCCCGCCACTACGACCCGATGGCGGCGTATCTGCTGGCGCAGGCGGGACTTTCCTGACCCGCCGCCGCGCCGCTCCGGCACGGCACTGTGCGGCTCCGCACGCGGAGCCGCACAGGGTGGGCGCGTTCGGCGCCGGATCAGCTGCTACTACTGCTGCTGCGACTTCCGCTACTGCTGTTGTTGCTGTTGTTGCTGCTGCTCTTGTTGCCGCTGCTGCTGCCGCTGCTGTTGCCGCTGCTGCCGCTGTTGTTCCAGTTGCCGTTGTTCCAGTTGCCGTTGTTCCAGTTGCCGTTGCCGCCCCAGCCGCCCCAGCCGCCACCGCCGTGGTGGCGCCCGTGGTGGCGGTGGTGGTGCCAACCGCCACAGCCGCAGCCCCAGCCCCAGCCTCCACCCCAGCCTCCGCCCCAGCCCCCGCCCCAGCCCCCGCCCCAGCTGTGGAAGCTGGGGCTCTGCGCAGGGGCTGCCGAGGCGGTGCCGGCCGTGCCGATCGCGGCTCCGCCGGCCAGCAGGAAGCCTGCGGCGGACATCACGACGTAACGCTTGAAGCGCTGTGCTCGCATGGGAAAGTACCCTTCTGTCTCCATCATCTCCCGCGGCTCCCTGAGGAATACGCGGCGTGGATGGCGGCGCCGTGCTCACTGAGGGGGACAGACACGGCGCGCTCTTCAGGTGTCACCGCAGAAGACTCACTGGACGGATGTCGCCGCCGACGTCTGCCGTTCCGGGAGTTCGGGAACCGTCGGCCGGTTACACCCTGTGCTGCGGCTGTCACTCATAGAGATTAGTACCCCAGCGGTCACTCGGCACCTCGAGACCACATCAGTCCCGCGGGACGCGGACGACACCCTCCTGGATGACGGTGATGGCGAGCTGTCCGTCCTGTGTGTAGATACGGGCCTGGCCGAGGCCGCGGCCGCCGTGCGCGGACGGCGACTCCTGGTCGTACAGCAGCCATTCGTCGGCGCGGAAGGGGCGGTGGAACCACATCGCGTGGTCCAGGGAGGCGCCCACGACATCCCCTACCGCCCAGCCGCCCCGGCCGTGCGCGAGCAGCACGGAGTCGAGGAGGGTCATGTCGGAGACGTAGGTGGCGAGCACGACGTGCAGCAACGGGTCGTCGTCCAGCTTGCCGTTGGTGCGGAACCACACCTGCGAGTGCGGCTCGCGCGGCGCGCCGAACTGCCCGTACGGCGGCTCCTCCACGTACCTGAGGTCGATGGCCTCGCGGGCCTCCAGGAACTTCTCGACGACCTCGGGGGACAGGTGGGCGTAGCCACGCAGCCGCTCCTGCGAGGTGGGCAGGGAGGCCGGGTCGGGCGAGGCGGGCATGGGCGCCTGGTGCTCCAGCCCCTCCTCGTACACCTGGAAGGACGCGGACAGGTGGAAGATCGGCTTGCCGTGCTGTACGGCGACCACGCGGCGGGTGGTGAAGGACCGGCCGTCGCGGATGCGGTCGACGGTGTAGACGATCGGCGCGCCCGGGTCGCCGGGGCGCAGGAAGTACGCGTGCAGGGAGTGGGCCGGCCGGTCCGCGGGGACGGTCCGTCCCGCGGCGACCAGCGCCTGCGCCGCGACCTGCCCGCCGAAGACGCGGGGTACGACGGCGGAGCGGGACTGGCCCCGGAAGATGTTCTCCTCGATCTGCTCGAGGTCGAGCAGATCGAGGAGATCCTGGAGTGCCTTGCTCATAGCGTCAGTTGTACCGGCCAGTGATTGCGGTCGGCTTACAGGCCCATGTCCTTCGCGATGATCGTCTTCATGATCTCGCTGGTGCCGCCGTAGATGCGGTTGACACGGTTGTCCGCGTACAGGCGGGCGATCGGGTACTCGTTCATGTAGCCGTAGCCGCCGTGCAGCTGGAGGCAGCGGTCGATGACACGGTGGGCGACCTCGGTGCAGAACAGCTTGGCGGAGGCGGCCTCGGCGGGGGTGAGCTCACCGGCGTCCAGGGCCTCGGTCGCGCGGTCGGCGACGGCCTCGGCGGCGTCCACCTCGGCCTGGCAGGCGGCCAGCTCGAACTTGGTGTTCTGGAAGTGGGCGACCGGCTTGCCGAAGACGGTGCGCTCCTGGACGTACTGCTTGGCGAACCGGACGGCGGCCTTGGCCTGCGCGTAGGCGCCGAAGGCGATGCCCCAGCGCTCCGAGGCCAGGTTGTGGCCGAGGTAGTAGAAGCCCTTGTTCTCCTCGCCGAGCAGGTCCTCGACCGGCACCTTGACGTCGACGAAGGCCAGCTCGGCGGTGTCGGAGGTCTTCAGGCCCAGCTTGTCGAGCTTGCGGCCGACGGAGTAGCCCTCGGACTTGGTGTCCACCGCGAACAGGGAGATGCCGTGACGGCGGTCCTCGGCGGTGGGCGCGGAGGTGCGGGCGCAGACGATGACACGGTCGGCGTGGACGCCGCCGGTGATGAAGGTCTTGGCACCGTTGAGGACGTAGTGCGTGCCGTCCTCGGAGAGCTTGGCGGTGGACTTCATGCCCGCGAGGTCGGAACCGGTACCCGGCTCCGTCATCGCGATGGCCCACATCTCCTCGCCGGTGACGAACTTCGGCAGGTAGCGCTTCTTCTGCTCGTCGGTGGCGAGCATCTTGATGTACGGCAGGGCGAGCAGCACGTGCACGCCGGAGCCGCCGAACTGCACGCCCGCGCGGGCGGTCTCCTCGTAGAGGACGGCCTCGAACTTGTGGCTGTCCAGGCCCGCGCCGCCGAACTCCTCGGGCACGTTGATGCCGAATATCCCCAGCTCGCCGAGCTTGTAGTAGAAGTCGCGCGGCGCCTGGCCGGCGGCGAACCACTCGTCGTAGACCGGGACGACCTCGGCCTCGATGAAGGCGCGGATGGTCTCCCGGAACGCCTCGTGATCCTCGTTGAACACCGTACGGCGCACGGTTACCTCCCCGGACTCGGCACATCGGCATGTCTAAGCGCTTGCTCAGACTCGAAGATACCGGCGAGTACGGGGATGCGTCCAGAGACGCAGATCACTCCGGGGCCGACTCGCGGGGCGGCGCTCACGGGGCGGACGGCTCGGGCAGGCCGGACACCGGCCCGGCCGCGCGAGTCACGCGCTCACCGCTCCCCCGCCGCCTCGAACGCCCCCCGGGCCATCCGGTGCAGCAGTGCCGCCGTCGTGCCACGCCCCGGCAGGGTCCCCGCCCGCCCCAGGTGCGGTGTGGAGTTCAGCAGGCCGAAGACCGAGTGGACGGCCGAGCGGGCCGAGGGTTCGGAGAGTGCCGGATAGACCTCCCGTACGACCTCCACCCACAGCTCCAGGTACTGCCGCTGCAGCTGCCGCACCAGCTTGCGGTCGCTGTCGCGCAGGCGGTCCAGCTCCCGGTCGTGCAGGGTGATGAGCGGGCGGTCGTCCAGGGCGAAGTCGATGTGGCCCTCGATGAGGGAGTCGAGGACCGCCGAGGCACCCGTCTCCCCGTCGGCCTCCGCCAGGCGGCGCTTCGCTCCCGTCAGCAGCTGGCCACTGATGCCGACCAGCAGCTCGGCGAGCATCGCGTCCTTGCCCGGGAAGTGCCGGTACAGCCCGGGGCCGCTGATGCCCACCGCGGCACCTATCTCGTCGACGCCGACGCCGTGGAAGCCGCGCTCGGCGAAGAGCCGGGCGGCCTCCTTCAGGATCTGCTCGCGCCGGGTCGGTGCATCGGTTCTGGTGACCATGCAGGCAATTCTAGACAGCGAGGTTAGCGGTCGTTAACCTAGAGGAAATGGTTAACGCTCATTAACTGGTTCGATTACCGGGTGAGGGGACCGCAGGATGCAGGAGGCACCGGAGCTGACGAGCGCGGCAGACCCCGCGTCGGAGGCCTGGCGGGCCAATGAACAGGCTCATCTCGCGCTCGTGGAGGAGTTGCGCGGCAAGCTGGCCGCGGCGGCCCTCGGCGGCGGTGAGAAGGCGCGCGCCAGGCACACCGCGCGGGGCAAGCTGCTGCCGAGGGACAGGGTGGACACGCTGCTCGACCCCGGGTCGCCGTTCCTGGAGCTGGCCCCCCTCGCGGCCGACGGGATGTACGACGGTCAGGCCCCCGCCGCCGGGGTGATCGCCGGGATCGGGCGGGTCAGCGGGCGCGAGTGCGTGATCGTGGCCAATGACGCGACCGTCAAGGGCGGCACGTACTACCCGATGACGGTGAAGAAGCACCTGCGCGCCCAGGAGGTGGCCCTGGACAACCGGCTGCCCTGCGTCTGTCTCGTCGACTCCGGAGGCGCCTTCCTGCCGATGCAGGACGAGGTCTTCCCGGACCGCGAGCACTTCGGGCGGATCTTCTACAACCAGGCCCGGATGTCCGGCGCGGGGATCCCGCAGATCGCGGCCGTCCTCGGCTCGTGCACGGCCGGCGGCGCGTACGTCCCGGCGATGAGTGACGAGGCAGTGATCGTCCGTGGTCAAGGGACGATCTTCCTCGGCGGCCCGCCCCTGGTGAAGGCCGCCACCGGTGAGGTCGTCACCGCCGAGGAGCTGGGCGGCGGCGAGGTGCACTCCCGGATCTCCGGTGTCACCGACCACCTCGCGGAGGACGACGCGCACGCCCTGCGGATCGTGCGGAACATCATCGCCACCCTCCCGGCCCGGCAGCCCCTGCCCTGGGAGGTCCAGCCGGCCGCAGAGCCGAAGGTCGACCCGTACGGGTTGTACGGCGCCGTCCCGGTCGACTCCCGCACCCCCTACGACGTCCGCGAGATCATCGCCCGGATCACGGACGGCTCCCGGTTCGCCGAGTTCAAGAGCGAGTTCGGGCAGACGCTGGTCACCGGCTTCGCCCGCATCCACGGCCACCCGGTCGGGATCGTCGCCAACAACGGCATCCTCTTCTCCGAGTCCGCGCAGAAGGGCGCCCACTTCATCGAGCTGTGCGACCAGCGCGGGATCCCGCTGGTGTTCCTGCAGAACATCTCCGGGTTCATGGTCGGCAAGGACTACGAGGCGGGCGGCATCGCCAAGCACGGCGCCAAGATGGTCACCGCCGTCGCCTGCACGCGCGTACCGAAGCTCACGGTGGTGGTCGGCGGGTCGTACGGCGCCGGCAACTACTCGATGTGCGGCCGGGCCTACTCCCCCCGCTTCCTGTGGATGTGGCCCAACGCCAAGATCTCCGTGATGGGCGGCGAGCAGGCCGCGTCCGTCCTCGCCACGGTCAAGCGGGACCAGCTGGAGGCGCGCGGCGAGGAGTGGCCCGCCGGGGACGAGGAGGCCTTCAAGGCGCCGATCCGCGCACAGTACGAGCGCCAGGGCAACGCCTACTACGCCACGGCCCGCCTCTGGGACGACGGCGTGATCGACCCGCTGGAGACCCGTCAGGTGCTCGGACTCGCCCTGACGGCCTGCGCCAACGCGCCGCTGGGAGACCCCCAGTTCGGCGTCTTCCGGATGTGAGGAGGGGAACCGTGTTCGACACAGTGCTGGTCGCCAACCGGGGCGAGATCGCCGTACGCGTCATCCGTACGCTCCGCTCGCTGGGCGTGCGCTCGGTGGCGGTCTTCTCCGACGCCGACGCCGACGCGCGGCACGTCCGGGAGGCCGACACGGCGGTACGGATCGGTCCGGCGCCGGCGGCCGAGAGCTATCTGTCGGTGGAGCGGCTGCTGCAGGCCGCCGCCCGCACCGGCGCCCAGGCCGTCCACCCGGGGTACGGCTTCCTCGCCGAGAACGCGGGCTTCGCGCGCGCGTGCGAGGAGGCGGGTCTGGTGTTCATCGGCCCGCCGGCGGACGCGATCGCCCTCATGGGCGACAAGATCCGCGCCAAGGAGACGGTGGAGGCGGCCGGGGTTCCGGTCGTGCCCGGCGGGCGCGATCCCGAACTGGCCGAGGCCGCCCGTGCGTTGGGCGCCCCCGTGCTGCTGAAGCCGTCAGCCGGCGGCGGCGGCAAGGGCATGCGGCTGGTGCGGGACATGGCGGTGCTGGAGGAGGAGATCGCTGCCGCCCGCCGCGAGGCCCGCGCCTCCTTCGGCGACGACACCCTGCTCGTCGAGCGCTGGGTGGACCGGCCCCGGCACATCGAGATCCAGGTGCTGGCCGACGGCCACGGGAACGTGGTCCACCTCGGCGAGCGCGAGTGCTCGCTCCAGCGGCGCCACCAGAAGATCATCGAGGAGGCGCCGAGCGTGCTCCTCGACGAGGCCACGCGCGCGGCGATGGGCGAGGCGGCCGTGCAGGCGGCGCGCAGTTGCGGGTACCGGGGCGCGGGCACGGTGGAGTTCATCGTCCCCGGCGGCGACCCCTCCCAGTACTACTTCATGGAGATGAACACCCGCCTCCAGGTGGAGCACCCGGTCACCGAACTCGTCACCGGCCTGGACCTGGTGGAGTGGCAGCTGCGGGTGGCGGCCGGCGAGAGGCTGGACTTCGCCCAGTCCGACCTCACCCTCACCGGGCACGCCGTCGAGGCCCGGATCTGCGCCGAAGACCCCGCACGCGGGTTCCTCCCGTCCGGCGGTACGGTCCTCAGGCTCCAGGAACCGCAGGGCGACGGCGTCCGCACCGACTCCGGGCTCAGTGAGGGCACCGAGGTGGGCAGTCTGTACGACCCGATGCTGTCCAAGGTGATCGCCTACGGCCCCGACCGGGAGACGGCACTGAGAAAGCTCCGTTCCGCCCTCGCGGAGACGGTCACGCTGGGCGTGCCGACCAACGCGGGCTTCCTGCGCCGGCTCCTGGCCCATCCGGCCGTGGTGGCGGGCGAGTTGGACACGGGCCTGGTCGAGCGGGTGGTGGACGAGCTGGTCTCCACGGACGTGCCGGAGGAGGTGTACGAGGCGGCGGCGGCCGTACGGGCCGAGGCGCTCCGGCCCCGCACGGACGGCTGGGTCGACCCCTTCTCGGTGCCGAGCGGCTGGCGGCTCGGCGGCACCCCGAGACCGCCCGCCTTCCACCTGCGGGTGCAGGACCCGGTGACGTACACCCCGCGCGGCACCGCGACCGTCACCGGCGCCACGGTCTGCGTCACCCTCGACGGCGTCCGCCACACCTTCCACCGGGCCGGTGACTGGATCGGCCGCGACGGCGACGCCTGGCAGGTGCGGGACCACGACCCGGTGGCCGCGTCCCTGAGCAGGTCCGCGCACGCCGGCGCCGACTCCCTCACCGCGCCCATGCCCGGCACGGTGACCGTGGTCAAGGTCGCCGTCGGCGACGAGGTGACTGCCGGACAGAGCCTGCTGGTGGTGGAGGCGATGAAGATGGAGCACGTCATCTCAGCCCCGCACGCCGGCACGGTCGCCGAGCTGGACGTGAGCCCGGGCACGACGGTCGCCATGGACCAGGTACTGGCCGTCATCGCACCGCACGAGGAGGTGGCGCAGTGACCGCCGAGCGACTGCCCATGGTCGTACCGGCCACGGACCTGCCCGCGCGGGTGCGGATCCACGAGGTCGGGGCGCGCGACGGCCTGCAGAACGAGAAGCGGACCGTACCGACCGAGATCAAGGCGGAGTTCGTCCGCCGGCTCGCCGACGCGGGCCTGACGACGATCGAGGCGACGAGCTTCGTGCACCCCGAGTGGGTGCCCCAACTGGCCGACGCCGAGGAGCTGTTCCCGGCGATCAGCGGCCTTCCGGGCGTGGAGCTCCCGGTGCTCGTGCCCAACCGGCGCGGCCTGGAGCGGGCCCTGGCTCTCGGGGCCGACCGGATCGCCGTCTTCGCCAGTGCCACCGAGTCCTTCGCGAAGGCCAACCTCAACCGCACGGTGGACGAGTCGCTGGCCGTGTTCGAGCCGGTGGTGCGGCAGGCGAAGGACCGGGGCGTGCACGTGCGCGGCTATGTCTCCATGTGCTTCGGCGACCCGTGGGAGGGCGCCGTCCCGCTGCACCAGGTGGCCCGCGTCTGCACGGCCCTCAGGGACATGGGCTGTGACGAGCTGAGCCTCGGCGACACGATCGGCGTGGCCACGCCGGGCCATGTGCTCGAACTGCTCAACCTGCTCAACGAGGAGCACGTGCCGACGAACGTGATCGGCGTGCACTTCCACGACACCTACGGCCAGGCGCTCGCCAACACCCTGGCCGCCCTCCAGCACGGCGTCACCACCGTGGACGCCTCGGCCGGCGGCCTCGGCGGCTGCCCGTACGCGAAGTCCGCCACCGGCAACCTCGCCACCGAGGACCTCGTCTGGATGCTGCACGGCCTGGGCATCGAGACCGGGGTCGACCTCGGCCGTCTGACCGCCACGAGCGTGTGGATGGCCGCCCATCTGGAACGGCCCAGCCCGTCCCGTACCGTCCGCGCTCTCTCCCACAAGGAACAGTGATCAGCATGGACCACCGTCTCAGCCCCGAGCTCGAGGAACTCCGCCGTACGGTGGAGGAGTTCGCGCACGACGTCGTGGCGCCGAAGATCGGGAACTTCTACGAGCGGCACGAGTTCCCGTACGAGATCGTCCGCGAGATGGGCCGCATGGGCCTGTTCGGGCTGCCGTTCCCGGAGGAGTACGGCGGCATGGGCGGCGACTACCTCGCGCTCGGCATCGCCCTGGAGGAACTGGCCCGGGTGGACTCGTCGGTGGCGATCACCCTGGAGGCCGGCGTCTCGCTGGGCGCGATGCCGATCCATCTGTTCGGCACGGAGGAGCAGAAGCGGGAGTGGCTGCCCCGGCTGTGCGCGGGCGAGATCCTGGGCGCGTTCGGCCTGACCGAGCCGGACGGCGGCAGTGACGCGGGGGCCACGCGTACGACGGCCCGGCTGGACCCGGACACGGACGAATGGGTCATCAACGGCGCGAAGTGCTTCATCACCAACTCCGGTACGGACATCACCGGGTTGGTGACGGTGACGGCGGTCACCGGTCGCAAGCCGGACGGCCGGCCGCAGATCTCGGCGATCATCGTCCCCGCCGGCACCCCCGGCTTCACGGTCGCCGCGCCCTACTCGAAGGTCGGCTGGAACGCCTCCGACACCCGCGAGCTGTCCTTCCAGGACGTGCGGGTGCCGGCCGCGAACCTGCTCGGCGCGGAGGGCCGGGGTTACGCCCAGTTCCTGCGCATCCTGGACGAGGGCCGGATCGCCATCGCGGCCCTCGCCACCGGTCTGGCCCAGGGCTGTGTCGACGAGTCGGTGAAGTACGCGAAGGAACGCCACGCCTTCGGCCGGCCGATCGGCGCCAACCAGGCCATCCAGTTCAAGATCGCCGACATGGAGATGAAGGCGCACACGGCCCGTCTGGCCTGGCGGGACGCGGCTTCCCGGCTGGTCTCGGGCGAGCCCTTCAAGAAGGAGGCGGCCCTGGCCAAGCTGTACTCCTCCACGATCGCCGTGGACAACGCCCGCGACGCCACCCAGATCCACGGCGGCTACGGCTTCATGAACGAGTATCCGGTGGCGCGCATGTGGCGCGACTCCAAGATCCTGGAGATCGGCGAGGGCACGAGCGAGGTCCAGCGGATGCTGATCGCCCGGGAGCTGGGGCTGGTGAGCTGAACCCCGCCCCTCGGACACCTCCGGCCCCGCACGCATCCCGCGCGGGGCCGGTTCGTTAGGGGGGCGGGGCCCGGACGTCGGCGGGCGGGCGCGGAGCGCCGGAGGACGGGGAACGCCGCCGGACGGCGGGGCGGGTCACCGAACGCGGCGCGGGGCGGGTTGCCGGAGCACGGGCGCGGGGCGCCGAAGCGCGGGCGCGGGGCGCCCAAGCACGGGGCCAGGTGGCCCGACGACAGGGCGCGTGGCCGCAGCACGGCCGCGGGGCACCGGACG
>NZ_JBFAWF010000001.1:52601-243693 GCF_040680195.1 Streptomyces sp. NPDC052109 | reverse complement strand
GGACGACGGCGCAGGTCACCCGAGCACAGGGCAAGTCGCCCGAGCACAGGCCAGGTCACCCGACGGCGCGGCGCGTGGCCGCAGCACGGCCGCGGGGCACCGGACGACGGCGCAGGTCACCCGAGCACAGGGCAAGTCGCCCGAGCACAGGCCAGGTCACCCGACGGCGCGGCGCGTGGCCGCAGCACGGCCGCGGGCCGCCGGACGACGGAGCAACTCGCCCGAGCACGGGCCCGGGCCGCCGGACGACGGCGCAGGTCACCCGAGCACAGGGCAAGTCGCCCGAGCACGGGCCGCCGGACGGCGGGGCAAGTCGCCCGAGCACGGGCGCGGGCCGTCGGGCGGCGGCGCGGGTCGCCGGGCGGCGGCGCGGGCCGTCGGGCGGCGGCGCAGGTCGCCGGGCGGCGGCGCGGGCCGTCGGGCGGCGGCGCAGGTCGCCGGGCGACGGGTGGCTCGGGGGAAGGGGCGGTGGGCTCGCCGGAGGGCGGGGCGGGCGTCCCGTGGTTCAGCGGGCCGCCCGCAGTGCGGCGTACAGGTCCGGTCCCGCCCAGGTGCGCGGCGCGGATTCCGCCTCGTGCACGAGAGCGGCAAGACGGGCGTTCACGGGGGCGGTCCGCCCGTGGGCGGCGGCGAGGGCGACGATCTCGCCCTGCAGGGAGTCGACCTCGGTGGACCGGCCGCGCTGCAGGTCCTCCCACATCGAGGAGCGCGCGTGGGCGTCGATCCGCAGGGACGCCGCCGCCACCCGGCGGAAGACGGCGTCGGGCAACCCCAGCACATACGGAGTCACACCCGGCGCGGTGGGGCCGAGGCGGGCCGGGCTGACGCCGGCGGCCCGGTAGACGGCGAGGGCCTCGCGCTGGCACAGGGCGAGGCAGCGGCGGTAGTCCCGCCCGCCGAGCTGGTCGCGCAGCGGCAGCCCGGAGAGGGCGTTGATCGCGTTGTTGAGGTTCATCAGCAGCTTGGCGTGCTGCACCGCGCACATGTCGGTGCGGGCCTCGATGGCCAGTCCCGCCTCGCGGAAGGCGGCGAAGAGCGTGGCGTCGGGCTCGGTCATGAGCCGGCCCGGCATGCCCTGGTGCACGGTGCCCGGCTCGGACTGCACCACGTTGTAGGGCACCATCCCGGCCAGCACGGTGTGGCCCGGGAGCGCGGCGCGCAGGGTGGCGGGGTTGTGCAGCCCGTTCTGGAAGCTCACCACGACGGCGCCCGGGGCGAGATGGGCGGCGAGGTCCTTGGCGGCGGCCCCGGTGCCGGCGGTCTTCACGGTGACCAGCACATAGTCGGCGCCGGCCGCGGCCTCGGGCCCGGTGGCCGGCTTCAGCCGGTCCGGCGCGAGGTGGACGGGCGGCCGGACGGAGGTGCTGAGGGTGAGCCCGCGTTCGCGCAGCACCTCCATGGCCGCGGGCCGGCCGATGAACGTCACGTCGTGACCGGCGGCGACGAGGTGGCCGCCGAGATGACAGCCGATGCTGCCGGCACCGAGAACGGCGAAGCGGGGCTTGGGCATGCGTGACTCCTGCGGAGGGGCGGGGTGTGCAAGGGCCAGCCTGGACTAGAGCCATGACGACTGACCAGGCCCCGGCCTGCCCCGGACCCCGCGGGGAACGAGGCACGCACACCCACCCCCTGGACAGCAACCAAGGTTAGGCTAACCTACCTTCGAACCTGTCCGGCGGGCGCTCCGCCCCGTTCGAAAGCAGTCACACCCATGCCCCTTGCCCGTGCCACCCACCCCTCTCGCCGCGGCCTCCTCGCCGCGGGCGGCGCCGTCGGACTCGGTGCCGTGCTCGCCGCCTGCGGGGACAAGGGCAAGGACAGTGGCTCCGGCAAGGGCACGCCGGCCGCGAAGTCCGGCCCCTGGTCCTTCAAGGACGACCGCGGTACGACCGTGAGGCTCGACAAGGCCCCCACCAACATCGTCGCCTTCACCGGCGTCGGCGCCGCGCTCCACGACTACGGCATCCAGGTCAAGGGCGTCTTCGGCCCGACGACCACCAAGGGCGGCAAGCCCGATGTCCAGGCAGGCGACATGGACGTCAGCAAGGTGACCGTCCTCGGCAACACCTGGGGCCAGTTCAACATCGAGAAGTACGCCTCGCTCGCGCCGGACGTACTGATCAGCACGATGTTCGACAACGCGGGCACCCTCTGGTACGTCCCCGAGGAGTCGAAGAAGAAGATCGCCCAACTGGCCCCCGGCATCGGCGTCTCCGTCTACGACCGTCAGCTCACCCAGCCGCTGCAGCGCATGTGGGACCTGGCGGAGTCGCTGGGCGCGGACATGGAGGCCGCGAAGGTGACCGACGCCAAGAGGCGGTTCGAGGCCGCGGCCGCCCGGCTGCGCGCCGCGGCCAGGGCCAAGCCCGAGATCAGGGTGATGGCCGGCAGCGCGAGCGACCAGCTGTTCTACGTCTCCGGCAGCAACCTCTCCATCGACCTGGAGTACTTCAAGGCCCTCGGCGTGAACTTCGTGGAGCCGCCGGAGAGTGCGAAGAAGCAGGGCGGCGGCTGGTACGAGTCGCTGAGCTGGGAGAACGTCGACAAGTACCGGGCCGACGTCATCATGATGGACGACCGGTCGTCGGCGATCCAGCCGGCCGACATCACCAAGCCGACCTGGAAGAAGCTCCCCGCGGTGAAGGCGGGCCAGGTCATCGCCCGGTCTCCGGAGCCGATCCTCTCGTACGACAAGTGCGTGCCCCTGCTGACGAACCTGGCCGAGGCCTTGGAGAAGGCGAAGAAGGTCGGTTAGGCACCTGTCCGAGGGGCCCGTGCACGGTGAGCGACCGCCGGCCGTGCGCGGCCGGTCGGCGCAGCCCCGCGCCCCCGAGGTCCCGCCGCAGTCCCCCACCTCCCTCAGGAGCCCCCATGACGACGGCCGTAGCCGCCCCGTTCCGGTTCTTCTCCCCGCAGGTCGTACGGACGAGACGGCTGGGGCCGTCTCTTGTCCGGGTCACCTTCGGCGGAACCGATCTGCACGCCTTCCACTCCGACGGACGCGACCAGTCCCTGTCGCTGTTCCTGCCGCATCCGGGCCAGCCGGAGCCCGTCGTGCCCCTGGAACGGGGCGACGGCTGGTGGCAGGCCTGGCGCGAACTGCCGGACGACGTACGGGCCGTGATGCGGTCCTATACGCTCAGGGCCCTTCGGCGCGACCCGGACGAGATCGACATCGACTTCGCGCTGCACGGCGTCGGGTCCGGCTCCCGCTGGGCCTCCCGCGCCACCCCCGGTGACCGGGTTCTGCTGCTCGGCCCGGCCGTCGCCGACAACCGCGCCATCCGCTTCCGCCCGCCCGAGGACACCGACCTCGTCGTGCTGTGGGGTGACGAGACCGCCGTTCCGGCCGCGACCGCCATCCTCGAGTCCCTGCCCGCCGGTACCCGCGTCCGGGCCTGGCTGGAGGTGCCGCACGCCGGTGACATCCAGGACGTGCGCACGGAGGCGGACGCGGAGATCACGTGGCTCGTACGGCACGACGGGTCCCCCATGGCCGTCGACGCCGTACGAGCCGCGGAACCCCCCCTCACCGAGCGGCCGTACGTGTGGATCGCCGGGGAGTCGGGCCACGTCAAGGCGCTGCGGCGGCACTTCGTCGGTGAGCGCGGGGTGGACCGGCGTCGGGTGACCTTCGTCGGCTACTGGCGGCAGGGGATGACCGAGGAACAGCTGCGCGCCGCCGGGTGACTTCCGTCGGCGTGTCCCCGGACGGATGAGGCATGCCCTGATCAAAAAAACTTAGGTTAGGCTAACCTAAGTTCACCCCCCCGCACGGACTGTCCCCTCGGAGGACCCCCACATGCGCTCGCACCTGCTCAATGGCCTCACCGCGGAGCACTACCGCAGCTCCGTGACCGAAGGAGTCGAGCGGGTGGCGGCCAGACTCGCCACCACCGACCGTCCGTTCACCGGCGTCACCGTCGACGCCCTCGCTGACCGCATCGACACGATCGACCTCGACCACCCGCTCGGCGACACCTCCGCCGTCCTGGACGAGCTGGAGGACGTCTACCTCCGGGACGCGGTCTACTTCCACCACCCCCGCTACCTCGCCCACCTCAACTGCCCGGTCGTCATCCCGGCGGTGCTCGGCGAGGCCGTGCTCTCGGCCGTCAACTCCTCCCTCGACACCTGGGACCAGTCGGCCGGCGGCACCCTCATCGAGCGCAAGCTCATCAACTGGACGGCCCACCGGATCGGCCTCGGGCCCGCCGCCGACGGCGTCTTCACCTCAGGCGGCAGCCAGTCCAACCTCCAGGCGCTGCTGCTGGCCCGGGAGGAGGCCAAGACCGGCTCCCTCGCCGAACTGCGGGTCTTCGCCTCCGAGGTCAGCCACTTCAGTGTGAAGAAGTCCGCCCGACTCCTGGGCCTCGGCAGCGAGTCGGTCGTCACGATCCCCGTCGACCACGACAAGCGGATGCGGACCGTCGCCCTCGCCCGGGAACTCGAGCGCTGCCGCGCGGACGGCCTGGTTCCCATGGCCGTCGTCGCCACCGCCGGCACCACCGACTTCGGCTCCATCGACCCGCTGCCCGAGATCGCCGAGCTGTGCGCCCAGTACGGCACATGGATGCACGTCGACGCCGCCTACGGCTGCGGGCTGCTGGTCTCCCCCACCCGGCGCGCGCTGCTCACCGGCATCGAACGCGCCGACTCGGTGACCGTGGACTACCACAAGTCCTTCTTCCAGCCGGTGAGTTCCTCCGCCGTCCTGGTCCGCGACGCCTCCACCCTGCGGCACGCGACCTACCACGCCGATTACCTCAACCCGCGCCGCACGGCCGCAGAGCGCATCCCGAACCAGGTCGACAAATCCCTGCAGACCACCCGCCGCTTCGACGCGCTGAAGCTGTGGCTGACCCTGCGCGTGATGGGCGCCGACGGCGTCGGGCGGCTCTTCGACGAGGTGTGCGACCTGGCGGGTGAGGCCTTCCGGCTGCTGGCCGGCGACCCGCGCTTCGACGTCGTCGTCGAACCGGCCCTGTCCACCCTGGTGTTCCGCCACATCCCGGCCGCCGTCACCGACCCGGCCGAGATCGACCGCGCCAACCTCTACGCCCGCCGGGCTCTGTTCGCCTCCGGTGACGCCGTCGTCGCCGGCACCAAGGTCGCGGGCCGCCACTACCTCAAGTTCACCCTGCTCAACCCCGAGACGACGGCCGACGACATCGCGGCCGTCCTCGATCTGATCGCCGGCCACGCCGAGCAGTACCTGGGAGAGTCCCTTGACCGCGCTTGCTGAATCCCCGGACCGCTCCTACGACTTCGTGGGCATCGGGCTCGGGCCCTTCAATCTCGGCCTGGCCTGTCTGACCGAACCCATCGACGCGGTCCGCGGCGTCTTCCTGGAGTCCAAGCCGGACTTCGAGTGGCACGCCGGCATGTTCCTGGACGGCGCGCACCTGCAGACGCCGTTCATGTCGGACCTGGTCACCCTGGCCGACCCGACCTCGCCGTACTCCTTCCTGAACTACCTCAAGGAGCAGGGCCGGCTGTACTCCTTCTACATCCGGGAGAACTTCTACCCCCTGCGCGTCGAGTACGACGCCTACTGCCGCTGGGCCGCGAACAGGCTGAGCAGCGTCCGCTTCGACACCACGGTCACCGAGGTGAGGTACGACGAGGCGGACGAGCTGTACGCCGTGAGGACCGCCGCCGGTGAGACGTTCCGCGCCCGCCGGCTGGTCCTCGGCACCGGCACCCCGCCCCACGTTCCCGAGGCGTGCCGGGACCTGGGCGGCGACTTCATCCACAACTCGCGCTACGTGCGGCACAAGGCCGAGCTGCAGCAGAAGGAGTCGATCACGCTGGTGGGCTCCGGTCAGTCGGCCGCCGAGATCTACTACGACCTGCTCAGCGAGATCGACGTCCACGGCTACCGGCTGAACTGGGTGACCCGCTCCCCGCGCTTCTTCCCGCTGGAGTACACCAAGCTCACGCTGGAGATGACCTCGCCGGAGTACATCGACTACTACCACGCCCTGCCGGAGGAGACCCGCTACCGGCTCACGGACCGGCAGAAGGGCTTGTTCAAGGGCATCGACGGCGACCTGATCAACGAGATCTTCGACCTGCTGTACCGGAAGAACCTCGGCGGCCCGGTGCCCACGCGCCTGCTCACCAACTCCGCGCTGACGAAGGCGACGTACGACGGCCGCGCGTACACCCTCGCCTTCCACCAGGAGGAGCAGGGCAAGGGCTTCGAGATCACCACCGACGGCCTGATCCTGGCCACCGGGTACAAGTACGTCGAACCGGAGTTCCTCAAGCCGGTACACGACCGGCTGGTCCGCGACTCCCAGGGCAACTTCGACGTCGCCCGCAACTACGCCGTCGACGTCACCGGCCGCGGCGTCTTCCTGCAGAACGCCGGCGTCCACACCCACAGCGTCACCAGCCCCGACCTGGGCATGGGCGCGTACCGCAACAGCTACATCATCCGGGAGCTGCTCGGCACCGAGTACTACCCGGTGGAGAAGGCCATCGCCTTCCAGGAGTTCGCCGTCTGACGTCTCCCCCGCCCGTCGGGGCGGGAACACATCCGCGACTCACGCCAAGGAGTTCTCGATGAGCACCACCTCACTGGTGGGCACTTTCACGTTCCGCCCACTCGACCCGCTGAAGGACGCCGAGCTGCTGCACTCCTGGGTCACCCACCCCAAGGCGGCCTTCTGGATGATGCAGGACGCGAAACTCCAGGACGTCGAGCGGGCGTACACGGAGATCGCGGCGGACGAGCACCACCACGCCCTCATGGGTCTGAGGGACGGGGAGCCCGTCTTCCTCATGGAGCGGTACGACCCCGCCCACCGCGAGCTGGCCGGGCTGTACGAGGCGCAGCCCGGGGACGTCGGCATGCACTTCCTCACGCCGCCGACCGACACGCCCGTGCACGGGTTCACCCGGGCCGTCATCGCCGCCGTGTTGGCGCACCTGTTCGAGGATCCGGCGGTGCGACGCGTCGTCGTCGAGCCGGACGTGCGCAACACGGCCGTGCACGCGCTCAACGAGGCCGTCGGGTTCGTGCCCGAGCGGGAGATCCGGAAGCCGGAGAAGAGGGCTCTGCTGAGCTTCTGCACACGCGAGCGGTTCGCCGCCGCCACGGGGGTGGCCGCATGAGCCTCGCCGACGCCGTGGCCCACCTCTCCCCCGAGCGCTGGGCGGCCGCCGACCGCCTGCTCATACGCAAGGCGCTCGCCGAGTTCACGCACGAGCGCCTGATCGCACCCGAGGCCCTCGACGACGGACGATACGTCGTCCACAGCGACGACGGACTGACCTCCTACCGTTTCTCCGCCGTCCGGCGGGCCCTCGACCACTGGCAGGTCGACGCCGATTCCGTCTCCCGGCACCGTGGCGGCGTCGAACTCCAGCTGTCCGCACAGGACTTCTTCATCGAGCTGAAGGGGTCACTGGGCCTGAGCGAGGAGATCCTGCCGGTGTACCTGGAGGAGATCTCCTCCACCGTCTCCGGCACCTGCTTCAAGCTCGCCAAGCCCCGCATCACCTCCGCGGAGCTGGCGGCCGGCGGCTTCCAGGCGATCGAGACCGGGATGACCGAGGGCCACCCCTGTTTCGTCGCGAACAACGGGCGGCTGGGGTTCGGCATCCACGAGTACCTGTCGTACGCCCCGGAGACCGCGAGTCCCGTCCGGCTGGTGTGGCTGGCGGCGCACCGCTCGCGGGCCGCGTTCACGGCCGGGGCGGGGGTCGAGTACGAGTCCTTCCTGCGGGAGGAGCTGGGCGGACGGACCCTGAGCCGTTTCCGCACCACCCTCACCGACCAGGGCCTGGACCCCGCCGACTACCTCCTCATCCCGGTCCACCCCTGGCAGTGGTGGAACAAGCTCTCCGTCGCCTTCGCCGCGGAGGTGGCCCGCCGGCACCTGGTCTGCCTCGGCGAGGGCGACGACGAGTACCTGGCCCAGCAGTCCATCCGGACCTTCTTCAACACCTCCCATCCCGAGAAGCACTACGTGAAGACGGCCCTGTCCGTCCTCAACATGGGCTTCATGCGCGGGCTGTCGGCCGCCTACATGGAGGCGACCCCGGCGATCAACGACTGGCTGGCCCAGCTGATCGAGAACGACCCGGTGCTGAAGTCGACGGGCCTGACGATCATCCGGGAGCGCGCGGCCGTCGGTTACCGCCATCTGGAGTACGAGCGGGCCACCGACCGCTACTCGCCGTACCGCAGGATGCTGGCCGCGCTGTGGCGGGAGAGCCCGGTGCCCTCGCTCCAGGACGGCGAGTCCCTCGCGACGATGGCCTCGCTGCTGCATGTGGACCACGAGGGCTCCTCGTTCGCGGGCGCGCTGATCACCCTCTCGGGTCTGACGCCGACGGAGTGGCTGCGCCGCTACCTGCGGGCGTACTACACCCCCCTCCTGCACTGCTTCTACGCCTACGACCTCGTCTTCATGCCGCACGGCGAGAACGTCATCCTGGTGCTGAAGGACGGCGCCGTACAGCGAGCGGTCTACAAGGACATCGCCGAGGAGATCGCGGTGATGGACCCCGACGCGGACCTGCCGCCGGAGGTCGCGCGGATCCGCGTGGACGTCCCGGAGGACAAGAAGTTGCTGTCGATCCTCACGGACGTCTTCGACTGCTTCTTCCGCTTCCTGGCCGGCCACCTCGCCGATGAGGGGATCCTGGAGGAGGACGCCTTCTGGAGTACGGTCGCGGAGATCACCCACGAGTACCAGGAAGCGCACCCCGAACTGGCCCACAGGTTCCGCCAGTACGACATGTTCACCCCCGAGTTCGCCCTTTCCTGCCTCAACCGCCTCCAGCTGCGCGACAACAGACAGATGGTCGACCTCTCCGACCCCTCGGGCGCACTCCAGCTGGTGGGCACCCTGAAGAACCCCATAGCGGGGGCGCGTCGGCCCTGACGAGCTGTCATGAGGCGTCTAGGCCAACCGAGCGATGTGCGGCGCATCGCGGTCGTCCGGCCCTGTGGAGGTCGCTCACCCGCCCGGATGCGCTCGGCGAGCAACTGATCGCGAAGGTGTGCATGGTGAGTGCATGAACACTACACCTCAGCCCAAGAGGGCCCTTTCCCGTATTCCGCGAGTACTCGCGGTGTGTGCCGCCGCGAGCATCGCCTGTGCGGCGGGGGTGGCGACCGCCACGTCCGCCGTGGCTGCCACGCCCGCCACGCACGTCGCCACCAAGGCCGTCCCGGCCTACGGCCACGGCCACGGCGGCGGGGAGGGCGGCGAGCACTTCCAGTGCGGCAACGGCCTCCTCGACCTCCTCAACTTCTGCAACTGACGGACAACCGGCGGTAGTGCCCACCGCCGACCGCATAACCGCACAGTCAAAAAAGTCCACCCGTCCACCCCCAGGGCGGTCAGGAACAGGGACAGGATCCCTCACCCTGACCGCCCTGCCGACTACCGACCAAAGGCCTGCGCCTCCTCCAGGAGGAGGCGCCCGTCGGTGTGGGGTCAGTTCTGCGGCCAGGGGACCTGGGGGGAGCGGTAGTAGGTGATGCCGAGGGCGTCCCAGCGCGGGGCCTGGGCGGCCAGGCGGAGTTTGTAGGTGTTCCAGTCGTGCGTGGACGTCGGGGACCAGCCCAACTCGGCCGCGCCGGGAAGGCGTGGGAACGCCATGTACTCGATGTCGGCCGACGTCTTCAGGGTCTCCGACCACAGGGGTGCCTCCACGCCCCTGATGGCCGAGCCGGGGGCGCCGGGGAGGTAGGCGCCGGGATTCCAGTCGTACGAGCGCCTCACCTCGACGTATCCGGCCCACTTCGTGCCCGGTGCGGTGCTGCTGGTGTACTTCATGTCGAGGTAGACCCGGTCCGCCGGGGACAGGATCAGCCCGGTGCCGTTCTGGGCGGCCTTGGCGACCTGGGCCTTCTCCGTGGCGCTGGTGCCGTCCAGGCCCCAGTACTGGGCGAGGGCGCCCTTGGCGGGGTGGGCACCGGTGAGCTGGTGCCAGCCGATGACCGTCTTGCCGTACTTGGCGACGATCGGCTGCACACGGTCCATGAACGTCACGTAGTCGGCGTGGCTGGTGGAGTGCGCCTCGTCACCCCCGATGTGCAGGTATCGGCCCGGGGTGAGCGCGGCCAGCTCGCGGACGACGTCGTCCGCGAAGTCGTACGTGACCTGCTTCGGCACGCACAGCGAGCTGAAGCCGACCTCCGTGCCGGTGTACAGCGGTGGTGCCTGGCCGTCGCAGTTCAGTTCGGCGTAGGAGGCGAGGGCGGCGTTGGTGTGGCCGGGCATGTCGATCTCGGGGACCACCTCCAGATAGCGGGAGGCGGCGTAGGCGACGATCTCCCGGTACTGGGCCTTGGTGTAGTACCCGCCCTTGCCGCCGCCGACCTCGGTGGAGCCGCCGTAGGTGGCGAGGCGCGGCCAGGAGTCGATGGCGATGCGCCAGCCCTGGTCGTCGCTGAGGTGCAGATGCAGCTTGTTGATCTTGTAGAGGGCCAGCTGGTCGATGTACCGCTTGACCTGGGCGACGGTGAAGAAGTGCCGGGAGACGTCCAGCATGGCGCCCCGGTAGGAGTAGCGGGGGCGGTCCTCGATGGTGCCGCCGGCGATCTGCCAGGGGCCGGACTGCACGGTCTTCTTCTCGACGGCCGCCGGGAGCAGCTGACGCAGCGTCTGGACGCCGTGGAAGAGGCCGGCGGGGGCGCTCGCGGTGATGGTGACGCCGGCCGCGTCGCTGTGCAGCCGGTAGCCCTCGGCACCGAAGCCGCCCTGCACGATGCGGAGTTGGATGCCGCCGGCGCCGTGGTCGGTGAGCGGCAGCGGATAGCCGGTGGAGGGCCGCAGGATGCCGGTGAGGTAGCTGCCGACGCGGCGGGCCTCGGCGGAGTCGTCGACGCGGACGCTCGTCGCCCGGGTGATGCGGTACGGAGTACCGCCGGGCTCGACGGAGGCGGGCGCCGGGACCACCTGGCCGAGGGGGGTGGGGGCGGCGGCTTCGGCGACGGGGGCGGCGCCGAGGGTCAAGACCCCGGCCGCCGCGACGAGCAGCAGGGAACCGAGGATGCGAGGGGTCCGGGGAGTCGTGCTGTGGTTGCGTCTCACATGCGCTCCCTTCAGATGTGGTCGAGACCACTCTGCCGCAGATCCGGTGAAACAATCCCTCCATGGCGGAAATCATCCAGAAGGACGGCACCTGGGCCTTCGACGGCGACGCCCTGCGGCTCACCCCGGGCCGGGACAAGAACGTGAGCCCGCTCCGCCGCGAGCTGGGCGAACTCGTCGTACCGCTGGGTGCGTTGGCGGGTGTCTCCTTGGAGCAGGGGCGGCGGTCGGGGCGGCTGAGGCTGCGACTGCGCGACGGCGCCGATCCGCTGACGCAGGCCACCGGCGGCCGGCTCGCCGAGCCGAACGACCCGTTTCAGCTGACGGTGGATTCCGACCGGTACGGCGTCGCCGAGTACTTCGCGGACGAGGTGCGCAACGCGCTGCTGCTGGACGGGGTTCCGCCGGAACCGGTCGCCGGGTACCTGCTGCCGGGACCGCCGCTGCCGGTGTCCGCCTCGGCCGGGGACGGCACGGCGGCCTTCGACGGGGAGCGGGTTCGGCTGGAGTGGAACTGGAAGACGGAGGACGCCAAGGCCGCCACCGGCCCCCGTACGATCCCCCTCGCGGACGTGCTCGGTGTGCAGTGGCAGCCGGCGGCCGGGCTGGAGAACGGCCACCTGCGCTTCCTGGTGCGCGGCGCCCCGGTGACGGCCCCGCCCAAGTACGACCCGAACGCGGTCGAGCTGTGGGGCTTCAAGAGGGACCCGCTGATGGCGCTGGTGGCCGCCGCCGTACAGGCGCGGCTGCCGCATCCGGCCGCGGAGGGTGCTCGGCGGCCGAAGGTTCCCCCGGTGCTCGACGAGGCGCCCGCCGCGGGCGACGACCACGACGTCCTGCTGCGCCGCCTGCGCGAGCTGGGGGACCTGCACCGTGACGGGGTGCTGACCGACGAGGAGTTCGCCCGGGCCAAGCAGGCGGTCCTCAAGCGGATGTGAGGACCGCCCGGCCTGGGCCCAGGGGGCTACTTCGCCGTGCGGGACACCGTGAAGTGGTCGATGCGGTCGCCGGTCTCGGCGATGCCCGACACCTTCAGGGTGGTCTGCCGGCCCTTGGGGGCCGGGGTGACGTCCACGCGCAGGAAGGAGTAGTTGAGGTAGCGCACGCGGGACCAGGTGACGGTCTCGTTGACCTTGCCGTCCTTGGTGTTGACGAAGGACGCGACCGAGTCGACCTCGTGCTCGTGGCCCTCGTAGGAGTCCGGCGCGCTGAACGCGTACAGGCTGCGGCCCGCCGCTCCGGCGGTGACGTAGACCACACCCTCGGTCTCGGGGTACGCCGTACCGCCGATCGGCAGCTTCTTGGTGACGGCGCCGGCCTTGATGACGTCGGTGCGCTCGTACTGGTGGTTGTGGCCGTTGATCACCAGGTCCACCTGGTACTTCTCGAACAGCGGCACCCACTCCTGGCGCACGCCCCCCTCCGAGGCGTGCGCGGTGGACGTGCAGTACGCGCAGTGGTGGAAGAACACGACGACGAAGTCGATGTCGTCGCAGGCCCGGAACTTCTTCAGCTGCCCCTCGAACCACGTCGTCTGGGTTCCGCCGGAGATGCCCAGGTTCGCCGGGATCTCGAAGGAGACGTCGTTCGGGTCCAGCGAGATGACCGCGGTGTTGCCGTAGACGAAGGAGTAGACGCCGGGCAGGTTCTTCACGTCCGGGCCGTTGTCCGGGAGACTCCAGCGGGCCTCCTCGCCGCCGTAGCCGTTGGGCGAGTACCAGGCCTCCATGTCGTGGTTGCCGTACGAGACCATCCACGGGAGCTGCTTGGCGACCGACTCGGTCTGGGCGAGGAACTGGTCCCAGGTCCGCGAGTCGAAGCCGGTGTCGGTGGCCTTGCCCTGGCCGGCCGGGTCGCCGTAGGCGATGTCGCCGGCGTGCAGGTGGAAGGACGGGTTCTGGCCGAGGATCAGGCTGTCGTTGGCCAGCGCGTGGTAGCTGACGCCCTGGTCGCCGAAGGCGGTGAAGGTGAACGACGCCTTGTGGGCGGGGGCGGTGGTGAACGTGCCCAGGGTGCCGAGCAGGTGCGGCTCGGCCGGGTCGAAGCCCTCGTGGCCGACGCCGTAGTAGTAGGTCCTGCCGGGGCGCAGGTGGGTGAGCTGGGCGTGCAGGTAGTACTGCGTGTGGTCGCCGCTCGCGCCGACGCCGGCCGGGGTGTAGAGGCTGCGGACCTCGGCCTCGATCTTGCGGGAGAGGTCCCAGGGGTGGGCGCCGATGCGGATGAACGGCTTCTTCACGGCGACCGGGACCTGCCAGGAGACGGTCATCTCGGTGCGCGGGTCGGTGCCGAACGCGAGGTGACGGCCGAACGGGGCCACCAGGGCGCCGTCGACCGCCTCGGCGGCGGGGGCCGTACGCCGCGTCGGCACCGCGGCCTGGGCGGCGGCGCCCGGAACGAACGCGCCACCCGCGACGGCGCCCAGCGTGACGGCACCGCCCCTGATCATGGTGCGCCGCGAGAATCTGGCGCGCAGGTACTCATGCTGCTCGGCCATGCTCATGCGCTCGGCCAGCTTGTCCGGTACTCCCATACGAGGAATGTCCATGGAGTCTGAAAATGGTCCACATCTCCAACGAGACGCAGGACACAGGATGGACAGCGGGCGAACAGAGATCCACTAGGGCATGGGGGCGCGGGGCGGGCGGGAGTTTGACGACAGGGCCTGGCCAGGCAACCAGGCCGGCCCGTGGCGGCCTGCCCGATATCGGGCAGGATTCTTGCGAATCCGGCGCCGGTACTCCAGGATCTACCGGGTGCACGACGAACTTGTTGATCACCTGACGCGGTCCACACCCCTGAGCCGGGGCGAGGCGCTGCGGGTGATCCAGGACGTGCTCGCCTTCTTCGACGAGTCGACGGAGGGCTACGTCCGGCGCCGCCACCGCGAGCTCCAGACCCAGGGTCTGGTGAACGCGGAGATCTTCGAACGGATCGGGGCGGACCTGAAATACCGCGCGGTGGCACCGCCCGAGCTGACGCTCAGGCAGCTGCGACGCATCGTCTACGGCTAGGAATACCTACATATGTGCGGAATTGTCGGATACATCGGGAAGCGTGACGTCGCCCCTCTCCTCCTGGAGGGTCTGCAGCGGCTGGAATACCGCGGCTACGACTCCGCGGGCATCGTCGTCACCTCCCCGAAGGCGCCCGGCCTGAAGATGGTCAAGGCCAAGGGCCGGGTGCGCGACCTGGAGGCCAAGGTCCCGGCGCGCTTCAAGGGCACCACCGGCATCGCCCACACCCGATGGGCCACCCACGGCGCCCCCTCCGACGTCAACGCCCACCCGCACATGTCGGCCGACAACAAGGTCGCCGTCGTCCACAACGGCATCATCGACAACGCCGCCGACCTGCGCCGCAAGCTGGAGGCGGACGGCGTCGAGTTCCTCTCGGAGACCGACACCGAGGTCCTCACCCACCTGATCGCCCGCTCCACGGCCGAGAAGCTGGAGGACAAGGTCCGCCAGGCCGTCCGGGTGATCGAGGGCACCTACGGCATCGCCGTGCTGCACGCCGACTTCCCCGACCGGATCGTGGTGGCCCGCAACGGCTCCCCGGTCGTCCTCGGCATCGGCGAGAAGGAGATGTTCGTCGCCTCGGACATCGCCGCCCTGGTCATGCACACCCGGCAGATAGTGACCCTCGACGACGGCGAGATGGCCACCCTGAAGGCCGACGACTTCCGCACCTACACGACCGAGGGCACGCGCACCACCGCCGAGCCCACCACGGTGGAGTGGGAGGCCGAGTCGTACGACATGGGCGGCCACGACACCTACATGCACAAGGAGATCTTCGAGCAGGCCGACGCCGTGGACCGCGTGCTGCGCGGCCGCATCGACGACCGCTTCTCCACCGTGCACCTCGGCGGCCTCAACCTGGACGCCCGCGAGGCCCGCCAGATCCGCCGGGTGAAGATCCTGGGCTGCGGCACCTCGTACCACGCGGGCATGATCGGCGCCCAGATGATCGAGGAGCTGGCCCGCATCCCCGCCGACGCCGAGCCGGCCTCCGAGTTCCGCTACCGCAACGCGGTCGTCGACCCCGACACCCTGTACGTCGCCGTCTCCCAGTCCGGTGAGACCTACGACGTCCTCGCCGCCGTCCAGGAGCTGAAGCGCAAGGGCGCCCGGGTCTTCGGCATCGTCAACGTGGTCGGCTCCGCGATCGCCCGCGAGGCGGACGCCGGCATCTACGTCCACGCCGGCCCGGAGGTCTGCGTGGTCTCGACCAAGTGCTTCACCAACACCACGGTCGCCTTCGCCCTCCTCGCCCTGCACCTGGGCCGTACCCGTGACCTCTCGGTCCGCGACGGCAAGCGGATCATCGAGGGCCTCAGGAAGCTGCCGGACCAGATCACCGAGATCCTCAAGCAGGAGGAGGAGGTCAAGGAGCTGGCGGAGAGTTACGCCGACGCCCGCTCGATGCTCTTCATCGGCCGTGTCCGGGGCTACCCGGTGGCGCGCGAAGCCTCCCTGAAGCTCAAGGAGGTCTCCTACATCCACGCCGAGGCCTACCCCGCCTCCGAGCTGAAGCACGGCCCGCTGGCCCTGATCGAGCCGGCCCTGCCCACGGTCGCGATCGTCCCCGACGACGACCTGCTGGAGAAGAACCGCGCGGCCCTGGAGGAGATCAAGGCCCGCAGCGGCAAGATCCTCGCGGTGGCCCACCAGCACCAGGAGAAGGCGGACCACACGATCGTCGTCCCGAAGAACGAGGACGAACTGGACCCCATCCTGATGGGCATCCCGCTCCAGCTCCTGGCGTACCACACGGCAAAGGCCCTGGGCCGGGACATCGACAAGCCGAGGAACCTCGCCAAGTCGGTGACGGTGGAGTAGTTCCGCGACAACAGAACGGACCCCCACGTGTGCCACCAAAACACGTGGGGGTCCTTTCCGTGCTGCCGCTCATCAGCCGGCGGCCGTCACCCCCCGGCCCGCAGCACGCCCGGGAAGCGCCGTCGGCCAGTGCGCCAGCGCCGCAGTCGCCGCGTACCAGGCAACCGCACCGGAGACCGCGGCGACCCAGCCCCCGACCTTGGCCAGAGACGAACTGTCGGCGAAGGCCGCGACGGCCAGCACCAGCATCGCCAGGAACAGCAGCCCGTGCGTGACCTGACCGAGGCTGTCCCCGCCCGCGAGGGTCAGGGTGAGCGCCACGAGGGCGAACAGCAGCAGGAAGAGTCCGGCCGCGTCGGCCGAGGAGTGACCGGCGACGGCCCAGGTGAACCACAGGGCGCCGAGAGCCACAAAGCCCGTACCGGAGGCGCTGTCACCGCCACGGAAGGCCAGCAGGCCGACGAGGAACAGGGCAACTCCGCCCACATAGTGGGCCACTGACACGGCGTCGGACGCTGCCACGCCGTGGATCACGCCAGTCGTACCGAGGCCGAACGCCAACAGGGTGATTCCCAGGGCGAGTCGGCCGACCACGGTAGTACTTCCCGTTCCCGCAGAGACTTCGTTGTCCACGGCGGGCTCCCTTCATGCTGTGCAGTTGCGCGGTGACCGATATATGCCCTTCACAAGGGCACAAACCACCTCTACGCGCGAGTAGTTTCGCGCTGCACAAAGGGCGTTGAGAGAAACCCGAGACCCGGGAAACAGCAGGGGAACGTCAGGGGATGACGATCACCGGTCGCTGGGCCCGCTTGGCGAGCCGCCCGGCGACGGAGCCGAAGATCCGGCCGACGATGCCGTGCGTGGAGCCGACGACGATCGCGTCGGCCTCGTACTCCCGCCCCACCTCTTCGAGTTCGTGGCAGATGTCCCCGCCCCGCTCGACCAGGATCCACGGCACCTCGGCCAGATAGTCCGCGCACGCCAGCTCCAGACCGAGCACCTCGGTGCGGTGGTCCGGCACGTCGACGAACACGGGGGGTTCGCAGCCGGCCCACACGGTGGTCGGCAGCCGGTTGGCGACATGGACGATGATCAGTCCCGAGTGGGAGCGGTGGGCCATACCGATGGCGTAGGCGAGGGCGCGCTCACTCGAGGTGGAGCCGTCGAAGCCGACGACGACTCCGTGCCGGAAAGCGGGATCGCAGTGAGGACGTGGCTCTTCCGCCGCCAGGGGATCGGCCGCCGTGGGGTCGGCGACCGGCCGCTTGCGGTCCGCGGGTTCGAAGAATTCGTGACCGGCCATGGCTGTCTCGGCGTTGTGATCCTTTATGGGTGGGACGACAGTGTGCGGCGGAGCTGTGTCCGGGAAACATCTTCCCAACCCCATACCCCCAAGGGTACGGCGGCACGCCTCCTGAGCCCAGATCCCGCGCACGCTCCGTAAGCGGTCCCCCGACGTCCGTAGGGGTTCACCGGAGCATGCACGAGAGGCGCCGGCAACGCAATGGTTGCTGCCCCGTACAGGCGGTTTGCACGGGATTCACAGATGTACGGCCGGTGACCGACCGGTCGAACACGCGTTGAACCGGATGAGCCACCGCCCCAGGGAGTACGAGTCATGCCCGGTCGCCGATCCGCCTCCGAACCGCCGCCCGCGCCGGACACCGTGAGCGACGTGATCCGCTGGGCGGCCTTCAGCTGCGTACTCGTCCCCCTGGTCCTGGTCTGGTACGGCACCTCGCTGGCCGGGGCGGCGGGCGCCGCGCTGGGCCTGGCCGCCGTCACGGCCGTGTGCAGGGTCCTGCTGCGCCGCTCCGAGCGGTGCGCCGAGCGGCACCGGCGTTCCGGCCGGCGTTGCGCCGAGCAAAGAGGCGGACGTCACACCCGCCGACGGACACCGGTCGACTGACCTGTTTCCGTACCCTCGAACGTCTCTTTTCAGCCAACTTCTGAATGTCGCCCAAGAGGGCCCCCGACCACCCCCCAACCCCCGTTCGACCTGCACGGAAAGGGTCCACGGGCGGCTGTGCACCCTACGCGGTTTGGCCACTGCGACAAGGCGCACTTCCCTGCACGCCTCGTGAGTGCAACGCTTCGTGATCGAATGCTTCACGCCAAGTTGTCATGTCGACAATCTGGGGCGTGTGGAACTGGTCACCGTGAGACCGCGGGAGCCAGTAGATTCGATCTTGACTGTCTTACGGCGGGGGACTCGTGCAGGACCGAGGGGAAACGTGCAGGAGCGACACAACCGAGGAGCCGCGACCACCGAGGGGGGCTTAGCAGTATGAGCCACGACTCCACTGCCGCGCCGGAAGCCGCAGCCCGGAAACTCTCCGGGCGACGCCGCAAGGAGATCGTCGCGGTGCTGCTGTTCAGCGGCGGCCCCATCTTCGAGAGTTCCATACCGCTGTCGGTGTTCGGGATCGACCGCCAGGACGCCGGCGTGCCGCGCTACCGACTGCTGGTGTGCGCCGGCGAGGAGGGCCCGCTGCGGACCACAGGGGGCCTGGAACTCACCGCGCCACATGGACTGGAGGCGATCTCACGCGCCGGGACGGTCGTCGTACCGGCCTGGCGTTCGATCACCGCGCCACCGCCGGAGGAGGCGCTCGACGCGCTGCGCCGGGCGCACGAGGAGGGCGCCCGCATAGTGGGCCTGTGCACCGGCGCCTTCGTGCTCGCCGCGGCCGGCCTGCTGGACAGCCGCCCGGCGACCACCCACTGGATGTATGCACCGACGCTGGCCAAACGCTATCCGTCGGTGCACGTCGATCCGCGGGAGCTGTTCGTCGACGACGGCGACGTGCTGACGTCGGCGGGGACGGCGGCCGGAATCGATCTCTGTCTGCACATCGTGCGGACGGACCACGGCAACGAGGCGGCCGGCGCGCTCGCCCGGCGCCTGGTGGTCCCGCCGCGCCGCAGCGGTGGCCAGGAACGCTACCTCGATCGGTCTTTACCGGAGGAGATCGGCGCCGACCCGCTCGCCGAGGTCGTCGCCTGGGCGCTGGAACACCTCCACGAGCAGTTCGACGTGGAGACCCTGGCGGCACGCGCCTATATGAGCCGCCGTACGTTCGACCGCCGGTTCCGCTCCCTGACCGGCAGCGCCCCGCTCCAGTGGCTGATCACCCAGCGGGTGCTGCAGGCCCAGCGGCTGCTGGAGACGTCGGACTACTCGGTGGACGAGGTGGCGGGCCGCTGCGGCTTCCGCTCCCCGGTGGCCCTGCGCGGCCACTTCCGCCGCCAGCTCGGCTCGTCCCCCGCCTCCTACCGGGCCGCCTACCGGGCCCGCCGGCCGCAGGGCGACAAACCGGCCGACCCGGAGCCGGCGCTGCCCGCGTCCGGCCAGCCGGGCCCCCCGCCGGGCCTGGCGGGCCCCGGCCCGGTGGGTCACGCGCCCATGCTGCACCCCGACCGGGACAGCGGGGTGCCGATGCAGAGCCGCCGCCAGGCGGCGGGCGCGGTCGGGCTACTGCCGGGGCCGCGGAGCGGTAGCTGAGAGAGCGCGAGAGAGCGAGAAGGAGAGGGGGGCGAGCCACGCTCGCCCCCTTTTCCGCCGATCTCCCGGCTCTTCCCGCGCAGCACGGGGGCACCCAAAAGCTCAGGCCCGCTTTAGGGTGGTCGCATGAACGATCGCATGGTGTGGATCGACTGCGAGATGACCGGCCTCTCGCTGTCCGACGACGCGCTCATCGAGGTGGCCGCCCTCGTCACCGACTCCGAGCTGAACGTACTCGGCGAGGGGGTGGACATCGTCATCCGCCCGCCGGACCAGGCGCTGGAGACGATGCCGGAAGTGGTGCGTGAGATGCACACCGTGTCCGGGCTGCTCGCCGAGCTCCCGGGCGGTACGACCCTTCAGGACGCCGAGGCGCAGGTCCTCGCGTATGTGAAGGAGTACGTGAAGGAGCCCGGCAAGGCCCCGCTGTGCGGCAACTCCGTCGGCACCGACCGCGGCTTCCTGCTGCGGGACATGCCGACCCTGGAGGACTACCTCCACTACCGGATCGTCGACGTGTCCTCCATCAAGGAGCTGGCCCGCCGCTGGTATCCGCGGGCGTACTTCAACAGCCCGGAGAAGAACGGCAACCACCGGGCCCTCGCCGACATCCGCGAGTCGATCGCCGAGCTGCGCTACTACCGCGAGGCCGTCTTCGTACCGCGGCCCGGCCCCGACTCCGACACCGCGAAGGCGATCGCGGCCAAGCACGTCCTGCCCGCGCAGTAGTCCCCCGGGGACGGCTCGGAGAGCGCCGCGCGAAAACGTGTGCGCGAGCACCCCTGCGGACCCTGTAGACTTCTTCTCGGCCGGTCGGGGAAACGACGAGTTCCACCGCCGGTCGTGGTGGGTGTAGCTCAGCTGGTAGAGCACCTGGTTGTGGTCCAGGATGTCGCGGGTTCGAGTCCCGTCACTCACCCTCATCGAACAGCCGGTGATCCCGTCGCGCGACGGGGTCACCGGCTGATTCTCTTTGACGGGCCCGGACGAGACCGCGCGCACCCCGGCCGTCGTCAGGGGTCGCTCGCCATGGCCCGTGTCCCGCATCTCCACGCCGTTCTGTGCGCGGGTGGCGGTCATCTGCGGGGCGGCGCCCAGGCCGAGGCCGACGAGGCCCGTCGGGCAGCCGCCGCCCGGACGGGGGGGCGCCCGGTGGGGACGCACCCCGCAGCGGGACGTCACACCGGGGATGCCGGCGCTCAGCGATCGGTGGGGCGCCTCTCCGGCAGCCGTCCGATGTCCGACACCGGTCCGAGGTGAGCGAGCTTGTCGGGATTGGACACGGAGTGGATCGCCCGGATCGCGCCGTCGGCGATGTCGAGCTCGACCACGCCGGCCACGCGCCCTTCGGCGTCGTAGGTCACGGCGCCCGGCCGGCCGTTGATCCACGCCGACCGCATCGAGGCGCCGAGGACGCGGACCCGGCGGAAGCCGCCGACCAGCACCTGTGCGACGCGCCGCGGGTCGGTCATCGACCTGGCGAGCGCCCGCGCCTTGCCGCCGCCGTCGCCCTGGAACACCACGTCGGGGGCGAGCATGCCGAGCAGCGCGTCCATGTCGCCGCCCTCGGCGGCCTCGAAGAACCTACGGGCGAGCTCCTCGCCCTCCGCCCGCCGCAGCAGGGGCGGGGGCGTCCGGACCGGCTGTCCGCCGGGGGCGAGGCGCTTTCCGGCGCGCGCGAAGATCTGCCGGCAGTTCGCCTCCGACTTGCCGGTGATGCGCGCGACCTCCGGGTAGCCGTAGCCGAAGGCCTCACGGAGCATGAACACCGCGCGCTCGACCGGGGACAGGGCCTCCAGCAGGACGAGGAACGCCATCGACAGCGAGTCGGACAGCTCGGCGTGCTCCGCCGGTCCGGGCCGGTCGGCGGCCACGACGACCGGCTCGGGCAGCCAGTCGCCCACATAGGTCTCCCGCCGTACCCGCGCCGAACTCAGGTGGTTGATGCCCAGTCGCGTCACCGACGTGGTCAGGTACGCCTTCAGGTTGGCGACCGAGGTCCCGGCCCGGCGCACCCGGGTCAGGCCGAGGAAGGCGTCCTGCACGATGTCCTCGGCGTCGCCCACCGATCCGGTCATCCCGTAGGCGATCGAGAACAGCAGCGACCGGTACTGATCCGCGTCCGTCCCCACCCCTGATCCCGGCACGGACGTCCCCCTCCGACTCCGAAGATCCGCAAGACGCCCCGCAGCGTATCCGCTCCTGCTCGGCGGCGGCACCGGGGTGGTCATGGCGGACGAGCGGATCGCCGCGTCCGGGCCCGGTCCGAGAGGGGTCGAGGACTCCAGCGGCGGTGGTGCGAAGGCCATCGGTGCGCCGGAGGTCCTGGCCGGGGTGGGGCTGGTCCGGCCCGCCGGGCTCGGTGTCGCGCCGGTCCTGGTTCCGGCGTCACGAGATCGGGTTCATGATGGTGGATCTGGTCCATGTCGTCCTGGCCGCGTTCGTGGCGTAAGGCCGCTTCGGCCCCGAGTTCTTCGTCCACTGACGAGAGAGGACCGCTTCATGGCCTTGTCCACGGCGTTCACACAACTGCTCGGTGTGGAGCATCCGATCGCGCTGGCGCCGATGGGCGGTTCGGCCGGCGGGGCACTCACGGCGGCCGTCTCGCGCGGCGGCGGCCTCGGACTGCTGGGCAGCGGGAGGGGCGACCGGGACTGGCTGACCCGCGAACTGCCCCTGGTGGCCGCCGAGCGCGCCGGAAAGCCCTGGGGCGTCGGCTTCCAGGCGTGGGCGACCGAAGTCGCCACGGTGGAGTGGACGCTGGAGCACGGGCCGGCGGCGGTGATGCTGTCCTTCGGTGACCCCCGGCCCTTCGCGGAATGCGTCCGCGGAGCGGGTGCGGCGCTGATCGTCCAGGTCACCGATCTGGAGGAGGCCCGCAGGGCGGTGGACGTGGGCGCCGACGTGATCGTGGCGCAGGGCACCGAGGCGGGCGGGCACGGGGCCCGGCACGGGCGGTCCACCCTGCCGTTCGTGCCCGTCGTGGTGGACCTGGCGGCGCCGGTGCCGGTGCTCGCGGCCGGCGGGATCGCCGACGGCCGCGGAGTGGCGGCCGCCCTGGCCCTGGGGGCGGCGGGCGCGCTGCTCGGCACCCGCTTCCAGGCCACGGCCGAGGCCCTGGTCGACGGCGCGACCACCCGGGCCATCCTCGCCGGGCGCGGCGAGGACACCGAGCGCAACCGGGTGCTGGACATCGCCCGCGGCTCGCGCTGGCCGGCGAAGTACACCGCGCGTACGCTCCCGCACCCCTTCCTCGACCGCTGGCGGGACCGGGAGGCGGAACTCGCGCGCGACCCCGAGGCCGGGCGGTCGTACCGGGACGCCGTGGTACGCGGAGAGATCCCCGCGCTGCCGCGCTGGGCGGGCGAGGCCGTCGACCTCATCGACGACGTGCCCTCCGCGGCCGACCTGGTCCCCGCCCTGGCGGCTCAGGCCGAACAGGCACTGAACCGGGCCTGCGGGCGCTGACCCGCACCGGCCCACGTCACGAGGACGCGCGCGCCACCAGCTCCGTGGGCAGCACCGCATGCCGTCGCTCCAGCTCCCGGGTCGCGGGCGGCCGGCGGTCGGCGATCTCCGTGAGGAGCAGGTCGATCATGGCGCGGCCCATCTCCTCGATGGGCTGGCGGACGCTGGTCAGCGGCGGGTCCATGTGGCGGGCGATGGCGGAGTCGTCGTAGCCGACCAGTGCCACGTCGTCCGGGATACGACGGCCCGCCTCCCGCAGCACCTGCCGGGCGCCGGCCGCCATCACGTCCGAGCCGGCGAAGACCGCGTCCAGGTACGGGCGGCGGTCGAGGAGCACGGACATGGCCCGCCGGCCCCCCTCCTCGGTGAAGTCCCCTGTCTCGACGAGGAGTTCGTCCGCCTCCCGGCCCGCGTCGCGCAGGGCGTCGCGGTAGCCGTCGACACGGCGCTGGGCACCGTAGACGTCGAGACGGCCGGTGATGTGCGCGATGCGGCCGCGGCCCCGGGAGAGCAGGTGCTCCACGGCCGAGCGGGCGCCGCCGTAGTTGTCGGAGTCCACCGAGGTCAGCGTCTCGCCGGCGGAGCGGGGGCCGCTGATGACGGCCGGGATCTCCAGCTGGGCCAGTAGGTCGGGCAGTGGGTCGTCGGCGTGGACCGAGACCAGCAGGACACCGTCCACGCGGTGGGCCGCCAGGTACTGCGCGAGGCGGCGGCGCTCGCGGTCGCTGCCCGCGAAGATCAGCAGCAACTGCATCTCGGTGTCGGAGAGTTCGGAGCCGACGCCACGCAGCATGTCCGAGAAGTAGGGTTCCGCGAAGAAGCGGGTCTCCGGCTCGGGGACGACGAGGGCGATGGCGTCGGTGCGGTTGGCCGCGAGAGCGCGGGCGGCGGTGTTCGGGACGTAACCGAGCTCGGCGACCGCCGCCTCGACCGCGGCGCGGGTGGCGTCACTGACCCGCGGCGAGCCGTTGATCACCCTCGAGACCGTGCCCCGGCCCACCCCGGCCCGGGCCGCGACCTCCTCGAGCGTGGGCCGGCCCCCGCTCCGGCCCCGCGCTCCGTGGCTTGCCATGGGCTCCGCCTCTCTCGCCGCGAAAGTCTTACCTGGCCTGGAATCTAACAGCACCGTTCGCGGCGGTGGCCGTCCTGGGGACCGCCGCCCCCCGGGCCTCCGCTCGTCGGTCTTCGACCTCGTCCTCGAGCGCCGGACCGGCCCGGACATCAGCCGTCGGCGCCTCCGGGCGGACGCAGTTAACGCTCAGATAACTGAACACGGTTGCCGTGTCCGCTCCCTTGACACCCCGCCGCCGACCGGCGACTCTTCAACACATCACTGGTGGGAGCGCTCCCACGATACCTGGCACCTACACATCCCGCACGTTCCCCGCCCGAGCCGCAGCGAACACGAACGGGCCCGTTTCCATGCCGTTGGCCGGGGGGTCGGCACGTCAGGCAACAGGAGGACGCAATGCGCACGAGCATCCGCCGGTCCCAGCGGCTGATGGCCCTCGCGGCCGTGGCCGCGCTGACCACGGGGCTGCTGGCCGGCTGCGCCAAGGACTCGGACAACAACTCGTCCGACGGCTCAGGCGGCGGAAACGGCAGTGGCAAGGGCAAGATCACGCTGACCATCGGCACCTTCGGCGTCTTCGGCTACAAGCAGGCCGGCCTCTACGACGAGTACATGAAGCTGCACCCGGACATCAACATCAAGGAGAACGTCACCACCCGTACCGACGTGTACTGGCCGAAGGTGCTCACCCGCCTCCAGGCCGGCTCCGGCACGGACGACATCGAGGCCATCGAGATCGGCAACATCACCGAGGCCGTGCAGACCCAGGCCGACAAGTTCGTGGACCTCGGCAAGGAGGTCGACAAGTCCCAGTGGCTGGACTGGAAGAACGCCCAGGCCACCACCAAGGACGGCAAGCTCATCGGGCTCGGCACCGACGTCGGGCCGATGGCCATCTGCTACCGGAAGGACCTGTTCCAGAAGGCCGGGCTGCCGACCGACCGGACCAAGCTCGCCGAGCTGTGGAAGGGCGACTGGTCCAAGTACGTCGACGTCGGCAAGCAGTACATGAAGAAGGCGCCCAAGGGCACCAAGTTCGTGGACTCGGCGTCCTCCGTCTACAACGCGGCGGTGGGCGGCGCGAGCGAGCGGTACTACGACAAGGACGGCAACGTCGTCTGGGACAAGTCCGAGGGCGTGAAGAAGGCCTGGGACGCCGCCATGAGCGTCGCGACCAGCAACATGTCGGCGAAGCTGAAGCAGTTCGACCCGACCTGGGACCAGGGCTTCGCCAACGGCAGCTTCGCCAGCGTCGCCTGTCCGGCCTGGATGATCGGCTACATCGAGCAGAAGTCGGGTGACTCCGGCAAGGGCAAGTGGGACGTGGCGGCGGCGCCGGCGGCGTCCAACTGGGGCGGCTCCTTCCTCGGCGTGCCGACCGCGACCAAGCACCAGAAGGAGGCGGTCGCGCTGGCGAAGTGGCTGACCGCGCCAGAGCAGCAGGCGAAGGTGTTCGCCAAGCAGGCCAGCTTCCCCTCGACGCCGTCGGCGTACCCGAGCCTGAAGCCGCAGGCCGACACCACGGCGTACTTCTCGAACGCGCCGCTCACCCAGATCTTCTCCGACGCGGCGAAGACCATCCCCTCGCAGCCCCTCGGCCCCAAGGACAAGCCGATCGACAACGCGATCAGCGACATCGGCATCCTCCAGGTCGAGCAGAAGGGCAAGTCGCCGGCCCAGGGCTGGGACGCGGCGTCCAAGGAGATCAAGGACGTGCTCGGCCAGTGACCAGCCCCAAACAGGCTCTCGCGCATCCCGCGTCGAGCGACGAGGCCGCGCCCGGCACCCCGCCGGGCGCGGCCCGGGCCGCTCGCGGTCGCGGTGCGCCGACGGGCGCCGACTCCTGGCGCACCCGGCTGTACCGCTGGGACATGAAGGCGTCGCCGTACGCGTTCGTGTCCCCGTTCTTCGTCCTGTTCGGGGCGTTCACGCTGGTCCCGCTGCTCTACACGGCCTGGTACTCCCTGCACGACGTGCAGTTGTCGTCGCTCGACCACCAGACCTGGGCGGGCCTGGACAACTACAAGAACCTGTGGTCCTCGGACTTCTTCTGGAACGCCCTGAAGAACACCCTGACCATCGGTGTCATCTCGACCGTGCCGCAACTGCTGGCCGCGATCGCCCTCGCGCACCTGCTGAACTACCGGCTGCGCGGCTCGACCGTGTGGCGTGTGGTGATGCTGACGCCGTACGCGACCTCGGTGGCTGCCGCGACCCTGGTGTTCACGCTGCTGTACTCCTGGGACGGCGGCATGGTCAACTGGATCCTGCACTTCTTCGGGGTGAACCCGGTCAACTGGCGCGAGTCCGACTGGGGTTCGCAGTTCGCGGTGTCATCCATCGTCATCTGGCGGTGGACCGGCTACAACGCGCTGATCTACCTCGCGGCCATGCAGGCGATCCCGACCGATCTGTACGAGTCGGCGGCGATCGACGGCGCCAACCGCTGGCAGCAGTTCAGGCACGTGACGATCCCGCAGCTGCGGCCGACGATCCTGTTCACGGTGGTCGTCTCCACCATCGGCGCGACCCAGCTCTTCGGCGAGCCGCTGCTGTTCGGCGGGGTCAGCGGGTCCAAGGGTGGCTCGGAGCACCAGTACCAGACGCTCGGTCTGTACATGTACGACCAGGGCTGGATCATCGGCAACCTCGGCAAGGCGTCCGCGATCGCCTGGTCGATGTTCCTGATCCTGCTGGTCATCGCCGCGGTCAACCTGCTGCTCACCCGACGGCTGAGGAAGTCCCAATGACGACGAGTGAACTGACCATCCCTCGGTCCGTACGCAAGGAGCGGCGGCCGCGTGGCCGGATGGGCGCCGGCAAGCAGCTGCACGCGGGCCCGGTGACGTACGTCGTGCTCACCGTCTTCGCGCTGGTCTCCCTCGCCCCGCTGGTGTGGACGGCGATCGCCGCCTCCCGCACCGACCGGCGGCTCGCCCAGACCCCGCCGCCGCTGTGGTTCGGCGCCAACCTGTTCAAGAACCTGCAGACGGCCTGGGACCAGGCGGGGCTCGGCACCGCGATGTTCAACTCGGTGATCGTGGCGGGCACGATCACGGTGAGCACGGTGCTGTTCTCCACGCTGGCCGGCTTCGCCTTCGCCAAACTGCGGTTCCGCTTCTCCAGCCTGCTGTTGCTGCTGACCATCGGCACGATGATGATTCCGCCGCAGCTGGCGGTCGTCCCGCTGTACCTGTGGATGTCGGACCTCGGCTGGTCCAACCAGCTGCAGACGGTGATCCTGCCGAGTCTCGTCACCGCCTTCGGGACGTTCTTCATGCGGCAGTACCTGGTGCAGGCGCTGCCGACCGAACTGATCGAGGCGGCCCGGGTGGACGGGGCGAGCAGCATCCGCGTCGTCTGGCACGTGGTCTTCCCGGCGGCGCGTCCGGCGATGGCCGTACTCGGCCTGCTGACGTTCGTGTTCGCCTGGAACGACTTCCTGTGGCCGATCATCGCGCTGAACCAGCAGAACCCGACCGTCCAGGTGGCCCTGAACTCGCTCGGCACCGGGTACGTCCCGGACCAGGCGGTCATCATGGCGGGCGCGCTGCTCGGCACGCTGCCGCTGCTCGTCGCCTTCCTGCTGTTCGGCAAGCAGATCGTGGGCGGGATCATGCAGGGCGCGATCAAGGGCTGACCCTTCCCGGGGGCCGGGCCACCGCCGGCCAGGCCCCCGGCAGGCGCCGGACCACCACCGCCCGCTCCTTCCCCTCCCCTCCTCACCTACTACGCCGGGTCCCCTACGACCCGGATGGGAGCGCTTCCATGCCTGAACCCGTTACCCCGGTGACCTTTCCTCCCGCCTTCCTCTGGGGCGCCGCGACCTCGGCGTACCAGATCGAGGGGGCGGCGCGGGAGGACGGCCGCACCCCCTCGATCTGGGACACCTTCAGCCATACGCCCGGCAGGACGGCCGGCGGGGAGACCGGTGACATCGCCGTCGACCACTACCACCGCTACCGCGACGACGTGGCGCTGATGGCGGAGCTGGGCCTGACCTCGTACCGCTTCTCGGTCTCCTGGTCCCGGGTGCAGCCGACGGGCCGGGGCCCGGCGGTCCAGGTGGGCCTGGACTTCTACCGCCGCCTGGTCGACGAACTGCTGGAGCACGGCATCAAACCGGCGCTCACCCTCTACCACTGGGACCTGCCGCAGGAGCTGGAGGACGCGGGCGGCTGGCCGCAGCGGGACACCGCGCACCGGTTCGCCGACTACGCGCAGCTGGTCGGCGAGGCGCTGGGCGACCGGGTGGAGCACTGGATCACCCTCAACGAGCCCTGGTGCAGCGCCTTCCTGGGCTACGGCTCCGGTGTGCACGCCCCGGGCCGCACCGAGCCGGTCGCCTCCCTGCGCGCCGCCCATCACCTGAACCTGGCGCACGGCCTCGCGGCTTCGGCCCTGCGCTCGGTGATGCCCGCCCGCAACGAGATCGCGATCAGCCTGAACTCCTCGGTGGTGCGCCCGCTGTCGCAGGACCCCGCCGACCTGGCCGCGGCCCGCCGGATCGACGACCTGGCCAACGGGATCTTCCACGGCCCGATGCTGCACGGCGCCTATCCGTCGTCGCTGCTGGAGGCCACGAGCTCGGTCACCGACTGGTCGTACGTCCTCGACGGCGACACCCGCACGATCAACGTCCCGCTGAACGCACTGGGCCTGAACTACTACACCCCGGCCCTGGTGTCGGCCGGGTCAGGCAAGCCCGAGGGCCCCCGGGCGGACGGCCACGGCGCCAGCGCCCACTCCCCCTGGCCGGGCGCCGACGACGTGCTCTTCCACCAGACGCCGGGCGAGCGCACGGAGATGGGCTGGACGATCGATCCGACGGGCCTGTACGACCTGCTCATGCGGTACACCCGCGAGGCGCCGGGCCTGGCGCTGTACGTGACGGAGAACGGGGCCGCCTACGACGACAAGCCCGACCCGGACGGCCGGGTCCACGACCCCGAGCGCATCGCCTACCTGCACGGCCACCTCGCGGCGGTACGCCGGGCGATCACCGACGGCGCCGACGTACGGGGCTACTACCTGTGGTCCCTGATGGACAACTTCGAGTGGGCGTACGGCTACGGCAAGCGGTTCGGCGCGGTGTACGTGGACTACGCGACGCTGGAGCGGACGCCGAAGTCGAGTGCGCGGTGGTACGGCGAGGCGGCTCGGACGGGGGCGTTGCCGGGGGTGGAGTCCGCCGTCTGAGGGCCCGTCAGGGGCGCGGCGATCCCCCCGGATCGCCGCGCCCCTCGGAGCGAGTGCGTCAGTTGAAGGCGCCGAACGCCTTCGAGAAGGCGAACGTGTCCTGGACGATCGAGCTGCAGGTGGGGTCGGCGGAGTTCTTCGCGCCGCCGGCGCACTGCTTGTCGCGGGCCGCGGACCACATGGAAAGTCCGCCGAGGCCCTTGGACTTGGCGAAGTTCACCAGCTGAGTGGCGTCGTCCACCTTGAAGATCTCGGAGGAGACGTCGTTGACGCCGATCATCGGGGTGACCGCGACGGCCTTCCAGGCGGCGGAGTCGGACAGGCCGAGGACGCTCTTGACCTGCGCCTGGGTGGCGGTCGCGGCCTGCTGGGCGTAGTCGCCCATGTCGCCGTTGTACGCGGGGCCGTAGTCCATCGCCATGATGTTGACGGTGGAGGTCTTCACGCCGTTGGACTTGGCGTCGGACAGCAGGTTCACGCCGTCCTGGGTGAGACCCTCGGGCATCACCGGGAGGGTGAAGGAGACGTCCAGGTCCGGGTGCTGCGCCTGGAGCTTCGCTATCGCCTTCGCCCGGAGGGTGTTGGCCGCCGTGTTCGGCAGTGCGCCTCCCTCGACGTCGAAGTCGACCTTGGTCAGCTTGAAGGCGTCGATCACCTTGCCGTAGGCCGCGGCGAGGGCGTCCGCGGAGGAGCAGGTGGTGGCCAGTTCGGAGCCGGAGGCGCCGCCGAAGGACACCCGGACGTCACCGCCCTTCGCGCGCAGCGAGCCGATCTGCGCGGCGACCCCGTCGCTGGTCAGGTCGGTCACACCGCCCCACTTGGGGGTGCAGCCGCCGCCGTCGGTGACGAAGGCGAGGTTGTAGTTCTTCACGCCGGTCGCGTCGGCCGCGCCGACCAGGTCGAAGGCGGGGTAGAGGGAGGTGTCGACGTACGGGGCGAAGCCGGCGGAGGCGGTGGTGCCGCTGCCGGTGGTCCGTGAGGCCGTCGGGGTCGGGGTGGCGGTCCTGGTCGGGGTGGAGGTGGGGGTGGCGCTGTTGGTCGGCGTGGCGGTCGGGGCCGGGGACTGGGTCTGGGTGGGGCGGCCGCTCGGCTCGGGGGTGGCGCCGCCGTCCGCGGAGCACTGGGCGTTGTCGATGAGACAGCCCGTGGGGGCGCCGCTGCCGTCGACGACGAAGCCGACGGTCACCGACCTGCCGGGGGCGAGGCCGTCGGTGTCCCACTTCGCCGGCTTCACCGTGACGTGCGAACCACTGGCGCTGTACTCGCCGTTCCACAGGGAGCTGATCTTGGCACCCGCCGGGAGGTCGAACTCCAGGGTCCAGGTCTTCTCGGTCTGGGCGCTGTTGTTGGTGACGACGTACTGGGCGGTGTAACCGGTCGACCAGTCGCTGGTCCTGGTGTACGCGGCGTTCACGCCGGCGGCGTGGGCGGTGCCGGTGAGCAGGACCGCGCCGCCTCCGACCGCGGCCGCGGCCACGAGGCCGCCGATCGTCTTGTTCCTGCCACTGATCCTGCGCCGGTGCGTGCTCATGCGCGTGCCTGCCTTTGCTGCTCACGGGGGTTCACAGGGGTTTCCCAGCCCTGGGGGGTGCGGCAGCACGCTAGCGATCCGGAATCGGGCAAAGCGCTTGTTAGGGACGGCGGTTGCAGACCTTAGGGTTCGCTTAAGGAAGGGATCGGGGGCGATTAATGGTCGAGACCAGTCGGGACCGGTTTGCCCGATCGGCGTCTTCGCACCGATCCCCGGTGTCCCCGCCGGGCCGGCTTGCCCCCGTCCAGCTGGAACCAGATCCGCACCTCGGCGCCGCCCAGCACCGAGGAGCCGACCCGTACGTCCCCGCCGGTGGACTCGGCGAGGCGCCGCACGATGTCGAGCCCGAGGCCGGTCGAACCGGCGCTGCCGGAGCCGCGGCCGCGGGCCATCGCCGCCTCCGGGTCGGCTATGCCGGGACCCGCGTCGGAGACCAGAACGATCACCGCGTCCTCGGCGTTGTGCACGTCGACCGCGAAGGCGGTGCCCTCGGCGGTGTGCCGGAAGACATTGCCGAGCAGCGCGTCCAGCGCGGCGGCCAGGTCGGCGCGGACGACGGGTATCCGCACCGGCCGCTCGACGCCGGCCACCCGCCATGTGCGGCCCTCGTCCTCGGCGAGCGCGGACCAGAACTCCATGCGTTCTCGTACCACTTCGGCCGCGTCGCACCCGGCGCCGGGGCCGGGGGCGGCCGTCTGGGGCTTTGCCTCCCGGGCCGTACGGATGATGGTGTCGACCTCGCGCTCCAGCTGGGCGACGGCGGCCCGGGTCTGCTCGGCGGCCGGCCCGGCGCCCAGCGAGGCCGCGTTGAGCCGGAGCACGGTCAGCGGGGTGCGCAGCCGGTGCGAGAGATCGGCGGCCAGCTCCCGCTCGTTGGCCAGGAGTTGGACGACCTGGTCGGCCATGGAGTTGAACGCGACTGCCGCGAACCGCAGTTCGGCCGGGCCGTCCTCCGGCACCCGGGCGCCCAGTCTGCCCTCGCCCAGCGCGTGGGCCCCCTGGACCAGTCGCTGGGCGGGTCGCACCATGCGCACTCCGAGCCGGTCGGCGACCGCGACCGAGCCGACGATCAGCGCGAGGCCGACGCCCGCGAGCACCGCCCAGGCCGTGCCGACGCCGTTGCTCACCTCGGACTCGGGTACGTAGACCTCGACCACCGCGATGTCCCCGGAGCCGAGCGCGACCGGCTGGAGGAGGGTGGAGCCGCCGGCCACGGAGGTGGTGGAGGCCCGGCCCAGCTTCCGTACCGCCTGGATGTCGCGGGCGGTGGCGCGCTGCCGGCCGACATCGAGCGCGGACCGGCCGTCGCCCGCGGGCAGATGCACGGCCATCCCGGCGTCGGCGCCGGCCGAGGCCACCACCCGCTCCAGTTTGTCCCGGTCGGTGGTGATGGACAGCGCGGGCGCCACCGCGGCGGCCTCCCGCCCGGCGTTGGAGAAGGCCCGGTCGCGCGCCATCTCCTTGACGACCAGACCGAGCGGCACGGCGAAGGCGACCACGACCATCGTGGTGACCGCCAGGCACACCTTGACCAGGGCCCACCTCATCGCGCCGGCTCCCCGTCGCCCGCGCCGGCAGGAGGTTCGATCTTCACACCGACGCCCCGCAGCGTGTGCAGATAACGGGGCCGGGCGGCCGTCTCCCCCAGTTTCCGGCGCAACCACGACAGATGGACGTCGATGGTCTGGTCGTCGCCGTAGGACTGCTGCCAGACCTCGGCGAGGAGTTCCTTGCGCGGGACGACGACACCGGGCCGGCCGGCGAGGAAGGCGAGCAGGTCGAACTCGCGCCGGGTGAGGTCGAGGCGGGCCCCGTCCAGTTCGGCCTGGCGGCGCAGGGGGTCGACGGTCAGGCCGCCGACGCGCAGCACGGACGAGGGCGGGCTCTCCGCGCCGCCCGAGCGGGCCCTGCGGAGCACGGCCGCCATCCGCGCGGAAAGGTGCTCGACGGAGAACGGCTTGGTCAGATAGTCGTCCGCACCGGCGTTGAGCAGCCGGACGATCTCCGTCTCGTCGTCCCGCGCGGTGGCGATGATGACGGGCACGTCGGTGATGCCGCGGAGCATCTTCAGGGCCTCGGAGCCGTCCAGGTCCGGCAGTCCGAGGTCGAGGACGACCACGTCGAAACGGAAATGGGCGACCTCGCGCAGCGCCTCGAGTGCCGTACCGACGCTGCGCACGGTGTGTGCGGCGTCGGTCAGATGCCGGATGAGCGCCGAGCGTACGAACTGGTCGTCCTCCACCACGAGCACACTTGCCATGCGCCGCACCGTACGCCATGCGGCCCACACCGGGCGGGCGCCTGTGGATAACTGGGGACACGTGCGCACGGCGGTGCCCCTGGGGCAGTATGGCCCGCGATGCGCAGAGGACTCGTACACGTACTGGCGTGGCTGCTCGCGACGGGAGCGGCGGTCACGCTGTCGTGGTGGGGTGTGCACACGGTGATGGCCGGGACGGCGTACGACCCGCCACGCGCCCTGCCGGTCACGGCCGCCGACGCCACCACGCAGGGCACGCAGGCCCTGGGCTCGCCGACGCACCGGCCGTCCGCGTCGACGCGGCCGTCGGCCGGCTCGCCGTCACCGGCCCCGGCCACCCGGAGGCCGAGCCCGTCCCCCACCCCCGCCGCGTCCGCGTCCGCGTCCACGTCCATGTCCGGCCAGGTCAAGTCGTACGACACCGACGGCGGCCGGGCGGTGTTCGAACTGGACGCGTCCAGCGCCACGCTCGTCTCGGCGACGCCCGGGACCGGCTGGTCGATGCAGGTGTGGAAGACCACGACCTGGATCCGGGTGGAGTTCACCAGGGGCACGGACCGGGTGTCGGTGATGTGCACCTGGCACGACGGACCGCCGCACGTGGACGTCGGCACCTACTGAGCGTCGCCCCGCGGGATCGGCGAAGGCCGTCCGGCGGTGGAGCGGCCGGACCGTTTCCTTGCGGAGTGGTGGCGCACCAGATCAGCACCGGTCGCAGAACGACACACGGACGGCTCCTGAAATGCCGTGAGTTGGCCCGGGCGGGATCGCTTCCGGCGCATTCCGGTCCGCGTGGCGGCCGGTTCCGACCGGGTCGCGGGGGCTAGCGGAAGACCGAGGGCGGTGGGGCCGGGGAGGCCGCCGCCGTGTCGTCCGTCACGGGGAGCGCACCGCCCGGGAAGTCCGTGAGCGCCTTGCCGTGTTCGACCCGGCCCGGGTGCTGGCCGGAGGCGGCGCGGCGGGTGAGTTCGGCCAGCGGGAGAGGGGCGTCGGAGGCGACCAGGACGGCGTTGCCGAAGCGCTTGCCGCGCAGCACGGCCGCGTCGGCGATCAGCGCGAGTTCGGCGAACCGGGCGGCGGCGGTGGCGATCTGGCCGCGCAGATGGGCGAGCGGCGGGCCGTCGGCGAGGTTGGCGGCGTAGACACCTGACGGTTTCAGGGCCCGGCGGACGTCGTCCAGGAACTCGGTGGAGGTGAGGTGGGCGGGGGTGCGGGCGCCGCTGAAGACGTCCGCGATGATCAGGTCGGCCCAGCCGTCCGGCACCTTGGCGAGACCGGCCCGGGCGTCCGCCGACCTGACCCGGATCCGCGAGTTCGGCTCCAACGGCAGTTCCCGCCGGACCAGTTGGACCAGTTTCGCATCCCGCTCGACGACCTGCTGGGTGGAGCGGGGCCGGGTGGCGGCGGTGTACCGGGCGAGGGTGAACGCGCCACCGCCGAGGTGCACGGCGTGCACGGGCCCGCCGGGCGGCGCGACGAGGTCGATGACATGGCCGAGGCGGCGCTGGTACTCGAAGGAGAGATACGTGGGGTCGTCCAGGTCGACGTGCGACTGGGGCGCGCCGTCGATCAGCAGCGTCCAGGCGCGACGGCGGTCGGGGTCGGGCACGAGCTGCGCGAGCCCGCCGTCGACCGCCTCCACGACGGCTTCGACGGCGGTCGACCTGCGCCGCGCCTGCCGCGCGCTCCTGAACCCGCCCATCGGACCATTGTCGCAGGCCGTCCTCGCGGGCGCCTCACGGGCAGCCGGCGGTCACCCGGCCCCACGGCCGCCCGGACCGCCTCACCGGCAGTTGTCGGCCGCCGCGATCAGCCGGGCCGCCTCACCGAGGGCCCGGCGCAACCTCACCGGGTCCGTGGCGAGGTCGGCCTCGCCGGGCGGCAGCAGCCAGCCCGAGCCCTCGACAGGCGGCTCCGGGTTCAGCCTGAGTCCGCGCCCGTCGGTCTCCGTGCAGGTGCTGCCCGGCACGTCCCAGCCGGCCGCCGTGCCGGCCGGAACCAGAAAGCCGAGGGTCGCGCAACCGCCGTCGTGCAGAACGGGCCCCACCGCGTCGCCGGAGCCGCGCCGCAGGATGTCGACCGCCTCGAGGCCCTGCCGGGCCGGCACCGTCACGAGATCGCATGCCGATGCGTCCGCGTCGTCTCCCCCGGCCGACGACGGCGACGTACAAGGTTCGTTGCTCTGGCTGGTCTCCATGCCGGCCTCCACCACACAGCCCTGTTGCGGTCCATGGAATCCAACGCGCGAGCGCGTCAACGGCCACGGCACAAGTGCGCCGCAAAGGATGGCACTTCATGGCAGATCGTGGATGAGATATCCGGTTTGTAGCCAAACACAGCGTGGCGGGTCCTTCACAGCAGGTACGTTCATGCCCGCCGGAACCAGGGCGTCACTCGGACAACTCGTCCCGAATCCGCCCCGGATCCGGCACGGTTCGACGGTTCGCACGAGAGGACCCGGCCATGGCGTCGTCAACCGTGACCTCGTCACAGCCCGAACGGCCACCCCGGCCGAACCTCGCCTTCCGGCAACTGCGCGGCAGGCGCTCACCAGCCGAGTTCGCGGCGCTCGTACGGCGCGCCGCGCGCGAGATCGGTGAGCGGGTGAGCTGTGACGCGCGGTACGTCGGCAGGGTCGAGGCGGGCGAGATCCGCTGCCCGAACTACGCGTACGAACGGGTGTTCCTGCACATGTTCCCCGGTCGCACGCTCGCCGACCTCGGCTTCGCGCCCCGCTCGTCCGTCCGCGGCCGCGCGGCGCGTACGCCGGCGGAGGCACCGGAGGAAGGCGTCGCCGCGGAGGCGTCCGATGAGTCTCGGGGGGCACTCGAACCGTATGACGCGCAGGACCCGTACGGCGCGCCAGAACCGTACGCGAAAGACCACCTGAACCACGAGGAGAGCGACGTGCTGCGTCGCGCATTCATGACCGGCGGCGGCGCCACTGTGGCCGCCGCCACACTGGGCCCGATGGGGCTCACCACGAACGCCGCGACGGCGGTCCGGCCCGCGCGCCGCCCCGGCGCCCCCGAGGCGACCGCCCTGGAGGAGGCCGTCCGCCGCATCCGACTGCTCGACGACCGGCACGGCGCGGACGGCCTCTACCGCCGCGCGGCGGCTCCGCTGCGCGCGGCCTACGCGCTGCTGGACGCCGGGGCGACCCGGCAGACCACCGCCGACCGGCTGCACTCGGGCGCCGGTGAACTCGCCATCTCCGTGGGCTGGCTGGCGCACGACTCCGGGCGCTTCGACGACGCCCGCTCGCACTACGCGGAGGCGTTGGCCACGGCCCGCATGACGGGGGACCCGGCGCTGGAGGCGCACGCCTTCTGCAACACCGCGTTCCTGGCACGGGACGCCGGCCGCCCCCGAGAGGCGGTCCGCGCGGCCCAGGCCGCCCAGCGCGCCGCCGCTCCGCTGGGCTCGGCGCGCCTGATGTCGCTGCTCGCGCTGCGTGAAGCCGGCGGCTGGGCGGGGCTCGCCGATCGCACGGGCTGCGAACAGGCACTCGTCCGGGCCCAGACCCTCTTCGCCCGGGGCCGCTCGGACGCCGACCCCGAGTGGATGAGCTTCTACGGCGAGGCCGAGCTGGAGGGCCTGGAGGCGCAGTGCTGGTCCACGCTGGGCGACTGGCGGCGGGCGTCCCGGCACGCGCGCCGGGCGGCGCATCTGCAGGATCCGCACTTCACGCGGAACATCGCTCTGTATACGGCCGAGCTGGCCGACGACCTGGCACGTGAGGGTCGTCCCGACGAGGCGGCCGCGGCGGGTCTGCGGGTGCTGGCCCTGCTGGACCAGGTCCAGTCCTCGCGTATCCAGGGGATGCTCGCGGGGACGGCTCGGGTGCTTCTGCCGCACCGGCGGGCGTCGGGTGTGTCGGAGTTCCTGGACCGGCACGCCGCCATGCCGCGAACGGGGCGGGCCTGAGGGCGGTCGCCCCGGTCCGTGGGCGCGTTGTGGCCGGCCGCTACCCCGCCAGGTGGCCCGTGTCGTTCCAGCTCTCGATCGCCGGCTCGTCGTAGGCCCAGCCGAGGACGGACAGCGAGGTCGGGTTCAGACGGATGCGCGCGGCGAAGTCCAGGGGCAGGCCCAGCCAGCGGGCGCCGATCGAGCGGAGGATGTGGCCGTGGGCGAAGACCAGGACGTCACGGTCGGCGGACCGCGCCCACGCCACCACCTCGTCCGCGCGAGCGGTCACGTCGGCGATGCTCTCGCCCCGCGGCACCCCGTCCCGCCAGATCAGCCACCCCGGCCGCACGGCCTGGATCTCGGCCGGCCTCATGCCCTCGTACGCGCCGTAGTCCCACTCCACGAGCGGGTCCCAGGAGGTGGCCCGGTCCCCGAAGCCGGCCAGTTCGCAGGTCTCCCGCGCGCGTGCGAGCGGACTGGTGCGCACCTCCGCCCCCGGCAGCCCGTCCAGCGGCGCCCGGTGCAGTCGCTCGCCGAGCAGTTTGGCTCCCCGCCGGCCCTCCTCCAGCAGCGGTACGTCGGTCCTGCCGGTGTGCTTGCCGGACAGTGACCATTCCGTCTGTCCGTGCCGGGCCAGCAGGATGCGCGGTGCCATGGGAGACCTTTCCGGGAGTGGACGCCACACGGACGCCACGAAAACAAGAAGAGAGGACTTCCCCATCATCGCTCACCCCCGGTCGGGGCAACCCGGCAGGCGGTCTCGGCGTCTTTGTGGGCGTCTTTGGGTGCCGGAGGGCTCTCTTGGGCGAGATACGGACACCGTAAAGTGGCACGGTCGCCGTCCAGGGCGCGCCGCACAGCAGAACGGGGAGGGCGATCGGATGCCGCAGACCGAGACACCGGGCACCGAAGGGGCCCCGCGTACCCGGCTGCGCTGGTGGACCGAGCTGCCTCTGATCCTCCTGGTCTACGGCTGTTACTCGGCCGGCCGTCTCCTCGCGCGCGGTGACGTGCGCACCGCCGTCGACCACGGCCTGTCGATCCTGCGCCTCGAGAAGGCCCTGCACCTCAACGCCGAGCACCCCCTCAACCGGCTGTTCACGCGCGAGCCCTGGCTCGGTGTGCCGGCGGACTTCTGGTACGCCTCGCTGCACTACCTGATCACGCCCGCCATCCTCGTCTGGCTGTTCCGGGCCCGCGCCGAGCACTACCGGCGGGCCCGCACCTGGCTCATGACGTCCACCTTCATCGGCCTGATCGGCTTCACCCTGCTGCCGACCTCCCCGCCCCGGCTGCTCTCCGCCGGGCAGGGCTTCGTGGACACCATGGCGCGCTACAGCTCGTACGGCTGGTGGGCCGGGGACGCGAGCGCGCCGCGCGGCATGGGCGGGATGACCAACCAGTACGCGGCGATGCCGAGCCTGCACGTCGGCTGGGCGCTGTGGTGCGGGGTGATGCTGTGGCGCCACGGCGGCACCCGCCTGGCGAAGACCCTCGCCGTCGCCTACCCGCTGGGCACCGCGCTCGTGGTCATGGGCACCGCCAACCACTACTTCCTGGACGCGGTCGCGGGGGTCGCCGTGATGGGTGTCGGCCTCCTGCTGGCGCCGCAGGTGATGCGGGCTCTGGACCTGCTCCGGGCCCGCCTGTTCCCGCGCCGCACACCGGTCACCGGGCCGGCGGGTTCCCCGATTGTCAGTGCCGGATGCCAGACTTCCGCGGGTGAGCGAATTCCACGGCAGCGCGAGTCGCGGCTCGACGCCGGGGCCGAACCGGACACCTCCCCCAGCGACACGGGAGAAGGGGCTCCGGCACCGGCTCGCTGAGCTGCGCGGTCCCGACGTACCGGCCAAGGCCCTGGACGCGCGCGCCCTCGCGGCGCTCGCCGCGAACCCCGGGTGCGCGCGGCGGGCGATCCTGGACGGCGCCGGGGTGGACAAGGCGCGGCTGGCGAGCGCGCTGGGCGCGCCGTCCGCTTTCGGGCAGTCGCAGTTCGCGCTGACCCGGGGCAACGCGTTCGAGGCCAGGGTGAAGGCGGACGGCGGCGCGGAGCTGCTGCGGCTTGCGCACGCCCGTCTCGATGCGGGCGCCGAACCGCCGGGCGCGGCCGCCGTACCCGACCTGACCGCGCACGGCCCCGAGGGGCGTACGGCCCGTACGGCGCTGGCGCTGCGGAAGGCCACGGGTGCGGGCGGCTGGACACTCCTCGACCATCCGATGCTGGCGCTGGACGTGGCCGGCTCGCTCGCCTTCCTGGAGCCGGACGCGGTGGTGGTGCACCCGGACGGCAGCTGGTCGGTGGTGGAGATCAAGTCCTTCCCGATGCTGGACGGTTCGGCGGACCCGGCGAAGGTCGGCGCGGCGGCCCGCCAGGCGGCGGTGTACGTCCTCGCCCTGGAGGAGGTGGCCGCACGCCTCGATCCCGTGCCGGTCGTACGGCACCGGATCCTGCTCGTGTGCCCGAAGGACTTCTCCAACCTCCCCGCCGCCTCGGCCGTCGACGTCCGCAAGCAGCGCGCGGTCACCGCCCGCCAGCTGACCCGGCTCACCCGGATCGAGGAGATCGCCGGCGCCCTGCCCGAGGGCACGTGCTTCGCGCCCGACCGCAGTGCCGAGGAGCTGACGGCGGCCGTGGAGACGGTACCGGCGACCTACGCACCCGAGTGCCTGTCCGCGTGCGAACTGGCCTTCCACTGCCGGGAACGCTCCCGCGAGGAGGGCGCCGTCACCCGCCTCGGCCGGCCACTGCGCGCGGAACTGGGCGGTCTGACCACGGTCGGGGACGTCCTCGCGGCGGCCCACGGCCGGATGGGCGACCCGGACGACCCGGCCGTCGCCGCCCTGCGCCGGGCGGCGGTCCTGCGCGCCGAAGCACTGGCGGAGGCCTCATGTCCCTGATCGCCACCCTCGCCCGGCTCGAGGCCGTCAGCCGCGACCGCGCCCAGCCCACCGCGACCGTCCGGCACCGGCATCTGTCGGAGCGCCCGCTGGTGTTCGTGCCGCTCACCACCGCCGGTGAGGCCGGTGCTCCGCTCGGCGCGCTGGTCGGCACCGACCGGGACGCCCCGCGCCTGCTGGTCGTACCCCAGCCCCGCGACCGCGACCTGCGGTTCTCCTTCCTCGCCGACCTGGCCGACGTCGTCCTGCCGTACATCGACTCCTACGCGGACTCCGTGGAGGCGGCCGAGCGCACCGAGACCGACCCGGAGACCGGCAGGCGGGTCAAGGTCGAGGTGGAGCTGTGCGCGGACGCGCCCCAGCTGATCGTGCCGAGCCGGGCCGGCCTGGACCTGGTACGGCTCCTCGGCCGCTCGATGCGTTTTCGCCGTACCGCCGAGCAGGACCCGGAGGCGCCCTATCCGGCGCCGCCCCGGGTGCCGCTGCTCGGCCGCTGGCTGACGCACTACGGCGAGCGTTCCCGGGTCCCCGGCTCCTCCCTGCTCCTCGCCCTGACCGAGGTGCTGTCGCAGCACTGGGCGACCGGCCAGTCCAGCCTGGAGGACCAGCACCTGGGCGCGCTGCTCGCCTGGATCGACCCCCCTCAGGGCGAATCCGGCGCCGCGGCCGCCCGTCGGGCCGAGCTCGCCAGGGACTCCGCAGGGCAACTGCTGTGCCCGCCGGCCGGCCCCGCGACCGACCCGGCGTTCGACAACAAACTGCTGGCCCCGGCGATCGAGCGCTACGACCGCGCGCGCACCGCCCTCGCCGCCGCCGAGGACGCCCTGGCCGCCGACGACCGGCTGGCCGCGCTCACGGCGGCCGAGCGGGAGATCCGCGCCCTGGTGGGCAGCCGCACCCTGCCCACCTGGGACGCGGTGTGGCGGGGCCTGGACCTGCTGCGGGCGCTGCCGCCGGGCGCGCATGTCGAGGAGCGCTGGACCCGCGACCGCTGGTCCTTCACCGGCCACCGGGACCGGGTGCTGGCGGGCGAACCGCCGCAGCCGCGCCGGGACGACGCGGTGACCGCGGCGAACAAGCTGGCCACGCGCGAGCGCGAGCAGGCCCGGGTCGAGGCGCAGGAGGCGCTGGACGACCCGCTGGTGATGGCGGGGCGGCGGCTGGCCGGGGAGGCGTTCGCGGGCGAGGTGACCGATGTCGTCATGGCCTTCAGCGAGGGCAAGCGGCCGAGCCCACGTCCCCTGGTGACGGTCCGCACGGACGACCGGCCGTATCTCGCGGAGCGCGCGAAGGTGTACCGCTCGCTGGCCGGCAAGCCGCAGTCGGCGGAGTTCGTGGGGTACGAGGACGCCTCGGACGGCAGCGTGCTGGTCCTGCGCGTCCTGGACAGGATGGGTCGGGGCAAGGAGCCCGAGCCCGGTTCGGTGCCGGAGAAGGGCGACCGGATCTGCTTCACCCTCTTCGAGCACGAGCAGCGCGGCGGGGCGAAGCTGCCCGCCCCGGAGGAGACCCCGTGGACGCACGGCGGGCCGCCGGGTGAGCCCGCGCCGGAGGCCCCCGACACCGTGACCGAGGAGGACGTGCTGTGACGACGGTCGACTTCGATCCCGGAGCCGCTGCCGCCCGCGCCACCGACGCGATCCTCCACGACACCCTGCACGGCACCGAGCGGGGCGTGGTCGTGGACTCCCCGCCCGGCGCCGGCAAGTCCACGCTCGTGGTCCGCGCGGCCCTCGAACTGGCCGACGCCGGACGCCCGTTGATGGTCGTGGCCCAGACGAACGCCCAGGTGGACGATCTCGTCCTGCGGCTCGCCGAGAAAAACCCGGACCTGCCGGTCGGCCGGCTCCACAGCAGCGACACCGACCCCTACGACAAGGCGTTGGACGACCTGCCGCAGGTCCGCACGTCGGCGAAGGCGGCGGACCTGAACGGCCTGCCGGTGGTCCTCTCCACGGCCGCGAAGTGGGCGCATGTCAAGGTGGACGAGCCATGGCGGCACGCGATCGTGGACGAGGCGTACCAGATGCGCTCGGACTCCCTGCTCGCCGTGGCCGGCCTGTTCGAGCGGGCGCTGTTCGTCGGCGACCCCGGCCAGCTGGACCCGTTCGCGATCGTCGGCAGCGAGCAGTGGGCGGGCCTGTCGTACGACCCCTCGGCCTCCGCCGTGACCACGCTCCTGGCGCACAACCCCACGCTTCCGCAGCACCGCCTCCCGGTCTCCTGGCGCCTGCCCGCGTCCGCCGCGCCGCTGGTCTCCGACGCGTTCTATCCGTACACGCCCTTCCGCAGCGGTACGGATCACGGCGACCGGCGGCTGACCTTCGCGGTCCCGTCCGACGGCTCCGGCCCGGACCGGGTGGTCGACGAGGCGGCGGCAACCGGCTGGGGCCTGCTGGAGCTGCCCGCCCGGCACACCCCGCGCACGGACCCGGAGGCGGTGCGGGCCGTGGCCACGGTCGTGCGCCGTCTGCTGGACAGAGGCGGCGCGGCCCTGTCCGAGCGCTCGCAGGCCCCCGCCCCGCTCACCGCCGACCGCATCGCCGTCGGCACCGCCCACCGCGACCAGGCGGCGGCGGTCCGCACGGCGCTCGCCGACCTCGGCGTGGCGGACGTCACGGTCGACACCGCGAACCGTCTGCAGGGCCGGGAGTACGACGTCACGGTCGTCCTGCACCCGCTCTCCGGCCGCCCCGACGCCACCGCCTTCCACCTGGAGACGGGCCGCCTGTGCGTCCTGGCCTCCCGGCACCGCCACGCCTGCATCGTGGTCTGCCGCGAGGGCGTCGGCGACCTGCTGGACTCCTACCCGTCCACGGAACCGGTCCAGCTGGGCACCCTGGTGAAGTTCCCGGACGGCTGGGAGGCGAACCACGCCGTGCTGGCGCACCTGGCGGAGCACCGGGTGGGGTTGCGGGGATGAGGGCCCCTTGCGTTCGCGCGGGACAATGGACGGTGGCCCACCTGAAGGCGGGGCCCAGCGAACCGTACGAGGAGGAGACGAGACATGGCGGAGCCCACGCCGCGTCGTAACGAACCGCGGCTACGCCCCGCGCCCCTGCTCTTCGAGCCCGCGGAGGCGGCCGGCGATCCCGAGCACTTCTTCGATCTGGAGTCGATCGAGGATCCGCGGGCACTGCTGGCCCGGGCCACGGAACTGACCCAGGCGTTCCGCGCGGCCGCCGACCGCGCCGTGGAGTTCCAGGCCATCGCGGCCGCCCAGCTCGCCGACCCGCGCCGGTTCGACCGGCTGACCCCGGCGGACATCGCCGAGCGCGCGGAGTGGACCGAGGACTACGCGAAGAAGATGGTCGAGTTCGGGCGGGACCTGATGCGCGGGAACGCCGAGGGGCGGACGTCCCCCGACCCCGTCTGACCCAGGGCCGCGCCGACCCGGCCGCCGCGTGTAACCCCGTATGGCATATGCCAGGCGGGCAAGATACTCCTCCCTCAGCGGCTCTGTCCCGATTTTCGGCAACTCAGAAGAACGGTTCGCTCACGCCCGGTACATCTGGATCCATGAGCAGCGAACCGAACGTCACCCGAGCCACCTCCGACGGCGTCGACTGGCTCGCCTCGGCAGGCGCGTACCCGCCAAGCGCGCCGGCCCTCGGGGAAGAGCGCCCCGGCAGCCCGGCGGTCCTGCCCTGCGGCACCGTCTTCGACGTGGTGAGCGCTCCGGCGATCTTCGGCCGCCGGATGCTGGACCGGCTGTGGCAGGACGGCCCGGGCTCCGGCCCGGTGGCGGTGTTCCGGGGCCGTGTGCTGCTGTTCGCCGCGCCGGGCACGGCCCAGCGGCTGCCCTCGCTGCTGGCCTGGGAGGAGTGGGGCTCGAATCGTGCGGAGGCGGTGCCGCCGCTGCTGTGTCACGGCACCGGCGACGCGGTGACCGTCCCGGCGCCGGCCGGCGGCGACACCCCCGGCGAGGCGCGCTGGCTGGTCGCCCCGGACAGCCGGCACCCGTGGCTGCCCGGGCCCGAGGTCGTCCTCTGGGCGGCCGTGCGGGCAGCCCGCGCGGCGGTGCGCATATCGATTTTTCCTCCCGCCGACCAGGGTGCTAAGGTCTACGACGTCAGCAGGCGCCGCTAGCTCAGTTGGTTAGAGCAGCTGACTCTTAATCAGCGGGTCCGGGGTTCGAGTCCCTGGCGGCGCACAGTGGCGATGGCGAGGCATGTCCGCAGAAAGCGGGGAATGTCTCGCCATCGTTGTTTTTGCGCGACTTCGCCGCGTGCTGTGGGGGCTTCGCCAGCCCACACCCCCGTCGGGTCGGTCCAGCGGCCCCGGCCCGCACGCGCACCGCCCCGGTGACCGTGGGCCGCGAGCGCGCCTCCCCCGTGATCGCGGGCCGGAAGGTCAGCCGCTCACCCGCGGCGTGATCCGCACCGTCCAAGCCCCCGAAACCGTTCTGCCCTCCACCTCCACCTGGACGTGCTCCCCGGGCACGGTGAAGCTCTCGCCGAGGGCGACCGGGGCGTCGGCGAGGGGTGGGTAGACCGAGTTCTCCCAGCAGGCCTCGGTGTGCGGGTGGGCGTCGACGACCTCCACCGGCCCGCCGCCGGACTCCGCGCCGCTTCTGACCCGGTACACCAGCACCCCCTGCCGGCAGGAGGCCCGGTCGTTCCCGGCCGGGCCGCGGGCCTCGAAGCCCAGGGCGCTGTCGGGACCGGTGCGCACGACCGCCAGCTTGACCCCGTGCCCGAGGCCGAAGGCGGGGGCGCCCGCCGCGCCCTGCACCGGGACGCCGAAGCCGGCCTCCAGCGGCTCCAGGGTCAGCCGGGTCGGCCGCGCGCCGCGCACGCACACCACCTGGCGCGGATCCAGCCAGCCCAGCTTCCACTTGTGCCAGGCGAACACATCGGGCGACAGTCCGAACTGGCTGCCCATCAGGTCCCAGTCACCCACATGGGTGTCCCAGTCACCCTTGCCGTCGACCGGACGGTGGTAGAGGTCGGGCAGATCGAACATGTGACCGGTCTCGTGGGCGAGGACGAGGCGGTCCGGCGGGTGCTTCTCGAAGACCGTGACGACCCGGCGGACGTCCGTGCCGTCCAGGTGCACCGGTGTGTCGAGGTTCACGACCTTCGTGGCGTCCGAGTCGACGCCGGGCGCGTCCGGGTCGGCGACGAAGTACACGACGCGGTAGCGGGAGAAGTCGACCTCCTTGTCGGCCACGGCGAACGCGTCCCGCAGATAGGCGGCCCGGTCCTTTGCGCTCCAGTCCCGTTTCATGGCGTAGGCCGCGGACGGCCGGGGCATGCGCAGCCAGTGCTTCAGCGGGTGCGGGCGCAGCGTGAAGCGGCCGTAGGAGGCCTGTTCGAAGTAACGGCTCGTCCCCGGGAAGTGATCGGCGGTCAGCTGGGCGGGGGTGGTGCGTGGGACGGCGTCCGGGAAGGAGAGGAAGATCAGCACGGCGTCGAGCGCGCCGATCGGGCGGGCGTAGTCCGGGTTCCAGGTGTCCACGCCCTCGGAGTGGTGGGCGTCGGTCCGGTGCAGGGCGCACGGGGCCGTGGAGAAGGGCTCGGCGACCGACGGGCCGGAGAAGATCGATGTCGCGGCGAGCGCCGACAGCGTGGTGCACACGGCGGCGGTGCTGCGCAGCTTGGGCACGGATGACCTCCGGGAGCGGTTCTCGGGACCGCAACCAGATTGCTGGTATTTGTCGCTCTATGCCCTGTTCACCTGCACCACAAGGGTGAGCGCGCCCCCCTGGCGCGCCCGCGCGCTCCGGCGCCCGACACCCCGAAACACTCACGGAACGTCACAACTGGTCGGGGGCCTGAAGAACCCGCCCACGTGCGGGCAGAAACGATCTGTCAGAAACTGTGCTCCGTCCGGGACACTGGAGAGTGGCTGGAAGGGCCCGGGGCCAGCCTCTATGATCGGCACACTTTCCGGCACGGACAGGCACGGACACAGATCGAGTGCACTGCGGGAGCGAGCGGTGAGCGGAACGTCCGAAGGGCCGACGCCCGCGGCAGACCTCGACCGGTCAGCCGTCACAGACAGTGACCACACCACCTACCACCGTGTCTTCGCGGCTGCCCCGCTCGCCATGGCCGTCGTGGACCGCGCGGGCCTCGTCGCCGGCGCGAACGCGGCCTTCGGCGAGCTGCTCGGCACGGATCCGGACACACTCACCGGCCGGGTCGCCGCCGACCTGGTCGACCTGGCCTCGGACGCCCGCAGCTGGCACGCCTACCGCGAGGTCCTGCGCGGCCGGCAGGCGCGGCTGCGCTGCACCCGCCGGCTGAAGCATCCCGAGGGGCACTCGGTGTGGGTGCAGGTGACCGTGGCACCGCTGGGCGGCGAGCCCGGCGTCCTGCTCTCGGTCGCCGACATCGGCGCCCGCCGTGAACTCCAGGCGCGGCTCAGGCACTTGCAGATGCACGATCCGGTGACCCGGCTGCCCAACCGCACGTTGTTCTTCGAGCGGCTGTCCGCGGCACTGGAGGCGGAGGCGTACGAGCAGAGCGGCACCGGCCGGATCGGCCTGTGCTACCTGGACCTCGACGGCTTCAAGGCGGTCAACGACACCCTCGGCCACCGGGTCGGCGACCGGCTGCTGGCGGCCGTCGCCGAGCGCCTGACCCGGGTGGCCGACGAGGCCGGCTACGCCCGCGCCGTCACCCCTCTCGTGGCCCGGCTGGGCGGCGACGAGTTCGCGCTGCTCGTGGAGGACTCCACCGGCACCGAACAGCTCGCCGATCTCGCCGAGTCGGCGCTCAAGGCGCTGGAGGAACCCTTCGATCTGGCCGGGCAGCGACTGTCGTTGACCGCGTCCATCGGGGTCGTCGAACGGCACGCGGCGGGTACGACGGCCACGGGCCTGATGCAGGCGGCGGACACGACCCTGTACTGGGCGAAGGCCGACGGCAAGGCCCGCTGGACCCTGTTCGACCCCGAGCGCAACGCGCACCGGATGACCCGTCAGGCCCTGTCCTCCACCCTGCGCCCCGCCATCGAACGCGGCGAATTCGCGCTCGAATACCAGCCGTTGGTGGGCATGGAGGACGGACGCCTCTCCGGGGTGGAGGCGCTGATCCGCTGGAATCATCCTCAGTTCGGCACACTGACGCCGAATCGGTTCATCGGACTGGCCGAGGAGGACGGCTCGATCGTCCAGCTGGGCCGCTGGGCGCTCGCCACCGCCTGCCGCCAGGCCCGCCGCTGGCAGCTGGACCATCCCGCGGAGCCGCCCATCTTCGTCAGCGTCAACGTGGCCGTACGGCAGGTCTGGGACTCCGACCTGGTGGCGGACGTGGCGGCGATCCTGGCCGAGTCCGGGCTCGCCCCGCATCTGCTGCAGCTGGAGCTGACCGAGTCGGCGGTGATGGGCTCGGCCGGCCGGCCGCTCCAGGCCCTGCAGGCCCTGAGCGACATGGGCGTGCGCATCGCCATCGACGACTTCGGCACCGGCTACTCGAACCTCGCCTACCTCAGCCGGCTCCCGGTCTCCACGCTGAAGCTGGACGGTTCCTTCGTGCGCGGCTTCCAGTACGAGGCCGACCAGGACCCCGCGATCGCCCCCAACCCCGCCGACGAGGTCATCGTCGAGGCGATGATCCAGCTCGCCCACCGGCTCGGCATCACTGTCACCGCCGAGTGCGTGGAGACCTCGGCCCAGGCCACGCGGCTCCGCCGCATCGGCTGCGACACCGGCCAGGGCTGGCTGTACTCCCGCCCGGTGCCGCCGGATCGTATCTCCGAGCTGCTCGACACCCAGGCCTACGCGGCCGGCAAGCCGTAGGCGTCCGCGATCAGCTCGTAGGAGCGCAGCCGGAGTTCGCCGCGGTGGGCGTGGGAGACGAGCATCAGCTCGTCGGCGCCGGTGCGCTTGTGGAGGTCGTCCAGGCCGGCCCGGACCTCGTCGGCGGTGCCGTGCACGATGTTGGACGTCCAGGAGGTGATGAACTCCTCCTCCATCGGGCTGAACTCGTGCTGCTCGGCCTCGTCCGGGTCGGGGAAGAGGCCGGGCCGGCCGGTGCGCAGCCGGAGCATGTTCAGGGCCATCGCCCGGGTCTGGCGGCGGCTCTCGCGCTCGTCGTCGGTGGCGAGGGCGGAGACGCCGATGAGGGCGTACGGCTCGTCGAGCACCGCGGAGGGGCGGAAGGTCTGCCGGTACAGGTCCAGGGCCGGGATGGTGTTCTGCGCGGAGAAGTGGTGCGCGAAGGCGAACGGCAGGCCCAGCAGGCCGGCGAGTCGGGCGCTGAAGCCGGAGGAGCCGAGCAGCCAGATCGGCGGGCGGTGCGGGGACTGGACGCCGCCGGGGGTGGTGGCCTGGACGGGGCCCGGGATCGCGTGGATCCGGCGGTACGGATGCCCGTCGGGGAAGTCGTCGTCCAGGAAGCGGGTGAGCTCGGCGAGCTGCTGCGGGAAGTCGTCGGCGCCCTCGTTCAGGGTGTCCGTACGGCGCAGGGCCGCGGCGGTGGCGCCGTCCGTGCCGGGGGCGCGCCCGAGGCCGAGGTCGATACGGCCCGGTGCCATCGCCTCCAGCGTGCCGAACTGCTCGGCGATCACCAGGGGGGCGTGGTTGGGCAGCATGACGCCGCCCGAGCCGAGCCGGATGCGGTCGGTGTGGGCGGCGAGGTGGGCGAGGATCACGGCGGGCGAGGAGGAGGCGACGCCCGGCATCGCGTGGTGCTCGGCGACCCAGTACCGGTGGAAGCCGCGCGCCTCCGCGAACCGGGACAGCTCCACGCTGGTGCGCAGCGCGTCGCCGGCGGTACTGCCCGCGCCGACGGTCACCAGGTCCAGTACGGAGAGGGGGACGGGGGCGGTCCCGTGCGTCGTGCCCCGGATCTCGTCTGCCGACACGGTGTGGGCCTCCTGTTTGTGGCGTGAGCTGTCCAGCACGCTCTAACAGGAGGCAGTCTCCGCTTATTCCGGTCGGGTCAGGCCTGCACGATCGGTTCCCTGGTGAACAGCTTCCCCAGCGTCGGCGCGTTCACCCGCCGGTCGGCGAGCCGCAGCCCCTCCCACACCGACACCTGGTTCGCCGTGAGTACCGGCTTGGACAGCGCCTTCTCCAGCAGGGGCAGATGCGCCGCCGTGTGCAGCGCGGTGTCCGGCAGCAGCACCGCCTCCGCGTCGGGGACGTCCGCGGCCCGCGCCAGCGTCAGCACGTCCTCCTCGCCCCACGTGCCGACCTCGGCGGCCGTGATGATCCCCGAGGAGCGGGTGCCGGTCACCTCCAGGCCGCCGGCCCGCAGGAAGTCCGCGAACAGCGCGGCGATGTCCTCCGGGTAGGTCGCCCCGACCGCGACCCGCCGCACCCCGAGCTCCCGGGCCGCGTGCACGAAGGCGAACGACGTCGAGGACGCGGGCATCCCGGCCAGCCGGGCGAGCGTGCGCACCTGCTCCTGGGCGCCCTCCCAGCCGTGCACGAAGCCGCCGCTGGTGCAGGCCCACACCACCGTCTCGGCGCCCGTCAGCCGCAGGCTCTCCATGCCCGCCGCGAGCCGGTCGGCGGAGCCCATCTCGCGCAGCGCCGCCACCCGGTGCGCGTCCTCACCGATGTCGGTGTGAACCACGTCCACCCGGATGTCGCTGCCGAGGAGCTGCTCGATGCGTGGATAGTCGTCCTCGGCGGAGTGGCCCGGGTAGAGGAATCCGAGTGCGGTCATGTCCAGCCTTCCTGCGTCTCTTCCGGCAGTGCGGGCGGCCAGGCACGCGCCGATTCGTCCAGCAGCGCCTGGTACGGCCCCACGGCCCGGGTACCCAGTCGGCGCAGCGCCGCCCACATCGTGACCTGGTTGGCGGACAGCACCGGAATGCGCAGCTCGGCCTCCAGCTGGGGGATCACGTCGTAGGTCGGCAGGTTGGTGCAGGAGATGAAGAGCGCGTCGGCGGTGCCGGAGCGGACCGCCTGCCGGGCCATGGCGACGACGTCCCGGTACGGCACCCGCCAGATGTGCCGGGTCAGCCCCATGAAGGCGCACCCGGTGACCTGCACCCCGGCCTCGGCGACGAAGTCTTCCAGGGCCCGGGTGACGGACACCGTGTACGGCGTGACCAGCGCGACCCGGCGGATCCGCAGCTCGGTCAGCGCCTCCAGCAGCGCCCCGGAGGTGGTCACCGGGGGCGGCGCGCCCGCGAGGCTCATCGCCGCGCACATCGCCCGCTCCCCGGCGATCCCGCCGACGAAGCTGCCGGAGGTGCAGGCGTAGGCGACGACCTCGGGCGCGACGGCGGTCAGCGCACGCACGGCGTCGCCGAGGGTCTCGTGCTCGCTCACCAGCCGGGCCAGGTCCAGGCTCACCTCGACCGGCACGAACGGGGTCCGGGTCAGATGCAGGGACACCTCGCCGGGCACCCAGCGCCACAGTTCCCGGTCGAGGGCGAAGTCGAAGGGGGCCACCACTCCGACCCCGCGCTGGGGGCGGGGTCCGCCGAGAAAGGAGACGTCCATGGCTGCCACCCTCACGCTGGGAGACGAGCGGGCAACGGATTGCGGATGCGCCCGTGTTGACGAAGGTAGGTTCGGGTGCGAGCGTGGTCAATCCGCGCATATTCCCCGCGTGATCCGCGCACGTCAGACGCTCGGAGCCGCCCCGTATGACGACCCTCCCGACCCTTCTCGTCCTGGACGCCGAGCCGCCGCCCCGGCTCGGCCGGCTCACCGGCCGCGCCCGGATCGTGCACACGGACGCCGCGCACCTGGCCGAGCGGCTGCCGCAGGCGGACGTGCTGCTGGTCTGGGACTTCACCTCGCGCGCGGTCCGCGAGGCCTGGCCGGGGGACGGGCCGAGGCCGGCCTGGGTGCACACGGCGAGCGCCGGAGTGGACCATCTCCTGGGCCCGGAGCTGGCCGCGTCCGACACGGTGGTCACGAACGCGCGCGGGATCTTCGACCAGCCGATCGCCGAGTACGTGGCGGCCCTGGTACTGGCGGTCGCCAAGGACCTGCCGCGCACGCTGGAGCACCAGCGGGAGCGGACCTGGCGGCACCGGGAGACCCGGCGGGTGGCGGGCACGCGCGCGTGCGTGGTCGGCTCGGGCCCGATCGGCCGGGCGATCGTCCGCACGCTGAAGGCTCTCGGGGTGACGACGGCGCTGGTCGGGCGGGTGCCGCGGACCGGCATCCACGGCCCGGCCGACCTGGACCGGCTGATCTCCCGCGCGGACTGGGTGATCGCGGCGGCGCCGCTCACCGAGGAGACGTACGGCATGTTCGACGCCCACCGCTTCGGCGTGATGCAGCCCTCGGCGTTCTTCGTCAACGTCGGTCGCGGTCAGCTCGTCGACGAGGCCGCCCTCGCCCGCGCCCTGACCCGGCGCTGGATCGCGGGCGCGGCCCTCGACGTCTTCACCACCGAACCCCTCCCCCCGGACAGCCCGTTGTGGGGGCTGCCGGGGCTGATCGTCTCCCCGCACATGAGCGGGGACACGCTCGGCTGGCGGGACGAACTGGGCGCACAGTTCGTGGAGTTGTACGAGCGCTGGGCGGCGGGCAGATCTCTGGTGAACGTGGTCGACAAGAAACGTGGTTACGTCCCCGGTCACTGACCCCTGGGAGGGTGCATGCAGCTCACCGACCTCACCGCCGTATCGCTCCTGGAGGGGTACCGCAAGGGCGAGTTCAGTCCCGTGGAGGCGACCGAGCAGGCCCTGGAGCGGGCGCGGCGCATCCAGCCGGAGGTGAACGCGTTCGTGCGGCTCACCGAGGAGGACGCGCTGGCACGGGCGCGGGAGTCGGCGGAGCGCTGGCGGCGGGGCGAGCCGGCCGGGCTGGTCGACGGGGTGCCGGTGACGGTCAAGGACATCCTCCTCATGCGCGGCCACCCGACACTGCGCGGCTCCAGGACGCTCGCGGAACAGGGGAGTTGGCAGGAGGACGCCCCTTCGGTGGCCCGTCTGCGCGAGCACGGCGCGGTGTTCCTGGGCAAGACGACCACCCCGGAGTTCGGCTGGAAGGGCGTGACGGACTCCCCGCTGTCCGGGATCACGCGCAACCCGCACGACCACTCCCGCACCGCCGGTGGCTCCAGCGGGGGCAGCGCGGCGGCCGTGGCGCTCGGTGCGGGTCCCCTGTCGCTCGGCACGGACGGCGGGGGCAGCATCCGCATCCCGGCCGCGTTCTGCGGCGTCTTCGGCCTGAAGCCGACCTACGGCAGGGTGCCCCTCTACCCGGCGAGCGCCTTCGGCACGCTGTCCCACGCGGGCCCGATGACCCGGGACGCGGCCGACGCGGCCCTCCTGCTCGACGTCATCGGAGTGCCGGACGCCCGCGACTGGTCGGGGCTGCCGGCCGCGCCGGGCTCCTTCACGGAGGGCCTGAAGGGAGGGGTACGAGGGCTGCGGGTGGCGTACTCCCCGTCCCTCGGCGGCCAGGTCGCGGTCCAGCCGGCGGTCGCGGCGGCGGTGCGGCGGACGGTGGCCCTGCTCGCCGACCTCGGCGCGTACGTGGAGGAGGCCGACCCCGATTTCAGCGACCCGGTGGAGGCCTTCCACACCCTGTGGTTCAGCGGCGCGGCCCGGCTCACCGAGCGCTTCTCCCCGCGCAAGCGGCAGCTGCTGGACCCCGGCCTGCGGGAGATCTGCGTCCAGGGCGCCCGGTACAGCGCGCTGGACTATCTCGCCGCCGTCGACGTCCGCATGGACCTCGGCCGGCGCATGGGCCGCTTCCACGAGCGGTACGACCTGCTGGTCACCCCGACTCTGCCGGTGACCGCGTTCGAGGCGGGCCCGGAGACACCGCGGGGCTCGGCGCACCGGCGCTGGACGGGCTGGACGCCGTTCACCTACCCGTTCAACCTGACCCAGCAGCCCGCGGCGACCGTCCCGGTGGGGGCGGACGGGGACGGCCTGCCGGTGGGCATGCAACTGGTCGCCGCCCGGCACCGGGACGACCTGGTGCTGCGAGCCGCACACGCGTTGTACGAGGCCGGGGCGGTGACGGCGCCTTCCCTGCTTCCCTGAACCAGCGGGCGCCGAGCATGCGGCCGCTGCCTACCCTGCCCCGCGGCCCGCACACCACCGGTGAGCCGGCCCACGCCTGGGGACTTTCGCCCCACACCGGTACCCGCCCCTCCTCAGGCCCGCCGGAAGGACAGTGTTTCCCCCGCCGCCCCGGTGCGCCACAGGTCGTTGCAGGCCTCGGCCATCGCCTCCAGGCCCTCGACCACCTGGCCCCAGACGATCCCGGGCACCCAGCCCACGTCGCCGTTGAGGAGCAGGTTGTTGCGCTCGTAGAACAGGGCCAGGTCGACCACCGTGCTGCCGGGGCGGACCTCGCGGTCGTAGCCGTAGGCCTTGGTGCCCAGCTCGGCGCCGGCGAAGGAGAAGTAACAGAGGTCGCCGGGAATCGGGGTGACCGTCGGGTTCTCCAGTGGGGGTTCCGTGGAGGCGAACGGCGGGAAGAGGGCGTAGATCTCGTTGCGGGCGTACTTGGCGTGATAGACGTCACCCGCGAGCGGGAGCGCCTCCCATACCGCCGCGCAGGTCAGGGGCGCGCGGTCGGCCAGCAGTCGTGCCGTGCAGTGCACGTCCCGCTTGTCGAGCGAGACGGTGACGAATCGTTCGGCCATGAAACAAGGGTGCATAGCCGGGGTGCGCTTGGGTAGCCGCGCCGCCATGGCTCCACCACTTGGGAACGACGTACACACAATACGGACGGAACGCAGACACACCCGGCGGTCCGTGCTCGGCGGCCTCGCGGCCCTCGGTGTGCTGGGCGCGGCGGGCTGCACGCGGGTCGCCGAGGCGTCCGGCAAGGAGGGCGGGGACCTGCTCCAGCGGCTCCGCGCGCAGGGCGTCGTACGGCTCGGGATCGCCGGTGAGATCCCCTTCGGGTACATCGACAGGGACGGCCATCTCACCGGTGAGGCGCCCGAGCTGGCCAAGGTGATCTTCAAGCGGCTCGGGGTGGACAAGGTGCAGCCGGTGCCCACCGAGTTCGGGTCGCTGATCCCGGGGCTCAACTCCCAGCAGTTCGACGTCGTGGCGGCCGGGATGTACGTCAATCCGGAGCGCTGCCAGCAGGTGATCTTCGCCGACCCGGACTACCAGATGCTGGATTCGTTCATCGTGCGGAAGGGGAACCCGATGGGGCTGCACTCCTACCGCGACGTGGTCGCCAAGAAGGCGAAGTTCGCCACCGGCACCGGATACGCCGAGATCCAGTACGCGGTCGAGGCCGGGTACAAGCAGAGCGACATCCTCATCGTCCCGGACCAGGTCGCGGGGCTGAACGCCGTCGAGGCGGGGCGCGTCGACGTCTTCGCCGGTACGGCCCTCACCACCCGCGAGGTGGTGAAGAAGTCCGGAAAGGCGGAGGCCACCCGGCCGTTCGCGCCGCTCGTCAAGGGCAAGCCGCACGTCGACGGTGGCGCCTTCGCGTTCCGGCCGACCGAGACCCGGCTGCGGGACGCCTTCAACGTCGAGCTGCGCAAGCTGAAGAAGAGCGGCGAACTGTTCCGCATCCTCAGGCCGTTCGGCTTCACCAAGGCCGAGATGACCGACCTCACCGCGAAGGAGCTGTGCGGCGGATGACCTCGGGACTGTGGGAACTGGTACTCAAGGGCGTCTGGACCACCGTCCAGCTGCTGGTGTTCAGTGCGCTGCTGGCCACCGCGGTGTCCTTCGTCGTCGGCATCGCGCGCACCCACCGGCTGTGGATCGTGCGTTTCGTGGCCGGCTTCTACACCGAGGTGTTCCGCGGCACCTCGGCGCTGGTGATGATCTTCTGGGTGTTCTTCGTGCTGCCGGTCGCCTTCGGCTGGCAGCTGGTGCCGATGTGGGCGGGCACGCTGGCGCTCGGGCTGACGTACGGCGCGTACGGCTCGGAGATCGTGCGCGGCGCGCTGCAGGCCGTCGACCCGGCCCAGCGGGAGGGGGGGATCGCCCTCAGCTTCACTCCGGCGCAGCGGATGCGGCTGATCCTGCTGCCGCAGGCGGTGCCGGAGATGATCCCGTCCTTCTGCAATCTGCTGATCGAGCTGCTCAAGGGCACCGCGCTGGTGTCGGTCATGGGCATGGGCGATCTCACGTTCAGCGCGAACCTGGTCCGGCTGGCGCTGCAGCAGAGCGCGGAGATCTACACATATGTGCTGCTGATCTACTTCGTGATCGCCTTCGTGCTGACGCGTCTGATGCGGGGACTGGAGAAGCGGCTGAAGGCCGGGGTCGGCAAGGACGCCGGCACGGAGTCGGCGGCGCGTGAGCTGAAGCGGGCACAGACGACCGGAGTGGGGGGTGGCGTCGCATGAAGTGGGACTGGAGCGCCGTGAGCGGTTTCATGCCGCACTTCTGGGACGGGCTGCTGGTCACCCTGGAGGCGCTGGCCCTCGGTTCGCTGCTGTCGTTCACCCTGGGTCTGGTGTGGGCGCTGCTGACGCGGATGCCGACCCGGTGGGTGCGCTGGCCGGTCGGGGTGGTCACGGAGTTCGTGCGCAACACCCCGCTGCTGGTCCAGCTGTTCTTCCTGTTCTACGTGCTGCCCGAGTGGGGTCTGACCTTCTCGGCGCTGACCACCGGCGTGTTCGCCATCGGTCTGCACTACTCGACGTACACCATGCAGGTCTACCGGGCCGGTATCGAGGCGGTGCCGGCCGGCCAGTGGGAGGCGGCGACCGCGCTGAACCTGCCCCGGAGACGTACCTGGACCGCGGTGATCCTGCCGCAGGCGATCCGCCGGGTGGTTCCCGCGCTCGGCAACTACGTGATCTCCATGCTCAAGGACACGCCGATGCTGATGGTGATCACGGTGCTGGAGATGCTCGGCCAGGCCCGGCTCTTCTCCCAGCAGCACTTCCAGTTCACCGAGCCGGTCACCGTGATCGGCGTGGCCTTCATCCTCATCTCCTACCTGGCCTCCCTTCTCCTGCGAGCCCTGGAGCGACGCCTTGTCCGTTGAGACCCGTCCACAGCCCTCCCTGACCGACGCCCAGCCGACCGAGCTGATCCGTCTGGAGAACGTCACCAAGCGGTTCGGCGAGAACACCGTGCTGGACCGGCTGAACTTCTCCGTCGACGCCGGCCGGCACGTGACCCTGATCGGGCCCTCCGGTTCCGGCAAGACCACGATCCTCAGACTTCTGATGACCCTCACCCAACCGGACGAGGGCACGATCACCGTCGACGGGGAACAGCTGTTCCCGGCGCCGGAGAAGCAGATCCGGGAGGTGCGCAAGAAGATCGGGATGGTGTTCCAGCAGTTCAACCTGTTCCCGAACATGAGCGTGCTGCGGAACATCACCGAGGCCCCGGTGCAGGTCCTCGGCATGTCCAAGGACGAGGCCGAGGAGCGGGCCCGGGAGCTGCTGGACCTGGTGGGACTCGCCGACAAGTGCGACGTCAGGCCGACCCGCCTGTCCGGCGGTCAGCAGCAGCGGGTGGCGATCGCCCGGGCGCTGGCCATGCGGCCACGGGTGCTGCTGCTGGACGAGGTCACCTCCGCGCTCGACCCGGAGCTGGTCGCAGGAGTGCTCGACCTGCTCAGGGACATCGCCCGCAGCACGGACATCACCATGCTCTGCGTGACCCACGAGATGGGTTTCGCCCGGGACATCTCGGACCAGGTACTGATGTTCGACGGCGGACGGGTGATCGAATCGGGTCCCCCGGAGCAGATCTTCACCGAGCCGGAGCAGGACCGCACCCGGGAATTCCTCAGCGCGGTCCTGTGACCGCGGGACGTGGATCCGGCAGATTCCGAGGTCCGGCCGCTGGGTCATGACGTTGGCATATGCCAGAGGGTCTGCGCCGCAGTTGGGAGGGGCCCGGCGAGCGCGACAATCTCGCCAACCCCCTCTCCCGGCAACGGGTTTGCCCGTTATCGTGGTACCGATCCGCCGACCGGATCCCGCGGCCCACACAGGCGAGCGCAGGGGGAAACACCGTGGCGCTGAAGCACGAGCCGACCGCCCCGTACCACTCCGCCCAGGACGCCCTGCGCGTGCTGGAGACCGTGGCCCGCCACTCCGCCGGCGTCACCGACTCCGAGCTGGCCCGCCGCACCGGCCTCGGCCCCGAGCGGCTCACCGCCCTGCTGCGCATGCTGCGCCGCGAGGGCTACGTCGAGCAGATCGCCGGCGGGGCGTACGTCACCGGCGACACCCTGCGCCGCCTCACCTCCGCGCACGACAGGGAGCGGGCCGTGCGCGAGCAGCTCCAGCAGACCCTGGACCGGCTGCGCGACTCGGTCGGCGCGGCGGTCTACATGAGCCGGTACGTCGACGGCGAGGTCAGGGTCACCCAGTACGCGGCCGGGCCCGGCACCCCGGCGGTCAACGAGTGGGTCGACTTCCGCACGGCCGCCCACGCCACGGCGGTCGGCAAGAGCCTGCTCACCCAGCTCGACCACAACGGCCGCCGCGACCACCTCTCCCGGCACAAGATGGCCCGCCTCACCTCGCGCACCATCACCAGCGACAAGCTGCTGCTGTCCCGGCTGGAGTCCCAGCCTCCGACGGTGCCGGTCCTGGACCTCCAGGAGTACGCGATCGGCACGGTCTGCGCGGCCGTCCCGATCACCGCGGGGTCGTCGGTGGGCTGCCTGGCGCTGTCGCTTCCCGTGGAGCACGCGCACCGGCTGAAGCAAGCGGCGGACGCGCTGAACCGGAACGCGGCACCGGTCCTGCTGTCCCTGACGATCTAGGACACCTGGGGTGGTCATGAGCACCCCTCGGGACCAGGTAGTATTTTCTTCGTCGCCAGCCGCGGAGGACACACACCACGGCGGGCGGGAGTCATGCGCCGCTAGCTCAGTTGGTTAGAGCAGCTGACTCTTAATCAGCGGGTCCGGGGTTCGAGTCCCTGGCGGCGCACGATGACGATGGCGAGCCATGTCCGCGAGAAGCACGGACATGGCTCGCCATCTCTGTTATGGCGCGGCCGCGCCGCGCGTGGCGGGGGCCTCGCCACCCACGCCCCCGCCGGCCTCCCCGGGGCTGAGAAGCCGGTACCGTTCCTCCCCCGGTGGCCTCCACCACACCGGATCGGCACACGGAACCCCCTCCTTCCTGAGCCGCGCCCGGTGGATCTTGTTCGTGGCCGTCACCGGCATGCGCTCCACCACCCGCACGAAGCGGGGCGCCATCTTCGTCCCCAGGTCGGGCTGGGCCGCCAGGAACTCCGCGAAGCCCGCCGGGTCGAAGGTGCCGGCGATGGTCGCCATCACCTGGTCCCCGGTCACCGGGTCCGGCACCCCGTAGACGGCGACGGCCACCGCGCCCTCGTACCTCGCGACGATGTTCTCGATCATCGCGGCGGCCAGGTTCTCCCCGTCGACGCGGATCCTGTCATCGGCACGGCCCGCGAAGTAGAGGTAGCCGTCCGCGTCCCGGTAGAACAGATCACCGGTCCAGTACACCCCACCCCGGCGCCGCTCGGCCTCGGCGGCCGGGTTCCGCCAGTACCCCTCGAACGGGTTGGGCCCCCGGTTCACCAGCTCCCCGATCGCCTCCTCGCCGTTGAGCAGCCGTCCGGCGGAGCCGAAGGCGGCCGACGGGCACTCGCGCCCGGTGGCGGGGTCGAGCACCGCGAGCCCCGGCCCGGCCGGTCCCACCGCGCCCTTCGGCGTGCCCGGCGCCCACTGGATCGCCGCACCGCCCTCGGAGGAGCCGTACCCCTCCACCAGCCGCACCCCGAACCGCCGCTCGAAGGCCGCCGCGTCCACCGCGCCCGCCTCCGTGCCGAAGCCGAGCCGCAGCGGGTTGTCCCGGTCGTCCGCACGCTCCTCGGTGGCGAGCACGTACTGGATGGCCCGGCCGACGTACGTGAAGTACGTCGCCCGGTAGCGGCGTACGTCCGCCAGGAACCCGGACGCCGAGAACCGGCGCCGCAGGGCGACCGACGCGCCCGCCGCCAGTGCGGGGGCCCAGTCGGCGATCACCGCGTTGCCGTGGAACATCGGCATGCAGATGTAGTGGACGTCGTCCGCGCGCACCCCGAACTGCCGGACCAGCGCCTGACCGGCCGCCGCCAGCCGGCCCTGGGAGCAGAGGGCCGCCTTGGGCGCGCCCGTCGAGCCGGAGGTGAAGTACAGCAGCAGCCGGTCGGCCGGGGCGGCGCGGGACGGGTCGGGCACGGCGTCGGCGTAGGGTGCGAGAAGGGCGCCGTACTCTTCGCCGTCCGTCACGAGGATCCGCACCCCCGGCAGCTCCAGGCCCGCCAGCAGGGGCAGGTGGATACGCTCGGTGACCAGGAGCGGGCACTCGGTGTGCAGGATGTCCCGGGCCAGCTCGGAACCCCGGCGGGTGGGGTTGATCCCGGCCACGGCCGCTCCGGCGAGGGCGGCGGCACCGAGCCACAGCGGGAACTCCTCGGTGTTGTCGAGGAGTACGCCGACGTGCGGGACGGCGCCCGGCGGCAGCAGGTCGGCCAGGAGTGCCGCCCGGGCGGCGGCGCCCGCGGCGACCTGATGCTGCGTCAGCGTGCGACCCTCGCACATGAGCCCCGCCCGGTGGTCGCCCCACCGCGCGGCGACCAGCTCGGCGACCGTGCGTGTCATGGACTCCATGGAGGCGCACGGTAACTGACATGGCGTCAGATGTGGAGGCTAGGGCAGGAAGCCGTCCGCGAGCGAGAAGACCGAGTGGGCCACCACCATGAAGGTGACGCAACCCGCGATGAACACGCCGAAGAACGCCACCAGGCAGCCGGACTCGGCGGCGAGCCTCCCCCGCGCCGGGGCGTGCGCGGTCGCACGCTCGGGTTGCTCGGCCGCGTAGTGCACGGTGAGGATGTCGCCCTCGACCGTCGTCCCCGGCCCGTTGCTCTCCTCGAAGCGGACGGTACGGCCCTCGCGGGTGGTGAACTCGTACACGTGGTGGAGCGTCGTGCTGACGGAGGTCTCACCTCCGCCGCTGGTCGTGGCGTACGTCCGCAGGCAGCGCGCCTCGGCGGTCAGCCCGCCGTTCCAGGCCCGGCGCACCTCCCGCGACCGGCGCAGGAGCCTGACCAGCACGAAGACCGCCAGGGCGATCATGAGCGCGGGCACGGCGTAGAAGAGCAGCTCAAACATGAGGTTCCCCCGAGGTCGGTACGCCGCCCCGCTCGGCCGGCGTGCGAGGAACGTACCCGCCGGTAGGGGCGGCCCGCCTCAAGGGAACCTCAGTTTCCGTGCCGTGGCGTAACGGTCCTCAGAAGGTGACGTCCGAGCAGGCGTAGAACGCGTTGCCCGTGTCGGCGATCGTCCACACCGCGACGATGACGTGGTGCCCACTCAGCCCGGTCGGCAGGGTGCCGCTGTGGCTGAGGGTGGCCGGCGGGCGCTGGCCGTTGTACGGGACCGTCAGGAACGGGGTGAGGTTGAGGTCCGAGCGGGACAGGGCGTGGTTCTGGTTCCAGCCCTGCTTGGTGACGTAGTACTTGAAGTCCGTCGTGGCGTGCATGGCGGTGAACTGCCAGCGGAAGGTGTACGTCTGGCCGCCGGTCACCTTGGTGGTGGGCCAGGCCCCGCCGGACGGGGTGGTGGGCGAGCTGAGCTGGGCGAACCGGCTCAGGCCGCCGTTGCAGATCTGCCCGTCGGCGGGCCTCGCGACCGGGAAGCCCTTGGGGCCCTCGACGCTCTGCGGCTCGTACTGGATGTCACCGCAGCCCGTCACCGTGCCGTTGGCGCAGAGCTTCTGCCTGCTGATGGGGAGGTCGGTGTAGCCGTGCCCGCTGGCGCCGCCGGTGGAGAGCGCGAACGCTCCGGCGGTCGCCACGCCGAGCACGACCGCGGACAACTTGGTCTTGGTGCGCATACTGCCGCTCCTGGAGAACGTGGGGAGTTCGGTGAGCTGTGCAGGTAGGTCTAGACCAAGTGTCAGATTATTGCCGTCTGTTGACTGTGTCCATACAAACGACGTGTCCGCACCCGTCGGGGATCGCTACAACGGCTCCCCTCGCCCCGAGCAGAACGCGACCGTCAGGTCCCGCACCAGCACCTTCCGGTCGTAGTCGTCGAGTTCGACCAGGCCGCGTGCCGCCAGCCGGGTCACCATGTCCTCCACCGAGTCCACCACCGAGCCGAGCGTGTCGGCCCGCCGCCGGGCGTCCAGCGAGGCGATCCGGCGCCGGTTCATCGCGGGGGCGACCTCCGGGGCGTACTCCACCCGGACCGGCTGCACCGAGAAGACCTCCACGCCGACCGGCGCGGCCTCCTCTGCCACCAGCCCGGTCAGCGCGTCCCCGGCCGCCGTCACCCCGCCCCGCGTCCCGGCTCCCGGCTCCACCGGCACCCGGGCCAGCGCCGCCTCCACGCACTGGCGCAGGTACGCCTCGTGGTCCTCGACACCGAGCACCGCCCGCGCGGTGTCCCGCACCCGCCACACCACCAGCACGACCACCCTGAGCGCCAGCCCGTCGGGATCGGCCGCCGGCATCGCCTCGCTGCGCCAGTGCCGCAGCCGCACATCGACCAGGCGGCGCGGAAGCAACGGGTTCACCCAGAGCAGCCCGGTGCGCCGGACCGTCCCCCGGTAGCGGCCGAACAGGCCGAGCACCCAGGCCCGCCCGTTCCGCCCCCGGGCCAGCCCGCTGAAGCCGAGCATCCCGAGCACCCCGGCCCCGACGTACGCCGCCCACTGCGCCGGACCGAGACCGGCGCCCGCGGACGCGGGCAGCCGCAACGCCCGCGCCACCGCCGGTGACAGCAACCCCGCCCACCACGAGGTCGCCACGCACCCGGCGAGCCCGCACGTCCCGGCCAGCACCCCGAAGGCGCCCGGCAGCGCCCGCGCCGGGCGCTCCGCCAGCTCCGGACCGACCTCCGGCCGCGGCCGGCTGGGCACCGGCTCCGCGCCCGTGGGCCGCGGCTCCTCACCGGTGTCCTTCCGGCGGGCCACGACCACGGACTCGAGCGGTACCTTCACCGGGCCCAGCGGTTCGGAGCCGTCACGGAAGAGCAGATGGACCGGGATCTCGGTGGTCTCCTCGTTGTGGATCAGCCGGGCCTGATGCGCGCCCGGCTCCGCGGCGGCGTCCGGCTGCCCCTCGGAATCGGGCGGTGTGTGTGACGTGTTCGTACTCATGCGTGCCTCCAGCCTCCGCGTTAACGCGTCGTGAACAGGGGTGTTCCGGGGCCTCCCGGGTCGGGGACCGGCTGCCCGGTCGGGCGGTCAGAGGCCGGTCGTCCGGCCGGGAACCAGGTCCGCGAACAGCCGTCGCCAGGTCTCCGGCCCCGGATAGCCGTCGGCGGCGCCACCGCGCCAGCCCTGGGCGCGCTGGAAGGCCTCCACGGCTCGCCGGTCCGCCTCGCCCCAGCGCGGACCGGCACCGTTGGCGTAGAACGCGCCGAACCCTTTCTCCATCAGCCGGCGGCCCAACTGCGTGACATACGGGCTCTCCGCGCCGGGACGGAAGTGGTGCCGGCCCGGGTAGCCGGGCACCCCGTGCGAGAAGGGCATCCCCTGCAGGACCGACCGCCCCGGCCCTGGCGCGCCCGGGACGCCGGCCCCCGCCTCGACGCCGGCCCGCCGAGCGCTCGCCGTGGCGGCGGTGAGGCCCTTGTAGCGGTAGGGGACGTACTTGTCGGCGTTGCTCCAGTAGGGGTAGGGGGTGGGCTGACTGCGGGTGTGCGGGGGTGTCTGCTCGTAGACCGTGTAGTAGGTGTGCGTGTAGTCCGTCCAGCCACCGAAGATCACCACGTGAGAGCCTTTCTCGGGGTTGTCGGGGTTGTGGTAGAGCAGGATGTCCCCGGGCTGGAGGCTCTCCTTGGTGATCTTCACACCGAACCGTTGGAGGCTGCCCGTCCACTCGTTGCCGGGCAGGCTCCAGGCCATGGAGACATAGCCCGAACAGTCCTGCCGATAACCGTCGGTCCAGTAGTCGTCCATGCTGTACGGCACCTGCGCGGCCACCCAGACCTTGGCCCGCTTGATGATCTGGGTCCGGGTGGTCGCGGGGACCGGGGCGGTCGCGGGCGCCGGTCTGCCCCCGGGGCCGTGCAGCGGGGCCTTGGTGCCCTGGGGGGTGTCGGGCTCACCGCCGCCGCCGGGGACGTGGGAGCGCCGCTCGACGGGGTGGCCGGGGGCGAGGGCGGCGGCCGGGGCGGCCGCGCCGAGGACCGCGGAAGCGGCGGCGACGACCACGAGTCCGCAGGCCGCCGAGCGGCCGCCGAGGCGGCCGGACGACAGGCGGGGACTCACCCGTCGCCCTTCGGCGCAGCCCGGGCAGCCACAGCCGCTCGCCGGGGCGATTTCCTCGAACACGGGCGCCTTCATGCGATCTACCTCACATTCGGAGAGGGTTTGTCCGCGAGTGTGCACATTGGTCTGTTTCCCAACTGTTCGCCGAAGCCTCACTTTGACGGGCCGAATGATGTACACGGCCCCTCCGACGGCCGTCCGGCCGTCCCCGGGTGGTCAAAGGCACCCCTGAAGGTCAGGTAGAGTTATCTCCGTCAGCAGGCGCCGCTAGCTCAGTTGGTTAGAGCAGCTGACTCTTAATCAGCGGGTCCGGGGTTCGAGTCCCTGGCGGCGCACCGACCGAAAGGCCCCTCGCGAACGCGAGGGGCCTTTCGTGTGACCCCGAGCACGTGCGCCGCCGTCCCCGACCGGTGCCGGCCGAGCCCGCCCGCGAGGTGCACGAGGCGATCACCGTCAGCCCGTACGTGGCGCTCGCCGGCGGTCCCCCTGTGCCGGCGCGGGCACCGGACGCGCCGGTCGGCACCCTCCGCACCCTGAACCGATCACGGCCGCGTGAGCCGCCACGGAGCAGCCCCGCGCGCCGAGCGCCGGGCAGGACCGGCCGGCGGTGCCCCTCCCCCTGCCCTGACCGAGCCGGACAAGGGGTCACCGCCGTAAGGGCCACGGCCCCGACAGCGCCGGCCTCGCCCGCCGGGACCGCACCGCTCCCGCCCCCGACGACCCGCCGAGCGCGCGCCCACGCGCGGCGGCCCGGCCCGGCGCGCGTGAACGAGCCCCCTCGCTCACCGGCCTGCGCCAAGCGGCCGTGGAGACCGGCGGGCTCGGCGTCACCCTCTTCTTCGTCCCCAGCGGCCTCGTCCTGACCTGGTCGGCGCGCGAAGGCGACGCCACCCGCCGCCCGTGCGAGGATCGCCGTGCCCTCCGCCGGCGAGCGACCCCGCCGCACAGGCGGGCGTCGCCCCGGCCGCAGCACCGGCCCCCTCGCAACCAGGCCCCGCGGCAACCGATGTCGGCGCAGGTTCACCCCCCGCACGCGTCGCGTACTCTCTCGCCATGGCAGCCCGGGACCTTCAGGAGCGGATCAAGAAGCTGATCGTGGACCGACGGCTGCCCTCGGGCGCCCCCCTGCCGACCGAGCCCGAGCTGATGGAGTACCTCGGCGCGAGCCGGAACTCCGTGCGCGAGGCCCTGAAGGCGCTGCAGGCGATGGGAATCGTGGAGATCCGGCACGGCTTCGGAACGTACGTCGGCTCGATGTCGTTCGCGCCGATGATCGAGGGCCTGGCCTTCCGCACCGTCGCCGGCCACTACCGGGGCGAGGACTCCCTGCTGCAGCTGCTGGAGCTGCGCGAGGCCGTGGAGACCGGGCTGGTCTCGCGGCTGGCCGGGCGACTGCCCGAGGCGGACCTCGTTGAACTGGACGCCCTCGTGAACCGTATGGAACAGCAGGCCGCCGAGGGAGCGGGCCTCGCCGAGACCGACCGCGCCTTTCACGCCACCCTCTACCGGGGGCTGGACAACGTGTTGCTGAGCGAGGTGCTGGAGGCGTTCTGGGACGCCTTCCACCGGGTGCAGCGGGACCTGGTGGACGTGCCGCAGGACCCCAGGATCACCTGCCGCCAGCACCGGGAGATCCTGGACGCGGTCCGGTCCGGCGACTCGCTGCGGGCGGAGGAGGCCATAAGGGACCATTTCGGCAACATCCGTGTCCGCCTCTCCACCACCGGCACGCCCCGGCCCTCCGGGACCACCGGCGCACCCCGGCCTCCCGAACCCCACGCGCGCCACAATGAACGGGTTTGACCGGTAAACACCGCGTTTCGCGTCTTGCGATCATGCGGAGCGCCGTAGAAACCTGGACATCCAAGCTGCCGCCGTTCGGCGGGAGTTGGGGGGAAGCAACCGGTTGCCGGCGGCGGGGAAGGGGGCCCCGCTCATGAACCGATGCCGAGGGGGGCATCATGCAACCGGAAGGCCGCGGTCCCGTGTCTATAAGGTGGGGAAGACGTGGGGACTGCGAGCCACCACTGATCCGCGCGTGCGGGCACAAGGGGAGCCGGCCCGGGCGGCAAGGACCGACGAAACACGCGGTGACCTGCGTGTGGGGGGAATGACTCATGACGTCGACGCCGACGGGCGCCGGACAGACCCATGCTCACAACGACCCGTCACAGACCACTCAGCTCAGGGCGATCGGGCACCGGACGGCCCAGTTCCGCCGGATGAGGAAGAGCCTGCCGAGATACGACTACGAGCACTACAGCCGTCTCGCGGGCCCCCTCACCCAGCCCGATCCGACCAAGCCGTACCAGGTGCAGTACCGGTCGCTGCTCTCGCAGGAGCCGCACCGCGTCCGTGCCGCGCTGATGCTGGGCGCGGCCCCGGTGCTCTCGCTGGTCCTGCTCTTCTGGCTGCTCCAGCCCGAGCACTGGACCGAACGCGACTATCCCGCCTACGACTTCCTTCCGGCGCTCGACGTCGTCATGCTCGTCTCGATCGGCCTGATCGAGTTCTTCCGCTGCATGAACGTGCTGTCCAACGCGCACGCCACACTCGTCGCCCGCGACCCGGTCCCCGTGGTCCCCGAGACCGGCACCCGTGTCGCCTTCATCACCACCTTCGTGCCCGGCAAGGAGCCGCTCGAGATGGTGACGAAGACCCTGGAGGCGGCCGTGCGGCTCCGCCACCGGGGCCTGCTGCACGTGTGGTTGCTGGACGAGGGTGACGACCCGGCCGTCAAGGAGGTCTGCGCCCGGCTCGGCGTGCACCACTTCACCCGCAAGGGCGTCGCGCGGTGGAACCGGCCCAAGGGCCCGCACCGCGCCAAGACCAAGCACGGCAACTACAACGCCTGGCTGGAGGCGCACGGCGGCGACTACGACTTCTTCGCCTCCGTCGACACCGACCACGTACCGCTGCCCAACTACCTGGAGCGGATGCTCGGTTACTTCCGCGACCCGGACGTCGGCTTCGTCATCGGCCCGCAGGTGTACGGCAACTACGACACCTTCGTCACCAAGGCCGCCGAGTCGCAGCAGTTCCTCTTCCACGCCCTGATCCAGCGCGCCGGCAACCGCTACGGCGCCCCGATGTTCGTCGGCACGTCGAACGCCGTACGCATCAGGGCGATCAAGCAGATCGGCGGCCTGTACGACTCCATCACCGAGGACATGGCGACGGGCTTCGAGATGCACCGCGCCAAGAACCCCGCGACGGGCCGGAAGTGGAAGTCGGTCTACACCCCGGACGTGCTCGCGGTCGGCGAGGGCCCGAACGCCTGGACGGACTTCTTCACCCAGCAGCTGCGCTGGTCCCGGGGGACGTACGAGACGATCCTCAAGCAGTACTGGAAGGGCCTGTTCACGCTGGGGCCGGGCAAGCTCTTCAACTACACGATGATGATCATCTTCTATCCGATGTCCGCCCTCAACTGGATCCTCGCGGCGCTGAGTTGTGCCCTGTTCCTGGGCCTGGGCGCCTCGGGCGTGAACATCGACCCGACCGTGTGGCTGATGCTGTACGGCAACGCCTCCGCCCTTCAGATCGGCCTGTACATCTGGAACCGGCGGCACAATGTCTCCCCGCACGAGCCGGAGGGCTCCGGCGGCGTCGCGGGCATGGTGATGTCCGCCCTGTCCGCACCGATCTACGCGCGCTCCCTGATGGACGCCGTGCTACGCCGCAGGAGCAGGTTCGTGGTGACGCCCAAGGGCCAATCGGCAAGTCCCGACACGCTGTTCGGGACGTTCCGGGTCCACTGGTTCTTCATCCTGGTCTTCGCCGGCTCACTCGCCGCCGGCTTCGTGTTCGGGCACTCCCACCCGGCGATGATCACCTGGGCGTGCTTCGCCCTGCTGATCACCGCCTCCCCGATCTTCGCCTGGCAGTACACGCTGCGTCAGGAGCGGAAGAAGCCGAAGCCGGCCGCTGCGGTCGCCGAACCCCGGGACGCGGTGCCCGCGCCGTACGCGGCCCACGCACCGCACGTCCCGCAGCAGCGGCCCACCTGGGCGGGCGCCGGGCAGGGGGACCGGAGTGCGGACCGGAGCGGGGAGAACGAGCAGACCATGCAGATCGCCCTTGGCGGACTTGGGGGACGTAAGGAATGAAGGACCAGGCCGGCCGCCGTCGCGCCCGCAGGCTCGCGATCGGTACGGCGGTGGTACTCGCGCTGGCCGGGATGAACGGGCCGTGGGTCTATCGCTTCGGCACCGCGCAGTACCACCAGTACAAGATCAACAGACCCGAGTACAAGGCCGAGAACGGCCACTGGGACATCATCGAGTTCCCGCCGGAGTACCGCCAGGACACCATCCACGCGGCGCTCCTGCACACCGGCAAGGTGCTGCTGGTCGCCGGCTCGGGCAACAACCAGGACAACTTCGACCACAAGAAGTTCGACACCCGGATCTGGGACCCGCTCAAGGGCACGATCAAGAAGATCCCCACACCCAACGACCTGTTCTGCACCGGCCACACCCAGCTGGCCAACGGCAACCTGCTGATCGCGGGCGGCACCAAGCGGTACGAGAAGCTCAAGGGTGACGTCAAGAAGGCCGGCGGCGTCATGATCCTCTACAACGAGAACCCGGACAGGCCGATCACGCTGCCCGCGGGCACCAGGTTCACCGGCAGGCAGAACGGCAAGACGTTCGTCTCCCAGGACCCGGTCCTGGTCCCGCGCGCCACGAAGGTCTTCGACAAGACCGGCAAGTGGCTGCGGAACAACCCCGGTTACGGCCGTGTCTACGTCGAGGCGCAGGCGGAGGGCAGCCAGTACGAGACCGGCACCCAGGACAACTACCGGATCCAGGGCCTGACCGGCGCCGACGCGCGCAACACCTACGGGATCGCGCAGAAGCTCGCCCTCGACAAGAAGGACTTCGAAGGGATCAAGGACGCCTACGAGTTCGATCCGGTCGCCGAGCGGTACATCAAGGTCGACCCGATGAACGAGGCCCGCTGGTACCCGACGCTCACCACGCTCTCGGACGGCAAGGTCCTCAGCGTCTCCGGCCTGGACGACATCGGACAGCTGGTGCCGGGCAAGAACGAGATCTTCGACCCGAAGACCAGGAAGTGGACGTACACCAGGACGACCCGGCAGTTCCCGACGTATCCGGCACTGTTCCTGATGCAGAACGGGAAGATCTTCTACTCGGGTTCGAACGCGGGGTACGGGCCGGACAACATCGGCCGTGACCCCGGCATCTGGGACGTCGGCACCAACAAGTTCACCAAGCTGCCCGGGCTCAGCGATCCGAACATGATGGAGACCTCCGGGACCGTGCTGCTGCCTCCGGCCCAGAACGAGAAGTTCATGGTGATCGGGGGCGGCGGGGTCGGCGAGTCGGCGCTGTCGAGCAGGAAGACGCGGCTGATCGACCTGAAGGCCGCCCGTCCGAAGTTCGTGGACGGGCCCGCGTTGGAGAAGGGCACCCGGTATCCGCAGTCCTCGATCCTGCCGGACGACACGGTGCTGGTGTCGGGCGGCTCGGAGGACTACCGCGGGCGCGGCGACTCCGACATCCTCCAGGCCCGGCTGTACCACCCCGACAGCAACAGCTTCACGCAGGTCGCCGATCCGCTGGTGGGGCGGAACTACCACTCCGGCTCGATCCTGTTGCCGGACGGACGGGTGATGTTCTTCGGGTCCGACTCGCTGTACGGGGACAAGGCGAACACCAAGCCGGGGAAGTTCGAGCAGCGGATCGAGATCTACACGCCGCCGTATCTGTACCGGGGGTCCCGGCCTACGCTCGGCGGGGGTCCGCAGACGATCGCTCGGGGCGCCTCGGGGACCTTCACGTCGGATCACGCGGGCAGTATCAAGAAGGCGCGGTTGATCCGGCCGAGTGCCTCGACGCATGTGACGGACGTGGATCAGCGCTCGGTCGCACTGGACTTCAAGACGTCCGGGAACAAGATCACGGTGACCGTGCCGAAGAACCGGAATCTGGTGCAGTCCGGCTGGTACATGCTGTTCGTGGACGACGACCAGGGGACACCGTCCAAGGCTCAATGGGTCAGGGTTCCGTAGTCACCTGCTGTTCCCGGCCAGGGCGAGTGCGTAACTCGCCCACCAGTCCCCGGCCTTCGGCCCTCCCTTGCAGGTGCCGTCGGACTCCCCCGGCCGCTTGACCCACAGGTAGGCGTCCACCAGGGGGTCGGCCGTCTTCGTCGTCGGGGTTTCGCCGAGGGCCCGGCCCGGCGGGTTGCACCACCGCTGGGCAGGGTCGCCGGCCGTGTAGGGGCCGTTGCCGTTCCTGCTGGTGTCGATGACGAAGTGCTTGTCGCCCACCTTCGCCGAGAGCTGCTTGCCGTAGGCGATGGAGTCCTGGGTGGAGTAGAAGTTGGAGACGTTGACGGAGAAGCCGTCGGCCTGTCCGACGCCCGCCTGCTGGAGGGGCTGGAAGATCTGGTCGGGGTGGCCCCAGCCGGCGTTGCCCGCGTCCAGGTAGACCTTGGTGTTCTTCAGGGACTTGAGCTTGGCGATCGCTCCCTTGAGGAGGTCGTAGCGTTCCTCCTGGAACTGGGCCGGGGTGCAGCCGTCGACGAGGTGGAGCACGGCGTCCGGTTCCAGGATGACGATGGCGGAGCGGTCCTCGATGCCCCGGGCCACGGCGTCGATCCAGGCGCGGTAGGCGTTGCCGTCGGCGGCACCGCCCTGGGAGTACTGGCCGCAGTCGCGGTGCGGGATGTTGTAGAGCACCAGCAAGGCCGTGCGGTCGGACTTCTCGGCGGCCTCGGTGAAGCCGCGGGCCTCCTTCTCCGGGTTCTCCGGCCCGATCCACTCTCCCACGGGCTGTTCGGCGATCTTCCGGACCTGCTCGGCCTCGGTCCTCTTGCCGGCCTTGGTGTAGGCGGCGAGCTGGCGGGCCGCGGTGCCGTCCGGGTTCACCCAGAATGGGTCGGCGTTCCTGGGCTGTTGCGTGATGCGGGCCCCCGCCTCCCCGTTCTTGTCGCCGCCTCCGGAGGAGCATCCGGCGAGCAGCAACGCCGCCCCCAGCACCACCGCCGCCGACGCCCGCGCCGAACGACGGGCCCCCCTGCTGTCGTACATGCGAATCCCCCTGGTCCCCCTGGGCGAACTGGTCCAGGTGTCCGATCCTGGCATATCCGGCGGTCCGTCACGAGGTCGCGTGACGGGGCGTACGGGGGTCAGCGGGTGGTTCCGGTGAGGTAGGCGGAGACCACCACGTTGGCCGTGTAGCTGCTGCTGGCACGGTCGAAGGTGCCGCCACAGGTGATCAGGCGCAGCTCGGCGCGGCCGGCCCGGCGGGGGCCGTAGGCCTGCCGGGCGTCGAAGCCGGCGCGGGGCAGCACGCTGACGTCGTCGATGGTGAACTGGGCGACCCTGCCGTCGGAGCGGACCACGCGGACCGTGTTGCCGGGCTTGAGCGTGCTGAGCTTGTAGAAGACCGCGGGCCGGGTCACGGTGTCGACGTGTCCGACCAGGAGCGCCGCTCCCTTGGCACCGGGTGCGGTGCCGGCGCCGTACCAGCCGACCACGCCCGGCTGGTCGAAGGGCGGCGGGTCGACGGCGCCCCGGGCGTCCAGGCCCCGGCTCACCACCGGCGCCTGCACCCCCAGCTGGGGAATGTCGACGCGCTGGGGCAGGGCGGACCCCAGTGGCTCGGCCGGGCGGGGCAGCCGGGCGGCCTGGGCGGGCGTGAGGGCGAACAGGTCACCGGTGGCGGGGCCGTCCGTGCCGTGCGGTACGCCGGTGAGCCCGCGCCCCCACAGCCACAGCGCGAACAGCAGCAGCGTCCAGGTCAGGCCGGTGATGAGCCGCCCGGTGCCGGTGTCGCGCTCGCGGTCGTCGTACATGGGCCGCCTTCAGCGCGTACCGCGGTCCCGGCGGGCGCGCAGCCCGACGGCGACCGCCGCGATCGCGGCGAGGGCCAGGCCGGTCACGGTCTGGACGGTGCCGGGGCCGGAGTCGGTGGTGGCCACCGTGGCGAAGTGCGCGGTGCCACCGCCGCCCGCGTCGACGGGGGCGATCGGAGAGGCGGCGGCCCCGGCGGGCTCCCCGGCGGGGTCCTGGGCGGCGTTCTGCGCGGGCTGCTGGTACCGCCCGGTCCCTTGGCCGGCGCCCGTCCCGCTGTCGACCACGGTGATCCTTCCGCTGATCACATAGTCGGCGCAGGTGACCCTGATGTCGTAGGCGCCCGGCTTGAGGGAGGAGCGGACGCGGGTCTCCCCGGACAGGGCGCCCTGGCTGCCGGTCAGCCGGGCGTCGGAGACGAACGCGGTCGAGACGGCGGTCCCCTGCTTCCCTGAGCAGCCGTGCACCCGCAGGGACACGTCCGCGCCGGGGGCGGCGGAGGCCGGGGTCACGGAGACCGAGCCTTCGTCGGCCGCGTGGGCCGCCGGGGCGAACGCGGTCGCGGCCAGGATTCCCGTACAGAGAGTGAGGCGTAGTGAGCCCATCGTGAACCTCCAGTTATCAGGAGGCTCCCCCGCCCGGGGCGCCACCGCATCCTCGGGGGGCGCACCATTGCTCCGAACGGGTGGACCGGGTTTTGAAAACTCCAGGTCAGGTGGGTTGGGTCCGGATCAGACGAGGTCGACCAGGTCCGCGATGGAGTCGACGACCCTGGAGGGGCGGAAGGGGTAGCGGTCGACGTCGTCGGGCTGGGTGACGCCGCTGAGCACCAGGAAGGTCCGCATCCCGGCCTCCAGGCCCGCGAGGACGTCGGTGTCCATGCGGTCACCGATCATCGCGGAGGTCTCCGAGTGGGCCCCTATGGCATTGAGGCCGGCCCGCATCATCAGCGGGTTGGGCTTGCCGACGAAGTACGGCTTCTTGCCGGTGGCGGCGGTGATCAGGGCGGCGACCGAGCCGGTGGCGGGCAGGTCGCCCTCGACGGAGGGGCCGACGTTGTCGGGGTTGGTGGCGATGAACCGGGCGCCGCCGTTGATCAGCCGCACGGCCTTCGTGAGGGCCTCGAAGGAGTAGGTGCGGGTCTCGCCGAGGATCACGAAGTCGGGCTCGTGGTCGGTGAGGATGTAACCGATGTCGTGCAGCGCGGTGGTCAGACCGGCCTCACCGATGACGTAGGCGCTGCCGCCGGGCCGCTGGTCGTTCAGGAACTGGGCGGTGGCGAGCGCCGAGGTCCAGATGTTCTCCACCGGCACGTCCAGGCCCATGCGGCGCAGCCGGGCGTGCAGGTCACGAGCGGTGTAGATGGAGTTGTTGGTCAGCACCAGGAAGGGCCGCCCGGACTCCCGCAGCTTCTTCAGGAAGGCGTCGGCGCCGGGGATCGGGACGCCCTCGTGGATCAGGACACCGTCCATGTCGGTGAGCCACGACTCTATGGGCTTGCGGTCTGCCATGTTGTGCGTCTCCTGGCGTGCGTACGGTCAAGAAGGCGGGGGCGCCGGAACGACGGCGTACCGACGCCCCCAGCCTAGTCAGACCTGTGTGATCCGTACCCCGTCGAGCACCTGGTAGCGGCTTCGTGCGGGGCGGGTCAGCTGCCCGTGGCCGACTTCCAGGCCTCGACGTACGACGTGAGGTTCTCGTCGATGTCGTTCCAGTCCGGCGTGAAGAGGTCCACGCCGTCCATCAGCTTGGCGAGGGCGACGGCGTTGGCGTCGGTGGCCTTGACGTCCTGGCGGGCGGCGAATCCGCCGCCGATCGCGCTGACCTCCTGCTGTTGCTTCCGCGCGAGCATGAAGTCGAGCAGCCTCCTGCCGTTCTCGCTGTGCGGGGCCTTGGTGACCAGGCCGGCCGCGTAGGGCAGGGCGAAGGTGGTGGGCTTGCCGTCCTTGCCGGCCGGGAACCAGATGCCGAGGCCCGGCATGTCCTTGGCCTGGGCGTAGTTCATCTGCACGTCGCCGTTGGCGACGAGCAGCTCGCCCTTGTCGACCTTGGGGGCGAGCTTGCCGGTGGAGGCGGACGGGCCGACGTTGTTGGCCTGGAGCTTCTTCAGGTAGGCGAGGGCGGCGTCCTTGCCGCCGAAGTCGTGGATGGCCTTGATGAGGACGGCCGTGCCGTCACCGGCGACACCCGGGGTCGAGTACTGCAGCTTGTTCTTGTACTTGGAGTCCAGCAGCTCGTCCCAGGTCCTGGGGGCCTGCTTCAGCTCCTTCTTGTTGTAGACGAACCCGAAGTAGTTGTCGACGACGGAGATCCAGGTGCCGTCGACGGCCTTGTCGGCGCCGCTGACCTGGTCCGCGTCCTTCGGCTCGTACTTCTGCAGCACGCCCTTGCTGTCGGCCTCCTGGATGAACGGCGGCAGGGTGACCAGCACGTCGGCCTGCGGGTTGCTCTTCTCGCGGACGGCGCGCTGCACCATCTCGCCGGAACCGCCCTCGACGTACTTGACCTTGATGCCGGTCTGCTTGGTGAAGTCGGCGAAGACCTTGTCGTACCAGCCGTCTCCGTTCTCCCCCTTGAGACCGTCGGCACTGTAGACGGTGACGACCTTGGCGTCGGAGGCGGCGGAGGAACCGCCGCAGGCGGACAGGGCGGGGGTGGCGAGCAGGGCGAGGGCTACGGCGAGCGTGATGCGGGTTCTGGGCATGGCGAGGCCAACTCCTGGCGTTTTCGCGGGGGTAAGGGGGTTGCGGAGTGAACGGCGGTGGGGATCAGCGGTACGACGCCCGGGTGCGGACCCGGGAGACGGCGAACAGGACGAGCAGCGTCGCGGCCATCAGCACCACGGCCACGGCGGAGCCGGTGAAGAGGGCACCGCGGTCGGTGGCCGCGTAGATCAGGACGGGCAGCGGGGTCCAGTCGGGCGGATAGAGCATCATCGTGGCGCTCAGCTCGCCCATGGACAGGGCGAAGCAGAGGCCGGCGGCGGCGGTCAGGGAGGGCAGCAGCAGGGGCAGCCGTACCCGGAGGAGGACACGGGAGGGACGGGCGCCGAGGGAGGCGGCGGCGTGTTCGTAGGCCGGGTCGAGGCGGGTGATCGCCGCCGACACGGACTGGTGGGCGAAGGCGGTGACCAGCACGGTGTGCGCGAGGATCACGATCCACCGGGTGCCGTTGAGCAGCATCGGCGGCTTGGAGAAGGCCACCAGGACCGACAGTCCGACCACGACCGACGGCACGGCGACCGGCAGCACGAACAGTGCGTCCATGAGCCTGCGGTACCGCTTCTTCAGGGCCGCTCCGGCCAGCGCGGCCCAGGTGCCGGCGGTCAGCGCGAGCAGGCTGGCGGCGGTTGCGGTGAGCAGGCTGGTGGTGAGCGCCTGGAGGGCCTCGCCCCGGGTCGCCGCCCGGTAGTTGGCGATGGTCGTCCCCGAGGGCAGGACACCGGACCAGTGGGTGGCGAAGGAGGCGCCGAGGACGACGAGGAGGGGAAGGGCGAACAGCGGCAGGAAGAGGACGAGGAACACCGCCCACACGACCCACCTGGCCCCACGGCTATGCACCAGCACGACGGCTCACCACCCGGTAGAGGCCGTACAGCCCCACGGAGATCAGGACGTTGGCGACGGCGACCACGCAGGCGCCCGGGTAGTCGGACTCCAGGATCGCCTTGCTGTAGACGAGCATCGGCAGGGTGGTGACCCCCTTCGCGCCGGTGAACAGCACGATCCCGAACTCGTTGAGACAGAGCACGAGGACGAGGCTCCCGCCGGCCGCGAGCGCGGGCAGCGCCTCGGGCAGGATCACCCGCCGTACGATCCGCGGCGCCCGCGCCCCCAGCGAACTTGCCGCCTCCAGCTGCGCGGTGTCGAGCTGCGAGAAGGCGGCGAGCAGCGGCCGCATCACGAACGGTGTGAAGTAGGTGACCTCGGCCAGCAGCACGCCCCAGGGCGTGGTGAGGAACTGGAAGGAGCCGATGATCCCGGTCGTGCCGTAGACGAACAGCAGCGCCAGCGTGATCAGGAAGGACGGGAAGGACAGGTACACGTCGATGAACCGCGCCACCGCCCTCGCACCGGGGAACGGGACGAACGAGATGACCAGCGAGAGCAGGAAGCCCAGCACCAGGCATCCGGCGGTGGAGGCGAGTGCGAGCCAGACGGTGGTCCACAGCGCGGTCCGGAACCCCTGAGAGGCGAAGACGTCGGCGTACGGCTGGAGGGAGGTGCCTCCGCTGTCCGGCTGGAAGGACTGCTGGACGACGAGGGCGAGGGGGTAGAGGAAGAAGAGGGCGAGGAGGGCCACCGGAGGCAGGGCCCACAGCAGTGCCCCGTAGGAGCGCGGAGAACCGCTCGACCCGGCACGAACGACCCGCGCGTCCCGGACGGCATCAGCCATGACCCACCCCCGCGGGCAGCAGTACCGCATCCTCGGAAGCGAAGTGCAGGCTCACCGGGTCCCCGTGCCGAGGCGGATCCTTCAGCTCCCGCACGTCCGCCATCAGGGAATGCCCGTCCACCTCGACGTACAGCCGATGCGTGGCTCCCCGCCACTGGATCTCCCGTACGACGCCCGCGAGTTGATTGGGACCGGCCCCCAGCCCCACCAGGTGCGGCCGCACGCACAGCGTGGCCCGCGCCCCCGCGACCACATCCCCGGTGTCGACCTTCAGCCCGGTCCCGGCGAACTCCACGCCCCCGGACGCGACCGTCACCGGCAACAGATTCGCGCCGCCGACGAAGGACGCCGTGAACTCGTCGTCGGGCGCCCGGTACAGCTCCCTCGGCGTCCCGCAGGCGCGCAGCCTCGCCTTGTCCATGACCGCGATCCGGTCGGCCAGCGTCAGCGCCTCGACCTGGTCATGGGTGACGTACAGCATCGACAGCCCGGGCAACTCCCGGTGCAATCGGGCGAGTTCGGCGAGCATCCCGGACCGCAGCTGGGCGTCCAGCGCGGACAGCGGTTCGTCCAGGAGCAGCACGTCCGGCCGGATGGCCAGCGCGCGGGCGATGGCGACCCGCTGCTGCTGCCCGCCGGACAGCTCGCGCGGGTGCCGGCGGGCGTAGGCGGCCATGCCGGTCATCTCCAGCGCCTCGGCGACCCGCTGCCGTATCTCGCTCCTGGGCGTTCTGCGCGCCTTGAGTCCGAAGGCCACGTTGTCGTCGACCCGCATGTGCGGGAAGAGCGCGTACTGCTGCACGACCATGCCGATACCCCGCCGGTACGGCGGCAGGTCCGTCACGTCCCGGCCGCCGAGGAGCACCCGCCCGGACACGGGCCGTACGAATCCGGCGACCGCCCGCAGCGCGGTGGTCTTGCCGGAGCCGGACGGTCCGAGCAGCGCCATGACCTCACCGGGCTCGACGGTCAGGTCGAGCGAGTCGAGGACGACGTTGCCGTCGTAGGCGACGGTGACGGAGTCGAAGCGGATGCTCATCTCACCGTTCTTCCGTGAGCAGGGTCGGCAGGCCGGTGACGGAGTCGAGGACGTGCGTGGCACCGGCGGCGCGGAACGCCTCGTCGCCGTGGGCGCCGGTGCGTACGCCGGCGATCAGCCCGGCCCCGGCCCGTACGCCGCTGAGCACGTCGTAGGAGGTGTCGCCGACGACGGCGACCTGGCGCACGTCCTCGGCGGCCTTCGTGCGGACGAAGGCCTCCAGGACCATGTCCGGGTACGGCCGCCCGCGCCCGCCGGCGTCGGCCGGGCACAGGGTGAGCGGGACGAGGCCCTGCCAGCCGAGGGCGTGGAGGATGGCGTCCTGGGTGACGCGGGCGAAGCCGGTGGTCAGCACGACGGTACGGCCGCTGCGGCCCAGCTCCTCGATGGCCTCCCGGGCGCCGGGCACGGGCGCGATCAGGCCGGCGTCGACCAGGTCGCCGTACGCCTTCTCGAAGGCGGAGTTGGCGCGCTGGGCGCGGTCCTCGGCGCCGAACAGGTGCCGGAAGACGGAGATCTTGGACTCGCCCATGGTGGCGCGGACGTAGGCGAGGTGCTCGGCGTGCTCGGCCGAGCCGGGTTCGACGCCCAGTTCGGCGGCGGCCGCCGCGAAGGCGCGCTCGACCAGCCCGCCGTCGGCGACGGTCGTCCCCGCCATGTCGAGTACGACGAGACGGATGTCGGGGGTGCTGTCGGTCATGGGGTGCTCACCAGCCCAGTTCGTTCGCGGTGGTCTCGGCTATCGCGGGGGCGCAGGTCATGCCGCGCCCGCCGGGCCCGGTGACCAGCCACACCCCCTCGCGCACCTGCTGCCGGTGCACCACCCGGCCGGGGTCGGTGCACTGCGCGTACACGCCCGCCCAGCGGCGGCGGATGCGCGGCAGCGGACGGCCGAGCAGCGACTCGACGACGCCGGTCAGGTGCTCGTACGGCTCCTCGACGGTGTCGAAGGCGAAGGGGTGCTCGTACTCGTGGGTGTCGCCGATGGTCAGGCCGCCGTCGGCGCGCTGCACCATGAGCAGCTGCATCTTGTGGACGGCTGCGGTCTCCGGCTGCGGCTGCCCGGCGTTGAGCCGGTCCAGCGCCGGGGAGGCGTAGGCCGGGTAGTAGCGGAAGCTGTCGGCGTCCGCGACGGAGGTCGGCAGCGGCTCGCCCAGCGGGTCGGTCTGCATCATCTGCAGCCGGACCCGGCGCACGGGCAACTCGGGCCCGGCGAGTTCGCGTACCAGTCCGCCGAGCCAGGCGCCGGTGCACAGGACGACCGCGTCGGCCCGGTGTACGTCCCCGTGGTCGTCCCGGACCGTCCCGGCGCCGACCACCTCGCGCACCTCACGGCCCGGCAGGAAGGTGTAGTTCGGTGACTTCAACAGTTCGGCGCGCAGGGCGCGTTGGGCGGTGCGCGGCTCGACGGCCGCGTCCCGCTCGCAGTACAGGGCGGCGGTGAAGTCGCCCCGCAGGGCGGGGTTGAGCGCGCGGGCCTCGCCCGGGGTGAGGAGCTTGTAGCCGCGGGCGGCGGCGTCCGCGCGGGCCACGGCGGCCTCGGCGACGGCGAGTTCGAGGGGGCCCCGGACGGGAGTCAGGGACCCGTTCGCCCGGAAGCCCAGCGCCGGCACCCGCGCGCCGATCCCTTCCCACAGCTCCCGCGCCCGCAGCGCGGTCTCCAGCTCTTCTCCCGCGTCGCGGCCACTGACCCAGATCTGCCCGAAGTTGCGCAGCGAGGCGCCGCGCGCCTCGGCCTCGCGCTCGATCTGGACGACCCGGTGGCCGCGCCGCACCGCATGCCAGGCGTGCATGGTGCCCACCACGCCTGCTCCGACGACTGTCACTTTCACGACGGCAACGCTCCTCGCGATCGGGGAACCGGAGACATCCGGCTGACAACGAGAGCGTGAACGACCCATCACGTTTGGGCTAGACCCGTTATCTTCCTGTGATGAAACGGCCAGGGTTGAAGCGGATCAAATCGGGTGTTTCACCCCTGGAGATGAGTGGTGAAGGAGAACCGGTCACCCCGGTAGAGGGACCGCACCCGTTCCAGCGGCCGTCCCTCGGTGTCCCGCGAGACGCGGTGGATCAGCAGCATGGGCAGGGCCGGCGGGGTACCGATGAGCAGGGCCTCACGGGGCGTGGCCAGCACGGTCTCGATCCGCTCGTCGGCGTCGCCGAAGGAGATGCCCTGGGCCGCGAGGTAGCCGTAGAAGGAGGAGTCGGGGTCGAAGTCGGCGTCCAGCCGGGGCACCCGCCCGACGGCGACATAGGTGCTCTCCAGGCCGACCCGCTCGTCGTCGGCGAGCAGCACCCGCTCCAGGTGCCAGACGGCTTCGCCGCGGATCAGCCCGGTCTCGGCGGCGAGGGCGTCCGGACAGGGGAAGCGGTCGAGGGTGACGAGCGTACGGCCGGGGGTGCGGCCCTGCCGCCGCACGCCCTCGGTGTAGCTGGCGAGGGACAGCGGCTGGGCGAGCTTGGGCCCGGCGACGACGGTTCCGCGCCCCTTTCGCCGCAGCCGCCCCTCCAGCACCAGCTCCCGTACGGCCTGGCGCACGGTCTCGCGGGCCACGTCGTACCGCTCGGCGAGGTCCCGCTCGGTGGGGATGACGCTGTCCTCCCCGAGTTCCTCCAGCAGCGCGGCGATCCGCGCCTTCACCGCGTAGTACTTGGGGATGCGCCCGTGCTCGGGAATGCCGGAGCGTACGGGGGCGCCGGGGGCCTGGTCGTTCGGGTAGTCCACGCAGGGATCGTCGCAGACGGGGCGGGTGGGGCCGGTGCGGCCCCCGGCTCAGCGGCGTCGGCGGGCCCGCAGCAACCCGCCGCCGACGACACCGAGGAGCACGGCGGCGGCCGCGAGCAGTCCCTGGGCGAGACCGGGCCCGGTCCCTGCCAGCTCGTCGGCCTGCTCCCCGGCGTCCTCCCCCACCGCTGCGTAGGGGAAGGAGGAGGCGGGCGGCGCGCTGGCGGTCCCGTTGCCGGGCGTGGCCTGCGCACTGCCGGACGGGCTGGGCCCGGCGCTCCCCCCGGTACCGTCCGGATCCGGCGGCGGGGCCTCGCCGTCCCGGTCGATCACGAACCGGTACGCGTTGGACTCCCCGACCCAGTCCCCGTCGTCGCCACGGCGCTGGACGACGGCGGCGTTGGCGGTGACCCGGTCGGCAGCGGTGTCGGAGGGGAGCATGAGCCTGACCTTGACGCTGACGGTCTTGCCGGGTGGCACGGTGAACCCGCCGAACCCGGCGCCGTCCAGCACACCGACCAGCTCCTGCTCGTCGGTGCTCTCGAACTTCACCGGCCGGGGCTTCGGGCCGTCGTAGAAGTCCAGCTGGGGCTGGTCGGGCCCCAGCGCGCGCCTGTCGTCGACGAGGACGACCACCGGGTGGATGTCGCTGCAGGTCCGGCCGGTGGTGTTGGTGAGGTCGATGTACCAGGTGCCGTATCCGCCGCCCGCCTCGTAGGAGCTCGGGCCGCCACGGATCCGGGTGGCCAGCGGGAAGGCCCGCGCGTCGGCGCCGACGCAGGAGGCCACGCCGGCCGCCGCCGCGGACGCCTCGGACACGGGCAGGCAGACGGCGGCCGCGGCGAGGCAGAAGGACAGGGACGAGGGCAGTCGCATGGACGCACCACCTTGCCGGGCCGCTAGGCGGACGCCACGACCTGGCCGGACATGACCTGGGGCGGGTTGGGCAGCAGCGACGCCAGGTTGTCCCGGACGAAGACGGCCGCCCTCCTGACCGATTCCGAGGCGCCCTCCTCGTTCTCGAAGATGCTGGTGGAGATCATGACTCCGTTGCCCGCGTCGACCCAGTAGTAGGCCACGAGACCGGGGATGTCCCGGACGAGCGGTACGAACCCCTCGCTCACCCGGCGCGCGGCCTCGGCCGGATCCCTCACGCCTTCATACCTTCTGACGGCTGCGTACACCGCTGCTCTCCTCACGGTTAGACGTCGCCCGTGAAGAGTCGTACCCGCGGCCGTGGCCGCCCGCTCGCGAGCACCGCGGCGGTCACCGGAACGGACCGGCACATGGCCCGAACGGCGGGCCCGCACGGCCGCCCCTTCGGGCCGCCGACGGCGGTACCGCCCGCCCCGCCCGCTACTCCTCCCGGCCGAACAACGGCGCCAGCAGCAGCTGTGCCGCCCCCTCCGCGACCACCCGCTCCCCGCCCGGAGCCACCCCCACCGGCACCTCCCCGCCCAGCACCCCCTCGCGCCGGGCACGCGCGCCGAGCACCTCGCCGACGCCCCGCACGAACACCTCCGGCGCCCCCGCGATCGTCCGCCCGCCGAGCAGCACCAGGTCGATGTCCAGCAGCCCGACGAGGTTCGCCGCCCCCACCCCCAGCACCCGCGCCGCCTCCCCGGGCTCCCCCCGCCCCACGGCCCCCAGGCACAGCGCCTCCACACACCCCCGGTTCCCGCACTCGCACACCGGCCCGTCCAGCTGGATCACCTGGTGCCCGAACTCCCCCGCCCCGGTCCGCGCGCCCCGGTGCACGCGCCCACCGATCACGAGCCCGGCCCCGAGCCCCGTACCGAGGTGCAGATACGCGAAGGATCCGCCCTCGCCCCCCACCGCCAGCCCGAGCGCCGCCGCATTGGTGTCCTTGTCCACCACCACCGGCACCCCCAGCCGCTCCGCGAGCGCGTCCCGCAGCGGAAACGCGTCCCACTCGGGAAACCCGGTGACCCGGTGCAGCACGCCCCGCGCATGGTCGAGCGGCCCCGGTAGCGCCACTCCCACCCCGAGCAGCGTCCCGACCCGGGCGAGTCCCCCGTCCGCGAGGCCCAGGCAGTCCGCGACCAGCCCCTCCACCGCCCCGGCGACCACCCCGAGCACGGCCCCGGCCCCGGCCCCCAGGTCCAGCTCCGTGCGCCGCTCCCCCACCACGGCCCCGTCCAGGTCGACCAGCACCACCCGCAGCTCGTCCCGGTCGAGATGCACGCCCACCGCGTGCCCCGCCTCGGGCACGAGCCGCAGCACGGTCCGCGGCTTGCCTCCGGTCGACGCGCGCCGCCCGGCCTCCGCCGCGAACCCCTCCTCCCGCAGTCGCGCGGTGATCTTGCTGACGGCCTGCGGGGTCAGCCCGGTCCGCTCGGCCAGTTCGAGCCGGCTGATGCCCTCGGCCCCGGCCTCCCGCAGCAGCCCCAGCACCAGCGCGGCGTTGTGCGAGCGCACCGCGCCCAGGTTCGCGCCCACCGGCCCGCCGCCGTTCCCCGGCCCCGGCCGCATCCCCGTTCTCGTCCTGTTCACGCCACCCATTCTCCCCACCACTTGCACTTTGGCAACAGCGTTGCGAAAGTGGGGGGCATGACAGGACGCAAGACTGCTGCCCCCCTCCGCGTCGGCCTGATCGGCTACGGCCTCGCCGGCTCCGTCTTCCACGCCCCGCTGATCGCCGCCACCGAGGGCCTCACCCTGGACACCGTGGTCACCTCCAACCCGGAGCGGCAACAGCAGGCCCGCGCCGAGTTCCCGGACGTGACGCTCGCCGCCGGCCCCGAGGAGCTCTTCGACCGCGCCGACCGGCTGGACCTGGTCGTCATCGCCTCCCCGAACAAGACGCACGTCCCGCTCGCCTCGGCCGCCCTCAAGGCGGGCCTGCCGGTCGTCGTCGACAAGCCGGTCGCCGGTACCGCGGCCGAGGCCCGCGACCTCGCCGCCCTCGCCGAGGAGCGCGGTCTGCTCCTGTCGGTCTTCCAGAACCGCCGCTGGGACAACGACTTCCTGACCCTGCGCAAGCTGCTGGAGAGCGGCGAACTCGGCGACGCCTGGCGCTTCGAGTCCCGCTTCGAGCGCTGGCGCCCCGAGCCCAAGGGCGGCTGGCGCGAGTCCGGCGACCCGGCAGAGATCGGAGGTCTGCTCTACGACCTCGGCAGCCATGTCGTCGACCAGGCCCTGGTCCTCTTCGGCCCGGTCACCGAGGTGTACGCCGAGTCCGTCGTCCGCCGCCCCGGCGCCGAGACCGACGACGACACCTTCATCGCGCTCACGCACGCGAACGGCGTCCGCTCCCACCTCCACGTCTCCGCGACGGCCGCCCAGCTCGGCCCCCGCTTCCGGATGCTCGGCTCCCGCGCGGGCTATGTGAAGTACGGCCTCGACCCGCAGGAGGCGGCCCTGCGCGAGGGACTGCGCCCCGGCCCGCGGTGGGGTGCCGAACCCGAGTCCCTGTGGGGCCGTGTCGGCGCCGGCGAGTCCCCCCTGACCGGCGGCGGCACCCCCGTGCCGACCGTGCCCGGCGACTACCCCGCCTACTACGCGGCCGTCGCCCGCGCCCTGACCGGCGCCGGCCCCAACCCGGTGACCGCGCTGGAGGCGGCCGCCGCGCTCGACGTACTGGAAGCGGCCCGCAGGTCCGCCCGGGACAAGGTGACGGTGACCCTCTGATGCCGCGGACCACCCCCGAGCCCACCCCGTCCGTGGAGGAGCTGGAGGCGCAGGAACGCCGCCTGGTCTTCCGGCAGTTCACCCACGAAGACGCCTGGGCCCTCGGTACGCTCCTGGTCGAGCTGGCCCGGGAGCGCCAGGCCCCGGTCGCCATCGACATCCACCGCGCCGGCCAGCAGCTCTTCCACGCGGCCCTGCCGGGCTCCACCCCGGACAACGACGCCTGGATCGCCCGCAAGCGCCGGGTGGTGGAGCGCTACGGCTCCTCCTCCTACCTGGTCGGCGCCCGCTTCCGCGCCAAGGGCACGACGTTCGAGGACTCCTCCCGCCTCGATCCCGACACCTACGCGGCCCACGGCGGCTCCTTCCCGATCCACGTCGAGAACGCGGGCGTCATCGGCGCCGTGACCGTCTCCGGGCTGCCCCAGCTGGAGGACCACAGGTTCGTCGTGGCGGCGCTGGAGCAGTTCCTGAAGGTGTGACGCCCAGCGGGATTACGTGACGTGTCCCTCCGGTTGGGAATGGCTGCAGACGTGATGATCACGGCCCCACCCGGAGGGACAGCCCCATGAGCACCCCGAGCACCTTGAAGGACAGGATCGGCCGCTACGGCGTCTGGAACGTCGGCCTGCGCGCGGAGGACCCCGCCCGGCGCGGGGAACTGGGCGAGGCGGCCGCCGAGTTGGAGGAACTCGGCTTCGGCGCCGTCTGGCTGGGTGGCAGCAGCGCCGCCCGGCACGCCGTACCGCTCCTGGAGGCCACCAGCACACTCACCGTCGGCACCAGCATCCAGAGCATCTGGGACTACGACGCCGAGTCCAGCGCCGCGTCCTTCGCCGAGGTGGACGCGGCCCATCCCGGCCGCTTTCTGCTCGGTCTCGGCGTGAGCCACGCCAAGCTCGCCGACCAGTACCGCCGCCCGTACTCCGCCCTGGTCGCCTACCTCGGCAGCCTGGACACGGCAGGGGTGCCCGCGGAGCGCCGGGTACTGGCCGCCCTCGGCCCGAAGACCCTGGAGCTGGCCCGCGACCGGGCGGCGGGGGCGGTGCCGTACCTGGTCACGCCCGAACACACCGCCCAGGCCCGCGAGATCCTCGGCGCCGGCCCGCTGCTCGCCCCGGAGCTGAAGGTGGTCCTGGAGACCGACCCGGCCCGCGCCCGCGCCCTGGCCCGCGGCACCCTCGCCATGTACCTCGCGCTGCCGAACTACACCAACAACTTCCTGCGGCACGGCTTCACCGAGGACGACCTGGCCGGGGGCGGCAGCGACCGGCTGGTCGACGCGGTGTTCGCCTGGGGCGAGGCGGACCGCATCCGCGACCGCATCGACACCTTCCACCGGGCGGGCGCGGACCACGTGGCTCTGCAGGTGATCACCGACGCCGAGAGGGACGAGCTCCCGAGGGAGGAATGGCGCCGGCTGGCTTCTCTGCTGGGGTGAGCCGAAGCGCCCGGAAGGGGCGCGGGGAACTGCGCGATCAACCACGAACCACCCGTGGCCGACCGCGAACCCGCGGTTCCCCGGCGCTCCCCAGCGGAGCGTCTACGCGTCTTTGAGCTCCTGCCGCTGCCGACCGAGCCCCGAGATCTCCAGCTCGACCACGTCCCCGGCCCTCAGGTACGGCTTCGGCTCGGGCCGCCCCATGGCCACCCCCGCCGGAGTCCCCGTGTTGATGACGTCACCGGGATACAGCGTCATGAACTGGCTGACGTACCGCACGACCTCCGCCACCGGGAAGATCTGCTCGGCCGTCGTACCGTCCTGCTGCAGCTCCCCGTTGACCCACAGCTTCAGGGACAGGTCCTGCGGGTCGGCGACCTCGTCCGCCGTCACCAGCCACGGCCCCAGCGGGTTGAACGTCTCGCAGTTCTTCCCCTTGTCCCAGGTCCCGCCGCGCTCGATCTGGAACTCCCGCTCGGACACGTCATGGGCCACCGCGTACCCCGCGACATGCGCGAGCGCCTCCTCGGCCGACTCCACATAGCGGGCCGTGCGCCCGATGACGACGGCCAGCTCCACCTCCCAGTCGGTCTTCGACGAGCCCCGCGGCACCAGCACGGTGTCGTTCGGCCCGACCACCGTGTCCGGCGCCTTGAAGAAGACCACCGGCTCGGTGGGCGGCTCGGCGCCGGTCTCGCGGGCGTGGTCGTGGTAGTTGAGCCCGATGCACACGATCTTGCCGATGCGGCCGAGCGGCGGACCGATCCGCAGCCCCGTCGCGTCCAGCGCGGGCAGCTCGCCGGCCTCGGCCGCGGCCCGTACCCGGCCGAGCGCGCTCTCGTCGGCGAGCAACGCGCCGTCGATGTCCTCGACGATCCCCGACAGGTCCCTGAGGGTTCCCTCGGCATCCAGCAGCGCGGGCCGCTCCGCCCCTGCCGTGCCGACTCGCAGCAGCTTCATGGTCACCATCTCCCTCGATCGCGGGCGCCCGGCCGATGTGTGCAGCCATCGGAGGACTGGCCGATCCTCCAGTCCCGCTGTCCACTCCGCAAGACCCTGTTCACGTACTGGACTGTCACCGCGCGCTCCTACCGGTACAGCACAGCCCGCTCCACTGCGCTCCAGGCCGTGCTGGTGACGACGTACAGCGCGGCGGCGAGCGGGACGACGGCCACGGTGACGAGCGTGAAGAAGGACGTGAACGGCATGACCTTGTTGACCGAGCCGAGCCCCGGCACCTGCCCGCCGTCCCCGGCCGCCGGCGCGACGGCGTCGGCCGCCGTCATCCGCTTGGTACGCCGGTAGTTGAAGGTGGCGATGACCGTGACGAGCGCGAAGAGCCCGAGATAGACCAGGCCCGACGGGCCGAGGAACCCGCCCCCGCCGAGGGCGTCGGCCCACTTCCCGCCCAGCGGCGCCGCGAGCAGCCGGTGGTCGAGCAGACCGTTGCCCCGGCCGTCGATCGTGGAGCTGGAGAAGAGCGTGGAGCTGGAGAAGAGGTGGTAGAGGAGGAAGAACGCGGGCATCTGGAGCAGGCTGGGCAGGCAGCCGGAGAGCGGCGAGACCCGTTCCTCGGCGTGCAGTTCGAGCACCGCCCGCTGCAGCCGCCGCGGGTCGTCGGCGTGCCTCCCGCGCAGCTCGGCGATCTTCGGCCGGAGTTCGGCGCGGGCGCGCTGACCCCGGGCGGCGGCACGGGACAGGGGGTGGACGAGGAGTCGTACGAGCGCGGTGAACAGAACGATCGCGGCGGCGGCCGCGGAGGCGTGGAAGAGCGGCTGGAGCAGGTCGGCGAGGTGCTCGACCAGGTGGGCGAAGAGGGAGAAGACGGACATGGGTGAGCCTTCCGAGGGTCTCGTCGTGCCGGAAGAGGTCGGACCGGGAACGGCCGGAACGGCATGACGACCCGCGCGGGGGCACGTTACGCAGGCGTGCGGGGGGGGACGTGCCCTACGCGGCGGTCGCCGGGAAGGCGTGTCCGGGTGCCCGTGGCCGGCGCCGGCCGGGCGCGTCGGGATCGCGTTGCGGCAGGAAGGCCGTACGCCGGGCCCGGTCGCGAATCGCCGTGCGCACCCGGGTGGGCGGGACGGCGGGCGCCGAGCGGGCGGCGATCAGCGCGCAGGCGGCGAACGCCGCCCCGGCCGCCGTGGTCGCGGCGAGCGCCACGGTCGCGGAGAGATTGCCGGTGTCGAGCAGCAGGACCGGCAGCAGCAGGAGCAGCGGCAGGAGCAGCAGCGGGGCGAGCGCACGCGAGCGCGCGAGACTGCGGACCACCTGGCTCCCCTCCCCACGGTCACAACCGCCGACGTCCACCCGCCCTTTATACCCGGCCGGCGACAACTGGGCGCACAGCGGGCGGAGATGGCGGAAACCCGCTCGCGCCCGAGGGGTGGCCGACGGACAATGTGCGGGTGCCTCGTACTCCCACCTGCGTCCTGACCGACACATCTCCCGCGCGGACCCGGGACGGTCACGCGGTGGACCGGTTCGTCGAGATCGGCTCGTTCACCAAGGTGCTCACGGGTACGGCGCTCATGCGGATGGCCGCCGCGGGCCTGCTCGACGTCGACGACCCCGTCGAACGCTGGCTCCCCACCGCCCCGCCCACCGGCATCACGCTGCGGCACCTGGCCGACCACACCTCCGGGCTGCCGCGCCTCCCGCCCGGCACGGCGGGCCGCGATCCGTACGCCGCGTTCGACCGCGCCGCGCTGCACCGGCTGCTCGGCCGGCTGGACGCGGTCGTGGTCCGGCCGCCGGGACAGCAGGAGGAGTACTCCAACCTCGGGTACGCCGTCCTGGGCGCGGCACTGGTGGGCGCGGCCGGTGCCTCGTACGAGGAGCTGCTGGCCGAGCACGTTCTGCGGCCGCTGGACGTCCGCGAGGTGAGCGTACGGCCCGGCGCGGACCGGCGGCTGCTCGCCCCGGGGCTGTTCGGCAGGGGCCGCAGGCCCTGGACCATGGACGGGGCGATCCTTCCGGCGGGCGGGCTGTGGGCCACCCCGCGCGCGGTCGCCGAGCTGCTCGTCCGGCTCGTGATCGAGCGCCGGCTGGGCGATCCCGCTCCCTCCTGGCAGACGGCCGGCCCGGTCCACTGGCACAACGGCGCGACCCGTCACGCGTCGGTCTTCGCCGGCGCCCGCGCGGACGGCCGGTGGGTCGTCGTCCACCGGCTGGGCGGCGACCACGAGGAGACCGACCAGACGGGCGTCGGCCTCCTCGCCGAGGACGCCCCGGCCGGCTCCTGACGTCGACCGCCCGGCCGGTCAGGCCGGTTCCGTCGCCAGCGGCTCCAGCAGCCGCTTGGGCTTGAGCAGCGCGCGGCTGACCGGATCCGCCGGGTCCGGGTCGAGGCCCGTGCCGGGCTCCATGACCACGTCCTCGAGCGGTACGGCGATCCCGCACGTGCGGCATTCGCCGTACGCCCCGAGTTCCGTGCCGCACTCCGCGTGCCGGAAGTAGCGCAACCGCGTCTCGGTGAGGTGCTCGCGCCCCCACAGGCCGAGGGCGAGCAGGGTCGGCCACAGCGCGCGGCCTCGCTCGGTGAGGACGTACTCGTCGCGCGGCGGCGACTGCTGGTACCGGCGTTTCTCGAGGACGCCCTCGGCCGTCAGGGTCTGCAGCCGGGCGGCGAGGACCGCGCGGGGGATGCCGAGGTGGACCAGGAAGTCGTTGTACCGGCGCACGCCGTACAGCGCGTCCCGGACGACGAGCAGCGTCCAGCGCTCGCCGACGACCTCGAGTGCGCGGGCGATCGAGCACTCCTGTGTCGCGTAGTCCTTGCCCAGTGCCATGCCCTCCACTGTAGCCACTCTCCGACCGCTTGGTTCAGTGACCGAACCGATGGTGTTACGGTGGGCGGAGTGGTCAGTTCAATGACCGAATCGTGAGTCGACGCGGCCCCTCCACGTCCCTCGCGCCGCCCAGACCCCGGAAGGACGGGACCACGCCATGACCGGGCTCGACTCCGCCGCCACCCCCACCGCCGCGGCCGTACGCGGCGCGACCGCCCGGGACACCCCGGTACGCCCGCGGGCCACCCTCGTCCTGACCAGCGCGGCCACCGCCGTGGCGCTGATGACGTACACCGCCCCGATGATCACGCTGCCGGACACGGCCGCCGCCCTGCACACCCCGCTCTCCGCCCAGGCCTGGCTGCTGAACGGCACCCCGCTCGGCCTCGCCGCCCTGCTCCTGGTGGCCGGCAGCCTCGCCGACGACTACGGCCGCCGCCGCGTCTTCCTCGCCGGCACGCTGGCCCTCGGCCTCACCACCTTCCTCGGCGCCTTCACGACGTCGACCTGGCAGTTCACCCTCGCCCGCGCCGCCCAGGGAGCGGCCAGCGCGGCGATCCTGGCGAGCAGCCTCGGCCTGCTGGTGACGGCCTTCCCCGCAGCGCGCGGCCGGCTGCACGCCACCGGCGTCTGGGGCGCCTTCGTCAGCGGCGGCATCGCCGTCGGCCCGCTGGTCGCGGGCGCGCTGCCGAGCTGGCGGATCGCGTACGGCGTCCTGGGCGCCGCCACGCTCCTGGTCGCCGCGCTCGGCACCCGCGTACTCACCGAGTCCCGGGCTCCGCGCGGCGGCCGGCCGGACGTCCTCGGCGCCCTCACCTTCGGCCTGGCCCTGGTCGCCCTGGTCGCGGCCCTCACCCTGGGCCGCGACGGCTGGCTGCGCGCCCCGGTCGGACTCCTCTTCGCCGCCGCCGTGGTCCTGATCGCGGTCTTCGCCGCGGTGGAACACCGCACGGCCACACCGATGATCGACCTCGGCCTGCTCCGCCACGCCCGCTTCCTGGCCTCGGCCGCCGGCGGTCTGTTCACCGGCCTCGCGGTGATCGGAATGTTCAGCTTCCTGCCGGCCCTGCTCGAGCAGACGCTCCGCCTGTCCCCCATGGACACGGCCTGGCTGTACCTGCTCTGGTCCGGCCTGAGCTTCACGGTGGCCCTCCAGGTCAAGCACCTGGCCGGCCGGATCGCCCCGCGCGCCCAGCTGGCCATCGGCTTCACCCTGCACGCCGTCGCCGTCCTGACCATGCTCGGCGCCCTTGCCTCCGGCTCCTGGACCCGGCTGCTGCCCGGCCTGATCATCAGCGGAATCGGCAGCGGCCTGCTCAACGGCGCGCTGCCGCTGCTGGCCGTGGAGTCGGTCCCGCGCGAACGCGCCGCGATGGGCTCCGGCGCCCAGCAGACCTTCCGCTACATCGGCTCCTGCGCCGGCGTGGCCCTGACCATCGCCCTCGCCACCTCGTCCCACACCCTCACCCGCGGCGCGAACATCGCCCTGCTGGTGTCGGCGGGACTGGCGGTGGTGGGCGCGGTGAGCGTGGGGGCGCTGCGGGAGCGGGCGCAGCGGCGCTAGACAGGGCCCAGGCGCTGTCGTGCATGGCGTCGCGGGGCGGGCGGGAGTCCGACCACAGGGCCTAGCGGGGCCGCGTGGAGACGAGCTTGCCCCACACCGCCATCCGGTAGCGCGAGGTGAACTCGGGCGTGCAGGTGGTCAGGGTGATGTAGTAGCCGGGCGCGTCGTACCCGTAGGACGGCCGCACGAGGGAGCGCGGCACGGCCCGCACGACCCCCGAGTCCGTCGCCGAGGTCTGCGGCAGGATCCGGTCCACGTCGTACGTGTACGTCGCCGTCCGCGTCTCCACCTCGACGTCGTCCCCGCGCCGCAGCCGGGGCAGGTACCGGAACGGCTCGCCGTGCGTGTTGCGGTGCCCGGCGAGCGCGAAGTTCCCTTGCATGCCCGGCTGCTGGGTGCCCTGGTAATGGCCCACGTACCCCTTGTCGAGGACGTCGGCCTTGCTCACGCCCTCGGCGATGGGGACCCGCAGCCCCAACCGGGGGATGACGAGGACGGCGTAGGCCTGGGAGCGCCGGGGGGCGCCGACGGGGACGTACGGCCGTCGCGCCGTGCGGGGGCTGGAGGCGCCGGCGGCGGGTGCGGACGCCGTGGGCGAGCCGGGGGCCGTGGGTGACGTGGAGCCGAGACCGGTGCCGGATCCCCCGCTCCCCCACTCCCGCTCCAGGGCCTCCACCTGCCGTTCGGCGCCGCGCCGGGCCTCCCGGTTGGTCCACCACAGCTGGTGCACGACGAGCAGCATCAGCAGCACCCCGACGGTGACGAGCGCCTCGGCCCCGCCCCGCAGCACCCGCCGTCGCCGGGCACGCCGCCGCCGGTCCCTGTGCCGTACGACCCGCACGCCCGACGACGCAAGCATCCGCAACCACCTCCACGGGAGCCGCCCGCAGGGTAGGCGCGGGCGCCACAACTGGCCATAGCCACAAGGCTTCGATACGCGACCCGCACCCGGACACACACCTCTCCGGCAAGTCGCTCTCGTCCCCCTCGCGCCGAAGTCGGTCCGGACGCCGCCGGTGGACGCAGTGACGGCGTAACGGCATGGGAACGCGGCGAGGTGGCTGACCAGCGCTTACTCCCTCTTGTCACCGCTCGGCAGTACGGTGTCCCCCATGCGCCCCGACACGCCTGCCGAGAACGTCGACCACACCGCCGAAGCGGCACGCCTGGAGCGGACCGCCGGCCTGTATCCCGAGGACGCCGAAGCCCTGCTTCTGAGGGCGGCGGCCCACCTCGAACTGTCCGGCGACCGCCCCGCGGCCACCACGCTCTACGACCGTCTGCTGTCCGCTTCGGACGGCCTGGAGAATCCCGCCCTGATCCGCGCCCTCAAGGCCTCGAACCTCTGGGAGTACGGCCACGAGGCGGAGGCGAGGGCGATCATCGAGGGCCTGCGCACGTCCGCCCCCCGGGACCCGGCCCCCTGGGTGATCATCGCGGAGTCCCTGGAGTCGCACGACGAACTGGAGACGGCGGCGGAGACCTTCACGGAGGCGGCGACCCTGCTGTTGCCGGAGGGCGCGGAACCGGCACCGGCCACCCACCCCCTCCTCTACGGCCGCCACCGCGTGCGCCGCATGCTGGGGCTGGCGCACGACGCGTGGGACACCCTGGCCGACACCCTCCACACATCCCCCGTGCCGCTGGACGAACTCCACGACCCGAAGCGCGTCTGGTCCCTCGGCTCCGACAACCCCGCCGAACTCCAGGCGGAAATCACCCGCCTCCAGGCCGAACTGGGCGCCTTCCGGGAGGCCCTCTCGCGCCCCTTCCCGGTGGCGGTCCTCCACTGGCCGGCCCCGGAGCTCTCGGAACTCCTCTCGGCGTACCCCGCCCTCTCCACGGAGTACCCGTCCCACGAGACCCACCTGTCGACCATAGAGTCCTCGCTCCGCGAACTGTCCTCGTCGGGCACGGCCAACCTGGGCATCGTCACGGGCACGGTCCCGTCGTACGAGGCGTTCGCGGCGTCGGAGGGCGCCTCACCGACCGACGCCACCCTGCTCCCGCAGTACGCGACGACGCTGGCGGCACGGGGGCGGGCGGTGGCCTGGCCGCCGCAGCGGGGGATGGAGTGTTGGTGTGGGGCGGAGCAGGGTTACGAGGAGTGCCATGGGGGTCCGCAGGTCTGATCACCGGACCCCTGGGCTTGGTGCGGTGGGACTCGCAACCGTGATGGAATCGGCACCGCAGCAGTGGCCCCCCGACTCGATCGACGCGAGCCCGGGGGTACCCAGCGGTCAATCGAACGGACCGAGCCACGATCGTGAGGCAGAGCCGCGTTGAAAACGATGAAGCCGTTGTCTCCCGCCGTCTCGGCGCGCATGAGCAAGCAGGTCAGCAAGGACACGGCCTGCGAGCTGGCGGTCCGTCGCCTGCTCCGCGCGGCCGGACTGCGGGGGTACCGCGTCGAGTACCCGGTACCAGGGATGGCTCGCCGCCGGGTAGACGTGGCCTTCACCTCGGTCAAGGTGGCCGTCCTGATCGACGGTTGCTTCTGGCACGGGTGTCCCCAGCACGCCACGCAGCCGAAGTCGAACGCGGAGTGGTGGCGCCAGAAGCTGGACCGCAACATGGCGCGCGACGTGGAGACGACCGAGCATCTCACGTCAGCCGGGTGGGAAGTGTTGCGTTTCTGGGAGCATGAGGCGCCGGAGGACGTGGCCTTGCGCATCGCGGCGGTGGTCGAACGGCGGAAGGCCGAACAGGGGCGCGGGAGGAATCGTTGAGCGGGCTGACCTTCGTCGACGTGTGCTCCGGGGCAGGTGGGCTCGCCCTGGGGCTGGAGCGGGCCGGGTTCGAACCGCGCCTGCTGCTCGACGAGGACGACGACGCCTGCAGGACCCTCCGGACCAACCGTCCGCACTGGAATGTGCTCCAGACCGACCTGCTGGACTTCGACCCGAGCGAACACCCACACAGTTACGACGTCGATCTCCTGGCGGCCGGTCTCCCCCGAGTGAAGTCGAGCGCGACAGTGACGCGCCGATCATCCGACGCCGAGCTCCGCCTCATCGAGGCGACCGCCTATCTGATCCACGCTGTCCGACCACGAGCGCTGATCATCGAGAACGTGCCGACCTTGGTCGATGAGGACTCCTTCGCACCTATACGGGACTTCCTCCACAAAGAGTTGGAGCACCTCGGCTACGAGCTCACCTGGTTCGTCCTGAACGCCTCCGCCTTCGGAGTCCCTCAGGACCGCATGCTGGGCATCCTCACCGCCATCAAGCAGGAGTGGGCGAGCCCCTTCCAGCCACCTCGGCCCACCGTCCACGAGCACGTGTCGGTCGGAGAGGCGCTGGCGCCGTCGATGCGTTCCCGCGGCTGGCCGGACGCCGACCGCTGGGCGGCCCAGGCGACGAGCGTGGCGCCGACCCTGGTGGGCGGCTCCAAGACGCACGGAGGCGCGGACTTCGGGCCGCGGGGCACGAAGGCCAAGTGGCGACGGATGGGGGTCTACACGAAGTCGTCCGGGAACGAGCCCCCCGGCCGCGACTTCAAGTGGGATCCGTCACTCGGGGATGACGGACTGGTACGGATCACAGTGGCCCAGACGGCCATCCTCCAGGGCTTCCCGGAATCGTGGGAGATCGCCGGGCTCAAGACCGCCCGGTGCCGCCAGATCGGGCACGCGACACCGCCGCCTGTCGGAGAGGCGCTGGGACGGGCTGTCGCCGCAGCGCTCGTTCCGGATCCGCCAGTCCAATCGGCCGGCTAGACTTCCGCCACATGACCAGCACGGCGTCCCACAAGCCCATCCTCGACCAGCCTCGTATCCTTGACCTCTTCGCGGGTCCCGGAGGGCTGGACGTCGCCGGTCACTCGCTCGACATCCCGAGTCTCGGTATCGAATGGGACAGGAGCGCGTGCCTGACCCGGTACGCCGCCGGTCTCGACACCCTGCACGCCGATGTGAGCGCGGTGCGCAGATACGCCTTCGAGTCGTTGCCGCCGGAGATCAACGTGCTCGCTGGTGGCCCTCCGTGCCAGACGTACTCAGTGGCCGGGCACGGCGCCGGGCGCCAGGCCTTGGACAGGGTCAAGAAGTACATCGACAGGCTAATGCCAGGTGACTCCGACAAGAAGATCGACGAAGAACTCAAGGGTCTCCCCGATCCACGCACCGCACTGGTCCTCGAACCTCTCCGGTACGCGATTCAGGCAACCCGGAGCCCCAACCGTGAGAACCGACCTTACGATGTGATCGTCCTGGAGCAGGTCCCCGCAGTGGCACCGCTCTGGGAGCACTACGCCAAGGTGCTGGCCGAGACAGGGCTCCCCGACGGGACCAGATACAAGGTTGTCGTCGGCGTTCTGGACACCGAGACCTATGGGGTACCGCAGACGCGATCTCGCGCGGTGTTGATCGCTCGGCGCGAAGGGCTCGGTGAGCCCTCACTCCCCTCCCCCACACACCGTTTCTACGATGCGAAGGAATGGAACCGGAGCAACGGGACGAGCGCACCTGACCAGGTCCGTCAGCCGACCCTTGATGAGGGCGGCGCGTCGGGGAGCGACGAGGACAGGCTTCCTTGGAGGTCGATGCGTGATGCCCTCTCGGATCCGGTGGGCTCACATCCCGGGCGTGTCACTCCCTTCTTGGTCCGCTCGAACTACGGCAGTTCGGGTCATCCGGGGAGGCGTGGGGTGCGGACCGACCAGCAGCCCGCCACCACAGTCACCGGCCGTATCTCCCGCTTCGTGGTTTTCGAGCACCTCAACGAGAAGGTCGTCTACGAAGGACCGCGGTTCAGCATGAACGAAGCGGGCCTGCTGCAGAGCTTCCCGCCGGACTACCCGTGGTCCGGTACGGCGCAGGCTCAGCAGGTGGGCAACGCCGTACCGCCCCTGTTCGGTGCGCACCTCCTCAGCTCCGCTCTCGGACTCCCCAGGCCGGACCCTGAGGTACTGAGGAAACCGTGGCAGCCGGCAACGGAGGAGCAGCGAGCCAAGCTTCGAAGCAACGGCTGTGGGTCCGCCGACGCGTGCACCGACAGGTGTCCGCAGCCTAAGGACCAGGTGCCGCCGCCTTCTTCCATGCGCCCACGCAAGAGGAAGAAGGCGGCGACCAAGTAGCCCGCGCGCAGCGCCAGGTCAATCCCCGGGCTTCCGACCCCTGACCGGCGCGGTCTCAAAAAGCTCTGCGAAGTAGCTGGTGAGCGTGGCCACGGACTCCTCAGGGACAGGGTCCTCGTCGGGCCCCTTCGGGAGTTCGTATCGCTGTACCGGTGGCGCTGATTCCGCTTCCGCGATCCAGTCGCGCAGGTGTACGGGGTCGCGAGGTCGATCAGGCGCGAGGATGTCGTAGATCAGGGTCGCGCCGGCCGCGTTGATCGCGACGCTGAGGCCATCGACCTCTCGCCCGGTGGTGACCAGTCCGCTTTTCAGCAGGCGGACAATGGCCTGAGCGGTGGGACGGTGGTCGATCATCTCCTTCTTCAGAACGCTGTGGATGAGGTCCTGGTTTCCGCAGGCTGCCTCGACCGGCTCGTAGTCCGCCCCGTTCCTGAACAGCTCCGCTGCCCACCACAGGCGTGAGAAACACTGCCGGTCGGCAGGTCCACGGAAGCGCTCCGCGGCGACACGCCTTTCCGGCTTCTTCGCCGTCGGTTCCGAAAGGTGACGCCAGACCACGTAGTCGGGAGCCACCGCCAGTCCGAGGTGGTTCCACAGACGCTTGTCCGCCGCTTCTCGTCGCGTCAGCCGCAGCGTGGCATGGAGTCTTGGCGCGAGCCATGCGTCGGCTCGGGTTCGGTCCTCCCGGAACTCGAACATGGCGTCTTCCACCAGGCTCCGGATCGGCTCGACCCACCATCTGGCGTCGTCCTCGGGAAGCGGCTCGACGACCTTGGCGAGGTCGATGCCGCCATGGACCTGTTCGCCCCTGAGCAGCTCTTCGGTGAGGAACGGATCGACGGCCGAGGTGGCGAGCAGCGCCAGGCGCTCCGGTACGTGGTTCGGTTGGGTGATCACGTCTCACTCTCGCGGTTCATCTGTTCCAAACTGCGGATCACATAGGCAAGCGCCTTGGTGGCATCGGCACGGCGGACCGCCGCGTAGTGGATACGGGTCTGCAGTTCGACCCAGCCCGATTCGCCGGTGCGCCGGCGGTGCACCTGCCGTAGGGCCTCCTCGACGTGTACGCCGGGAACGACGTCCGGGAGCATCTCCCGCAGCACCTCGCCCTGCCAGTCGGTCGGGAAGACCGGGCTCCCACCGGGTTCCACCTCCAGATCGCCGATGGCACCGTGGAACACCGCGGTCCAGACGTCGGTGGCCATCTGCGCGACCAGGAGGTCACGTACCTTGCTGTCCACTCCCGAGCCGTTGCTGTCCAGCAGCCCGATGACACCCTCGACGTCGGTGTTCACGAACACCGTGGGGACTCTGGCCGAGGCATCCACGATCCAGGGCGCGTCGGCGTAGGCCTGGAGCCACTCTCGGGCGCTTCTCTTGAACGACGCCGTCTGGACGTCCAGTTGGAGTCCACGGACCGGCTCGTCGGAGACCGTGTCGACGATCCAGCTCCGTTCGGTCTCGGCGATCGACCGTCCGCGCACTCCGTCCACCGTCCCGACGGCGTACACGGCGAGGGAGGCTCGACCCAAGTGGTCGTCACGGAGCACCTCCAGCGCCCCCGACCAGTCCCGTCCACCCTCTGCGTCAAGCGTGAGATCCGCGGAAGTGCGGACATTGGTCTCGCCGTCGGTCAGCACGGCGAGGACACGCAGATCGGACCAGGCCGCGTCCGGCGCGTTCGCCCCCGGTGGCAGCGTCGCCGACAGGCCGATCGTGGCGCTCACCCAGTCGGTGTGGCCGGCGATACCGAGCGCGACGGACTGCTGCTGGGTCGAGTACGCGGTGGTCTCCAGTTGGTCGCGGGTGCCGTCCGAGAGCTTGAGGGAGACCGAGGTCACTCTCAGTGTGACCGGCCGGTTGAGCCGCTTGTACGGGTAGATCTTCACGCGTCACTCCCCCTTTCCGGCACGGAGTTCGAGGACGAGGCGGGTGAGCATGGTCCTGACCGGGTGACTGCTCACATCGGTAAATCCCTGGAACTTCGCGCGACGCACGCCGGGAGTGAAGCGCAGGGTCCCGTCCTCCACCTCGCAACCCTCGACGGCGACGAGTTCCGCCCACTCCAGCTTCGGACGGCCTCCGGACCGCACATCCAGTTGCGCGACCGGCACCATCGGGACGATCTCGTCGCCACGCGGGATGCTCACTTCGGCGGTGATCCGCCACTCCCCGTCGTCGCCGACTGTCGCGTCGAGCGTGTCCAGCACCGGAACCACCGGCCCGGCGGGGGCCTTGGCCTTAGGCCTCGTTCTTACGGTCAACGCCTTGCGCACGGCCTCCCCGCCCTCGTGACTGGTGCGCTTCGGCCGTGCGACAAGCTCCCTGACCGCATTGTTGACCTCAGCCGTCAGCGCGCTGATCCGCCGATACGCGGACGGGGACCAGCGCAGAGTGAGCTCCTCCGTCTGTCCCCAGCGGTCATGCTCAGGCGGTTCCGCCGCACGCAGGAATTCCTCTGCCTCCTTCGCGAAGGGAGCAGTTTCTCCGGCTGCCTCGCCCACCAGTAGAACGGCCTGGAAGGGATTGGTCCCGAGCGGCAGTCTCTGAACCCCGGCCCTCCTGACGGTCATACGGTTGCCGCGCAGCGAGTGCACCTGGTTCTTCCCCCCGTCTCCGTCCCTGTCCCCCTCGGCCTCGGTGACCAGAAGAACCGCCTGGTGCGTACCGAGCGTCCCATGGGCGCCGCCGGAGAGCGGCAGCTTCAGCGGGACGTTTCGCGCCGCGACCTGCCCGGCCTCGGTGAGACGGTCCACTGTGGTGCCCTCGTAGTGCGCCCTGAGGGCACGAGTCCGGGCGGGCTGCTCGACGGACGGATCCACCTGCTTCTCCGGCACGACCTCCTTGCCGTTCTGAAAGGCGCGGACAGAGACCTCAAGGAGGGGAAGCCTGCTGCCTCCGCCCGTCATCGCGGCCCAGAAGTCACGTCCCAGCGCCTCTACCAGACGACCGTGCATCTTGCGGATGTCACGCGTGTCCTCATCGCCGTCCTCGACACCGCCGGACTCGTCGTCCGCGTCGGACCCGCTCTCAAGGCTGGCGACATCGTGCGCGCCGACGATGAGAAAGGAGGTGCCGGGTTCGTCGCTCTCCCTGGTCAGGTACAGGCGTGCGACGGTCTCCTCGTCCGCCCACCAGGAACGGGCGACCATGGCACCGGGCGAATCGGGATCTGGGCGTCCGAACCAGGCCGGGCCCGCGTACGGCTCGCCGTCCACTTCCCGCCACGGCAGTTCGAGACGGCCGATGACCCTTCGCTCGGTACGTCCCTCGTGAGGCACGGACAGAGTGGAGTTGATGAGCACGAGTCCGAGGGCGCTGGTGGCCCACAGTGTCGCCTTGCCCAGGCCGTACGAACCACCGGCGCCGGGGCCGGACTTCAGGCTCTCCAGCTGACGCCTGACCACCGCGGCGAACTTGCCGTCCGCGTAGTCGTCGCCGATCAGCCCGGAAGCGTTGTAGTCGTCCACACGCAGCAGGACCAAGCGGCCCTTCTCGTACATGTCGCGTACACCGGCGTCCACGACCCGGCCGACCTTCTGGTTACCGGCAGCCTCCGAGACGGCGGAGTAGTGCGGGAAGAGATCGTTCCAGAGGATCGCCTCACGGAAGGAGTCAAGGGCCTCACCGGTGAGCTCATGCAGGGTGTAACGGACCCGGACCGGGCGGCCGTTCTCCGTCAGTCGCTCGTCGAGGCTGTTCTGACAAGTCTCGCGGGCGAGAACCTGCACGTCGGCGTCGAATGCGAAGGCTGCGGCATTGCCCAGGTCACGGCCGCCGTCGGGGTAGCCGGGGCGGTGATACCACGTGACCGGGAGGCCGGCCTGGGTATCGGTAGTGCGGGTATGAACCGTCCCGACGTCGGTGCCGAGCGCCTTTGCGATGTCCGTCATCACGGTGGGGCGAGGCGTCGACCGGCCCGTGATCCACGCGGACACGGCGGCCCGAGTCAGCTGGAGCTCGTCGGCCAGTTCAGCCTGTGTCTTCCCCGCGAGCTTGAGCTGTCGGGCCAACCAGGGCCCGAACTCCTCACCTGTCTCCACGTGCCACCTGCTCTTCCCCTGGAGCCGCGTGCAGCTCGCATGTCGTAGACCAGGAGGCTAATTTGACGACGAGAACACTGTCAACCAACAGTTGATCGAGCCCGGGTCCTCCGACCGCTCAAGCGGATGGGTCGAGTTGCCCGACTTTAACCACGTTTACATCTCCATCTTCCACGGAAGCCCCCAACTCCCGAGCAGCAAAGCCGAGTTGAGGACGGTAGGGGTTGACCGCCAGGATCGGCGCCCGATAGCATGAAGAACGGCGACAAGTTTCGCCCCGCCGGTGAACCTGAATGCAAATTCGAGGGGGATCGGGCGGCAGGACAGAACTCTGTCCAAAATCGACCGAGAGCCAAAAGCCACAGGTCTGTCCTAACCTCGACCCGAGCCCCTCTTCAATCAAAATAGAGGCACTGGCTGCATGGGGTTGCAACCTGCCACCCTGATTTCCAGTGAGGACATTTCGTCCGGAGATTTCGTACACCTATTTTCCACGGGGGGCATTTGGGCTTCATCGCACCCCTGCGACAACGAAACCGACAGGGGTATTTTCAATGGATGAGTACTACGGATACGACCTGGATTCAGACCGTGGCCGGAGCCACCTCGAACTTGACATCGCAATTGGGGAGGTGGAAATGAAGGCGGCAGCGGACATTCTCAAGGGTCACCCATGCGCAGATGAATTTGTCAACAGATTTCCTTGCATGGCTCAATACTTTCAGGAACCCCCCGACGACACCACGCCCTCCGTCTGACCGTACTGCAACGTCACCTGACGAGCCGTGAGCTCCTCGGAGCACACCTAAACGCGCGTTCACCAGCAGAAACAGAGTTACAGGACACCTTCGCCAAGCCCTTGGGGCACCACTCGCACACCCACGGGCCGGCTGTTACGAAATCGACAGCCAGCCCGTCAGGCACACCTTCGTCCGACCGCTTGACAGTCAGGAGTGCTGAACAATGTCACCTTCGTTCCCTCCGGTTATTCAAACCGTCATTGAGCAGTCTTCCCGCGTCCTGCAAACTTACGCCGTAGACCCCGGACTCGTAGCCGAACATGCCAATGGAGAGCGCCGCATCACTCAGGGCGGATATGGCGATCGCCAGCTTTTTGAACTTGTCCAGAATGCCGCCGACGAAATCGCCGACGAGCCCGGAGGCAGAGTCCAAGTCGTCCTTACAACGACGCACCTTTACTGCGCGAACGAAGGTAATCCAGTCACTCCGGAGGGCGCGGAAACCATTCTTCGAATGAGTACGTCGAAGAAACGTGGCGGGCAGATCGGAAGGTTCGGAGTAGGCATTAAGTCGGTCCTCGTGGTGACCGATGCTCCAGAATTCTTCAGCAGCACCGGAAGTTTCGGGTTCGACCGCGCCTGGTCGTTCGAGCAAATCAAAAACGTGCCCGGTGTGGCCGCTCGTTACGGTCAGGAATTCGACGCCCCCGTGCTGCGGATGGCACGTCCTCTCGACATGCAGGCCGAGCGCACCGCCGACCCTGTCCTTCACGAGCTGCTGACCTGGGCAACCACCGTCGTGCGCCTGCCCTTGCTACCGAAGGCGGACCGTCGGCTCGGGCTGGACATGCACGGCGGGCGTGCCAAGGAAAACGGCGAGCCGCGCGACGAGTTCCCCGTGGGCTTCCAGCTCTTCTCCCCGCATGTCGCGAAGGTCGTCCTTGAGGACCGTCGTCATCTCCCACCGGCCCGCCGGACCCTGACCACCCGACAGGCCGGCGACCTGCACACCGTGACCGAGGAGAGGAACGGGGGGACCAACACCATCCGCTGGCGGGTGTTCACCACCACCCACACACCCGGTCCGGCGGCCCGGGAGGACGCCGGCGAACTCCACGGCCGGCTCTCACTCGACCTTTCATGGGGTGTTCCGGCCTTGGAGAAGGATCCGGAAAGCGGCTTGTACGTCAATTCGCGGACCCGTGGCCGGGGTACGTTCTGGTCTTTCTTCCCGACCAAGTACGAGGTGTCGTTGAGCGGCATCCTCAACGGAGCCTGGAAGACCAACGAGGACAGGCAGAACCTTCTCGACTCCTCCCCCTTCAACCAGGAGATGATCCGGGTGGCGGCGCAGCTGGTCGTCGACTCCCTTCCCGCCTTGGCGCCCGCCGAGGACCCGGCCGCCTACCTCCCCCTGCTGCCCGGCCGTGTCAAGGAATCGATCAGCTGGGCCGACGAGTTCCTGACCCGGGAGATCTGGGCCCGCACCGCGGACCGGCCGTCCCTGCCCGACCAGGACGGCGTCCTGCGCGTCCCCACGGAACTGCGGATCCACCCGCGGCTCGACAGGGACCTGAAGAGACTGTCCAGTTGGCTGCGGATGTGGAACCAGTGCCCCGGGCGCCCCTCGAACTGGCTGCACCCGAGCGTCGAGGCGGACGCACTGCGCTCCGGAAAGGTCGAGCACATCATCGGCGCGGCCGGGCACGAGAGGACCGACGTCCGCGAGTGGCTGGAGGCCTTGGTCGAAAGCGAGACCCACGAGGCGTCGGCGGTGGCCGTGCGAATCCTCGCGAACATGATCGAGGCTCGGTCCCCCTACGCCGAGGAGGCCCGCAAGGCACACATCGTGCTCACCGAGGAGCACGGTCTCGTCGCCCCCGTGCCAGGCAAGGTGTTCCGCCGCGCCGACCAGGGAGGACTGCGTGAGGCCCTGGTGTACGTGGTCGACGACCTTGCCCAGGACCCGTCGCTCGCTCATGCCCTCAACACCCTGGGCATCCGCGAGGCCGATGTCGAGGGCAGGTTCGTCAGCGTCCTGGATCAGGGCTTCGACCACTACAGCGACTCGGACTGGGAGCGCTTTTGGGAGTTGTTCCGTCAGGCGGGTGTCCGTCGGATGGCCCACAAGGTCCTGGAGCGGGTGTCCGTTCCGCGCTCGACGCTTCGGGTACGGACCTCCGATGGGCGATTCCGGCCGGTCGAGGACTGCATGCTGCCAGGTGTCGTCGTCGATGCGAAGCGGGACCCGAGCATCGCCGTCGACATGGCGTTCCACTCCGACGACACCCCGTTCTTCTCCCAGGTCGGTCTGCGGGAACGACCGTCCGGTGGGGTGCAGCCCCAGGCGGGCGAAGAGTGGTTCGAGGAGTACCGCGAAGCCGTCCATGCCGCCTATCTCCGCGGTCTGGACAGTCGCGCCCCGCGCCCCACGCTGAACCGAATGAAGGTCGAGGGCGCGGCGATCGGTGGTCCGCTCCACCTCTTCCGCGCCCTCTCCGAAGAGTCCCGAGCGGCCTTTCTGAAGGTGTTGCCCGACGACGCCGTCGTGGACAACTGGACGCTTCAGATCGGCGCGCAGACCAGTACCCGCCAGGCAGTGGCCTCGCCGATCCGTTGGATGCTGAGGAAGTTCGGCTCAGTCAACACCTCGCAGGGGATCAAGCCTCTGAGGGAGGCCGTCGGCCCCCAGCTCGCCGGCTACCGGGACGTGTTGCCGGTAGCCGACCTCTCCCCTGAGAAGGCTCGCAGGCTGCGGCTCCCGACCACCGTGGACGAGGTTCCCGCCGACCGCTGGGACGCGCTCCTCGACGAGGTGACCCGTAGCGAGGACGACTCCTTCGTCGGCGCCACCTACGTGATGCTGACCCGGTTCGGCGCGGACTTCCCCGAGGGCTCCCTGACGCGGTGCCGGATCGGCGACGACTGGGGAACCCGTCCCGACGGCGAGATCACGATCGCCGTCGGAGCCGCTCAGTACCGGGCGCTCCGCGCCGAACAGCTCCCCGCACTCCTCGTACCGACCGCCGAGGATGCCGAACTGATGATCGAGAAGTGGGGGATGCTCCGCTATGCCGATGTGATCAGCCGGGAGACCCGTGAGGAACCGGAGGGTGACCCCGTCCCTCTCGTCGAGCTGTTCCCTGCCCTGCGACAGCGCCTGAACAGCGGGCACCGGAACAGCATGGTGCAACGGTGCAGCGAGCTGGAGGAGGTCATCCGTACACCCCACGGCACGCATGCCTCCCCTCTGGACGCCGTGCGCCAGGACGGCACCGTCAAGGTCCGCGTGCCGCTGGAGCCCGAGCCGATGCTGCGTCTCATCGACCGCGAACTCGGCCTCGGTCTCGGCGCCGCCGGTTGCCGCACGGTCCTGGAGCACCAGGACCGCATGGCTCGTGACAGCGAGCTGAAGGCAGCGCAGAAGGCGGTGCGCGAGGCCACGAACGTGGTGGCCAAGATCGAACTGCTGATCGGTGCCGACGCGCTCCGGGCCGGTCTCCCCGAGGGACTGATGGAGGCCGAGATGCAGGCGACCGACGGCGTCGAGCCGTCCGGGCGCCGGATCGCGCAGATGGCGTTCAACGCACACGGTGACGGTGTGCTCCAGCAGCACGCTCGGGACATCCAGGCACGCTTTCCCAATGCGCCTGTGGCGTACGGGGGTTCGCCGGCGGCCATCGCGTTCGTGTCGGAGATGAAGCTGCCCGTCTCGTTCGCCGGTTCGAGGACCCCGTCCCTGCCTCCGTTCGAGACCGTGGAGGGCCCTCGGGACTTCCCTCGCCTCCACGATTACCAGGAAGACCTGGTCCGGAACATCTCCACGATGCTTGATCGGCTCGCTCCCCAGCGCGGCATGCTGTCCCTACCGACCGGCGCCGGCAAGACCCGTGTCACCGCCGAGGCCGTGATCCGTTGGGTGAAGCGGGTCGGAGACCTCAAGGGTCCGCTGCTGTGGATAGCGCAGACCGAAGAGCTGTGCGAACAGGCCGTACAGAGCTGGAAGTTCGTCTGGAGCAAGGTGGGCGCCGAACGCCCGCTCACCATCAGCCGGCTGTGGAGCACCAGCGAGGTCGGGAACGTCGTCGATCACCCGCACCTGGTGGTCGCCACCGACGCCAAGCTGGAACGGTGCCTGGGCACCGACCAGTACACCTGGCTGCGCCAAGCCGCACTGGTGATCGTGGACGAGGCACACACCGCCATCTCCAAGCGGTACACCGAGATCCTGGGCCAATTGGGGCTCACTCAGTACGAGACCGGCCGGCATCTCCTGGGTCTGACCGCCACCCCGTTCCGCAGCGCCAACGAAGAGGAGACCCGCCGTCTGGTCAGCCGCTTCGGCAACCGGCGACTCGACCAAGGAGTCTTCCCGTCGGGCGACCCGTATCGCGATCTCCAGGACTGGGGCATGCTCGCCCAGGTCGAGCACCGCACCCTTGAGGGCGGCCGCATCGAACTCACACGGGACGAGAAGACACACGCCGACCGCATGGCCGTGCTCTCTCGCTCCGCCGAACAACGACTCGCCGACGACCACGAACGCAGTCGGCGCATCGTCGACTCGGTGGCCGAACTACGCGACGACTGGCCGACGTTGCTGTTCGCCACCTCCGTCGACCACGCCAAATACCTGGCCGCCATGCTCAACGACCGGGGTGTCCCGTCCGCTGCCGTGGACTCGACGACCAGCACGCAAGACCGCCGCAACCGCATCGAGAACTTCCGAAACGGACGCATCCGAGTCCTCACCAACTACGGTGTGCTCACCCAGGGATTCGACGCACCCGCCACTCGTGTCGTCGTCGTGGCCCGGCCGGTCTACAGCACCAACGTGTACCAGCAGATGATCGGTCGCGGACTGCGCGGACCGCTGAACGGCGGCAAGGAAAGCTGTCTGATCCTCAACGTCAGCGACAACATCGCCAACTTCGACACCCACCTCGCCTTCACCCAGTTCGAGCATCTCTGGAGCCGGAAGTGACCGACGTCTACCAGGACAGCCCTCCGCTCACCGACGAGCAACTGGCCGTCGTCGTACAGCCCTGGGACGCGCGCGTCCTGGTCACCGCCGGCGCCGGAGCGGGCAAGACGCACACCCTGGTGCGCCGGCTCGACGCACTGTGCGGCCACGAGGACCCTGAACAGGCGCTGGAGGCGGCCGAGATCCTGGTGCTGACTTTCTCCCGAGCGGCGGCCCGGGAACTGCGCGAACGAATCTCCCGGCACGGCGAACGAGCCCACCGAGTACGCGCCCGTACGTTCGACGCGTGGGCCTACGAGGTGCTCCTTCAGGCGCATCCGGACGGCGAGTGGGGTGCGGTCGGCTTCGACGAGCGGATCGCCGCCGCGACCTGCGCGATCGAGAAGGGCGCGCTGGAGGTCGGCGACGCGGTGCCACCGGCTCATGTCGTGATCGACGAGGTGCAGGACCTGTTGGGCGGTCGCCGTGAGCTGGTGGAGACGCTTCTCGACCGGTACCAGGACAGCTGCGGGTTCACCGTCGTCGGAGACGTCGCCCAGTCGGTGTACGGCTTCCAGATCGAGGACCTGGGCGAACGCGCCGACGAGACCGGTCGGTTCTTCGACTGGCTGCGCTGCTCCTACCCCGACGACCTGGTGGAGCTGCATCTCACGCGGAACTTCCGGGCCACCACCGCCGAGGCCCGGATCGCACTGGCGCACGGCCCCCTTCTCCAGCAGGTCACCGACCCGGACGAGGCCGGAAGGCTCTACGACGAACTGCGTGATCTCCTCCTGGCTCCGGCGAACGGCATGGGCGACCTCGACGACGAGTTCACCCTGGACGGCCTGCGTGACCTCTCCGACACCTGCGCCGTCCTCACCCGTGACAACCAGCAGGCCCTCGTGATCTCCGGCCTGCTGCACGCGCACGGCATCGACCACCGGCTGCGGCGCCCGCTGGAGGAGCGTCCGGTGCCGTACTGGGTGGCCGAGCTGCTGCGTCGCACGGAGGCGACCGGCCTCACCGAGGACCGGTTCCGTACGCTCCTCTCGGAAATCCCTCTTCCCTACGAACCTGACGCCGCCGCCCTGTGGACGGTGCTCCGTAGGGTCGCGCGTGGTGCGGGGCGCGGAGTACTCGACCTGGGCCGGCTGCGCCGCGCGGTCGCCGACGGCAGGTTCCCGGACGAGGCGGCGGACCCGGAGAACGCCCGCATCGTCGTCTCGACGGTACACCGAGCCAAGGGCCTGGAGTTCGACCGGGTGATCGTACTGACGCCACCGACCCTCGCCAAGCTCCACAAGCAATACCAGGATGAGTTGGACGTTCCGGCCGAAGTCCGCTCCCTGTATGTGGCCATGACGCGTGCCCGCCAGGACCTGTACCACGTGGCCCCTCCCGAACTGCCGCACTTCAAGCGGGCGGGGAGTCAGCGCCGTGGCCGTCGCTATCTCGGGTCGTGGCGGTCGTACGACAGGTACGGGATCGTGGCCGAGGCGGGCGACGTGTGCCGGGACGACCCGCCCGGCCGTCAGAGCGACCCCGTCGCAACCCAGGCGTATCTCCTGGAACAGGTGCGCCCCGGCCAGGAGGTGCTGCTGCGCAAGCGCCACGACCTGCCGATGGGCGAGGCCGAGAGCCCGCCGTACGCCCTGATGCACGACGGCAAGGAGATCGGAGAGGCCTCGCAGCGGTTCCGCGAGGATCTTTTCCAGGTACAGAAGGTCAACCGTACCTGGGACCCTTGGTGGCCCGACGAGATCCAGGGCCTGCGGATCGACACCCTGGAGACCGTGACGGGCAGCACATCAGCGGGCACGAACGCCGGACTCGGTGAGCGAGGTGTGTGGATCGCCCCGCGGATCACCGGCATCGGCCGGTACCGGAGAGCCGACGACCACGAGGAGCAGCGCGCATGACGCAGGTGGCAGGTCCCCACTCCGAGCACTATCGGGTCCGGGACGAGGAACTCCTGGTGGGGCTCCGTCGTGAACTCCTCGGCCCCGCCGAGGACGCCGTGCCGGACGATCGGGACGAGGTACTCACCCAGGACGCGCCGATCGACCGATACCTGACCGGTGTGTTGTACCCGCGTGCCGCGGACAGGGCCGCGAAGGAACGGACGGAGGAGGACGCAGCCGAGCAGGAAGGCCTGGACGCCGCCCCTCTGCTCAGCCGGGAAGACGTCGAGGAGTCCGGTACCGCGCAGGAGGTCGGCGCTTCGGGAGACAGGCGTCCTTCCTCGATGGGTCTCACCTTCGCGGTCCGCCCGACCATAAGCAGGATGATCGTGGTCTCCGCCCGCGCGGCCGTCTACGAACCCACCGATGCCGACGGCAAGCCCGTTCCGGCACGCCGCGCCGAGGCCCGCACCACCGCCGACCAGCGGGAGCAGTGGCGGCGCAGGGAACTCGACTTCCCTGACCAGCACATCGACGTGACCCGACCGGATCCGAAGAAGTCGATCGAGCTCACCCCGGAGGCCGCGTTGCATGTCAACGTCCGGCCCGTCGACCCGGTCAACAACACGGTCACGATCACGGTCACACTGATCAATACGCAGAAAGTCGGCGAGCGGGATCTTCAGGACGCCTTCTCTTTGTTCCAGTGCGGTCTGACGGTCCGGGCCGCCGACGGCTCCACCGCCTTCGTCGAGCGTCCGGCCCCGGCCGCCGCCCATGACCCGGAGATCGCCACGAGTCGGTTGCTGCACCGCCACGCCCCGACCTTCGCGGTCGGCCACGGTTGCGCCGCCGAGTGGGACTGGACTCCCCAGCCGATCGGTATGACCGAGACCGAAACGCCCGCCGTCCCCGAGGTGCGAAGCCAGTTCGTGCCCACGGTGGAGGTGCTGCTGACCGAGTCCAACCCGGAGATCGACAGCTCCGCCCTCTCGATGCTGGGGCTGGCCGAGCAGTCCGATGCCGATGTCCTGGCCGCTCTGGAAGGGCTGGCCACCGGATACGAACACTGGATCGACCGTAAGTCGGCCGAGGCGGACGCTCTGACGGGCACCATCCACGAGAAGCCCGCCCGCGACCAGGTGAGCGCCTGCCGCGAGGCACTCGGCCGTATCCGTGAAGGCATCGAGCTGCTGCGGACCAAGCACGACCTCATGCATGCGTTCCGCCTCGCGAACTGCGCCATGGCGGACCAGCGCGCCCGTAGCAAGTGGGTGAAGGACGGCCGGGTGGGCGCCCCTGTCCCGGCCGCCGGCCGCTGGCGCCCGTTCCAGATCGCGTTCCTGCTGCTCTGCCTGGCCGGCATCGACGACCCTGCGCACGACGATCGGCGGGTGTCCGACCTGCTGTGGTTTCCCACCGGTGGTGGCAAGACGGAGGCGTACCTCGGATTGATCGCCCTCACGTCTTTCCTGCGTCGCATCCGCAAGGGAGCGGACGGCGGCGGGGTCACCGTCCTCATGCGCTACACCCTGCGACTGCTCACCCTCCAGCAGTTCGAGCGAGCGGCGATTCTGCTCTGCGCCATGGAGCACATGCGACGCCGGACACCCGAGCTGGGCCATGAGGAGTTCTCCGTCGGCATGTGGGTGGGGCGTTCTGCCACCCCCAACACGCTGGCCGCCGCCGGCCTGAAGCTCGACGAACTGCAGAGGAACCTCGACAAGCGCCTCGCGACCGAGAATCCCGTCCAGTTGCATGCCTGCCCCTGGTGCGGGACCCGCCTCGACGCACGGAACTACGAAGTCGACGAGGACGCCAAGCGGATGTACGTCCGATGCCCGGGCGGGGGATGCGACTTCGCCGACGGCCTGCCAGTCCACCTGATCGACGAGTCGGTGTACGACGCACGACCGACCCTGGTGATCGCGACCGTGGACAAGTTCGCGTCGATGCCGTGGCGGCCGGCCACCTCCGCACTCTTCAACCTCGACGATCCGGCCGATGGCACCCCTCCCCCGGAGCTGATCGTCCAGGACGAACTGCACCTGATCTCCGGACCACTGGGAACTCTCACCGGCCTCTACGAAACCGCCGTGGATGCCCTGGCCGACCGTCCCAAGGTGATCGCCTCCACCGCGACCATCCGTCGCGCCGCCGACCAGGGACGCCACCTATTCGCCCGCAAAGTACGGCAGTTCCCGCCCGCCGGCCTGGATGCCCGCGACTCGTGGTTCGCCGTGGAGACACCGCGCGAGGATAAGGCGAGCCGACGCTACGTCGGCCTCCTGGCCCCCGGCACCAGCCAGTCCACCCTGTTGATCCGTACGTACGCCACCCTGCTGCACCGGGCCAAGCAGGCGAAGACCGAGGACGAGGTCCGCGACGCGTACTGGAGTCTTGTCGGCTACTTCAACAGCCTCCGACTGCTGTCGGCGGCCGAACTCCAGGTCCATGACGACGTGGTGGCCTATCTGGAGCTGCTGGCTGCGCGCGAGGGGGCGGAGGTCCGCTCGGTCGGCAACTACTCGGAGCTGACGAGCCGTATCGACGCCAGTGAGATCCCCACCCGCCTCAAGGGCATCGAAAAGCGGTGGCCCGACCACGACGCCGTGGACATCCTCCTGGCCACCAACATGATCGCGGTCGGCGTGGACGTGGACCGTCTCGGTCTCATGGCCGTGATGGGCCAACCGCAGACGACCGCCGAGTACATCCAGGCCACCAGCCGGGTCGGCCGCGCGCACCCCGGTCTGGTCGCGGTCATGCTCAACTCGACGCGATCCCGGGATCGTTCCCACTACGAGAGCTTCCAGCATTTCCACTCGGCCCTGTACCGCGAGGTCGAGTCCACGTCCGTCACCCCGTTCTCCGCCCGCGCCCGTGACCGGGGCCTGCACGCGGTGATCGTGGCCCTCGCCCGCATCATGATCCCCGCCGCCCGCCCCAACGAGGGCGCCGGCCAGGTCGAGTCCTATGAAGACGTGCTTCGCGGCCGCATCAAGTCGATCCTCCTGGAACGCGTCGAGGCGGTCACCCCGGACGAGAGAGACGCCGTGTCCCAGGCCTTCGACGAGTTCGTCGAGTGGTGGTGCGAGGAAGCCGACATCCACAGCAGCCTGCTGTTCGTACCCCAGAGGGGCCGTCGCACTCCTTCGCTGCTGAAGGCGTACGACGACGAGTCCGAGGACGTGGACGCGTGGTCCACGTTGTGGAGCCTGCGTGACGTCGACGCCGAGACCGCCCTGTTCTTGGAGGGAACCCGATGACCCCGCCTCCCGCCCGCCGTCGCCGGACCGGTACGAACGGCGCCGCACCCGCGCACAACCTTCCACGGCGGGGTGCGGTCCGTCGTGCCCAGGCGATCACCACCTACGGGGTAGGCTCACTGATCGCCGTCGATCATGAGTCCTTCATCGTCTCGGGGCTCGACGAGGCCGAGCAGAGCTGGAGTCGTGACGAGTCCCCTCGGATCCATGAACGGCGCTTGGCCCGCCTGCTCGACATCGACTACTTCCGGCTGCCGCCCGCTTCCGACGACACGAGCAGGGACGGTCTCCGAGTCCGACGGTTCCCGTTGATGCACTCCTGCCCCGAGTGCAACGACCTGCAGCGGCACCGCGATTTCAACCCTCCCGCTGGTAGAAGCGTCTGCGGCACGTGTGAGGTCGACTTGGTCCCCTCCCGTTTCGTCGTCGCGTGCGAGGCCGGACACCTCGGCGAGTTTCCGTACTGGCAGTGGGTACACCGCTCCAAAGACCGCGGTGGCTCGCCGACGGCACAGTGCGGGGGAAAGCTCAAGCTGCGCACGTCCGGGCACACTTCCTCGCTCCGCTCCATCCTGGTCTCCTGCACCTGTGGGCAGGCTCCCGAGGTCTCGATGGAGGGTTCCTTCCGCAGGAACGCGCTCAAGGACCTGGGCCTCAAGTGCCGAGGCGCCCGTCCATGGCTCGGTGCCTCCGCCCCCCTTCAGGAGTGCGGACTTCTCCTGCGGACGTTGCAGCGCGGTTCTTCCGCGGTATGGCAACCGGTGCTGAAGTCTGCGCTCTCCATCCCGCCGTGGAGCGACGGCCGCGCGGATCCACTCGCGGAACACTGGGACGCTCTTCGTGAGTACGACGAGCGCGACCATGTCGAGATCTATCTCAAAGGGGTGTTCAAGGGAAAGTGTCCCGTGCCGCTGGACGAGGTGATGGCGCTGCTCGAAGCGGAGCGCGAAGAGGACCCCGACGGCGAGGCGGCCCCCACCTTCGACCACCGCTACCGCGCCCTTCGCAACAAGGAGTACGAGCGTCTCCGCGCGGGCAACGATGAGAGCGAGCACAACCGCGACGAACAGTTCGTCTGCGAGACCCCGTTGGGCGACCAGAGCGTGCTCGATCCACTCGGTGTCACCGGCCCGATGCTGGTCAAGAGGCTCCGCGAGGTGCGCGCCCTGAAGGCGTTCACCCGGCTCGTCGACGCCGAGTCGACGACCGACTCCAAGGAGATGCCCTTGTCCGAACACCCCCTGCGCTGGCTCCCGGCCATGGAGGTGCGGGGCGAGGGAGTCTTCCTCCGCCTGGACGAGGACCGGCTGGACGCCTGGGAGAGGGCTCCGGCGGTGGCAGCCCGGATCGAACGGATGCGTACCGCCCACCAGCGGGTACTGGAGGAGCGGGCCGAAGACCCGAGCCGCGTCACCCCCTCCCCCGCCACCCCTCGCATGGTGCTGCTGCACACCTTGGCCCACGTCCTCATCAACGAGTGGAGCCTGGAGGCGGGCTACCCGGCCGCGTCCCTGCGCGAGCGCCTGTATGCCGCCGACGACATGGCCGGGGTACTCGTCTACACGGCGACGAGCGACTCCGCAGGCAGTCTGGGCGGACTGGTCGCCCAAGGCGAGCCGGAGATTCTCGATCGCACGGTCCGTTCGGCCGTCCACCGTGCCGAGTGGTGCTCCTCCGATCCACTGTGCGTCGAGACCGAAGCGTCCGGCACCGGCGGATCGAACCTCGCGGCGTGTCACGCCTGCGTGATGCTCCCGGAGACCAGTTGCGAGCACAACAACATCCTGCTCGACCGTGCTCTGCTCGTGGGCACTCCGGATGATCCTGATCTGGGCTTCTTCGCGAAGCTGCTGACACGCTGACATGCCCGACTTCGGTCAGGGGACCGGAGCGGTCGCTCACGCTCCGCCTCCGGTCCCCGCGGACCGAAAGCCTCGACGTCCGCCTCGAACTGCACCTGAACTCGGTCCAGAACCTCATCCGCGTCGAGATCATGCCTTCGAAGCCAGTGGAGGAGGTCGGCGATGGCATCGATCACCACCATCTCCGCCATTGCGATCCTCAGCCTCTCGACTCGTCAGGGAGCATGGTCGGTGCTCCTTTGCAGAGGTTCAGGACATTCTCGGCTCTCGAGACATGCCCGTTCTGGACATGACCGTGCGGCGTGCTCAAGCTGGTTGCGTGTTCGACCCACCTGACCTTGCGCTCAGGCAGAAGCTGGACGCCCCAGCGCTCGGAGATGCCAGCGACAAGTGCCATGCCACGTCCTGTCTTCCTATCCTCGGTGGAGTCGACCAGCGTCGGTAAGGCACGCGTGTCGGAGTCGTGTACCTCGATTCCCCGGCAGCAGCGGCTGTTCACCGGCACAGAAGACATCAAGGCTGAAGTGCCCTGCGGGGTGGGAGGGAGGGAGTTGAGCCTGCCGTCGGCGGCGACTGCGCCGTAGGACCCCCCGGGAAGTGGGCGTATCACCGGCATCGGCCCTTGGGTCGGCTGCGTTCGAGCCCTTGGCCGGGAGCGCTCGTATGCACGCCGGGCAGTTCGGCGACCCTGCGCTGGCGTGGGCGCCGTATCTCCTGTGGCGTCGACAGCGGCCCTTGGCCGGGCTCCCACGGTTCATCGGCGAGGTCGCACCTTCCGCGCGATGCAATGCACAGCGGAAAGGCCTGGTCGACTGCAGGCGGCGGTCAGGGGGCGCGGTACGCGTGCTGTCGCCGAAAGTGACGAACGATATCGATGATATAGAAAAAGCGATAACAGCAGTAATATGCCAATTATGCGGACGCAAACCGTGCGGACGCGGCAACGGATCCTCCGGGCCGCAGCGGATCTGCTGACGCGCGAGGGTTGCGCGGCTGTTTCGACGCGGGCGGTGAGCGCTGCGGCCGGGGTGCAGCCGCCGACGCTGTACCGCCTGTTCGGAGACAAGGACGGGCTGCTCGACGCGGTCGCGGCCTTCGGGTTCCAGCAGTACCTCGCCGAGAAGCAGGCGCTCGGGGACACCGGCGACCCCGTCGACGACCTGCGCCGCTCGTGGGACCTGCACGTGGGATTCGGCCTTTCCCGACCGGGTTGCTACGTACTGATGTACGGCGAAGGGCGTTACCGGGGGGATTTTCCAGCGGGGCCGGAGACCATCGCGATTCTGCGCCGGAACATCGCACGGGTGGCCGCCGCCGGCCGCCTTCGCATGAGCGTGGCGCGCGCGACTCAGCTCATGCACGCCAACGGGGTCGGCGTCGTGCTGTCACTGATCTCGACCCCACCGTCCGAGCGGGATCCCGAGCTGCCGACGGTCGCCCGTGAACACGTACTGCGAACGATCACGACCGTGGGTGACGACGAGCCCGGGGCGTCGGTGGGCGTCGCGAGCCGGGCCGCGGCGCTGCGCGAAGCCTTGCGCGAGAGCGGCACCACGGCCCTGACGCGATCCGAGCGGGCGTTGCTGGCCGAGTGGCTCGATCGCCTCGCCGATACGGGTGAGCCGGAGCCCGTCGCCCGAGGAAACACCCGGCAGAAGGGATGACCGCGATGCCCACAGGTGACCAGATGGTTCCCATGGCCGTGCGGGAGGCGGGGCGGTCCGCCGGGCGGATGATCGGCTCTGCCGTCGCGGTGCTCGACGGGAGAGGGACGGTGGTCGGCTGGACGCAGGCTGCTCAGGGACTCACCGGCTTCTCCACCGCCGACGTGATCGGCCGCTCCGCCCTGGAGGTGCTGGCGGCACCTGAGGAGAGCGCGAAGGCACCGGCGTACGCGGAGCGGTGCCGTATCGAGGGCGGCTGGTCCGGCCTGGTCTGTCTTCGCCACCGCGACGGCGGCCGACTGGAGGTGAATCTGCGGGTCGCCCCGCTGGCGGGGCAGGGTGGGGGGACCCGCTGGCTCGTCTCCGCGACCGGCATGGCCGACATCTCCTCCTCTCCGGTGAACGGACTGGGGCTGGACTCTCTCCTGTCCAGTGCGCCGGTCGGCATCGCCGTCCGGGACCCGGAGTTGCGCTGCACCTGGGTGAACGACGCCCTGGCGCTCCAGGACGGCATCCCTCGCGAGCAGCGGCTGGGCCGACGCCTCACGGAGGTGCTGCCGGGGTACGACGCCGAAGCGGCCGAGGCGGTGATGCGGCGGGTCCTGGAAAGCGGCACGCCGAGGGTCGACCACGAATACCGGCTGAGCCTGCCGGCGGCGCCGAGGCGGGAGCTCGCGTTCTCGGTCTCCTTCTTCCGCCTCGACGACAGGGAAGGCCGCGCGCTGGGCGTGTGCGCCATGGTCGTCGACGTGACGGACCGCGAGCGGGCGCGTGAGCGGCTCGCCATTCTCAGCGAGGCCGGCACGCGGATCGGCAGCACCCTGGACGTGATGCGGACCGGGCAGGAACTCGCCGACTTCGCCGTGCCGCGCTTCGCGGACTACGTCACCGTCGACCTGGCGGAGTCGGTACCGCTGGGCGAGGAGTCGCTCGCCCGGCTCGGCGCGATGAGCGGCCGCATACCGGTCTTCCGCCGAGCGGGGGTGGCGTCGATCCACGAAGGGGCGCCGGAGTCCCTCTGGCCCCGCGGTGAGCCGGTCTTCGTCCCCGCGCCCTCGCCCTTCACCGATGTCCTGACCTCCGGCAGAGCACACCTGGAGCCGGTGCTGGACACCTCTCCCGGCACATGGCTCGACCAGGACCCGGGCCGGGCGGAGAAGATCCGCCGGCACGGGATGCATTCCTTGATGATCGTGCCGATTCACGCGCGCGGGGCGGTGCTGGGGGTGGCGGTCTTCGTCCGCACCGCCGATCCCGCGCCGTTCGAAGCGGACGATCTGCTCTTCGCCGAGGAGCTCGTCGCCCGTGCCGCGCTGTCCCTGGACAACGCCCGCCGGTACGTGCGCGAACGCGCCGCGGCCTTCGCGTTGCAGCGGAACCTGCTGCCGCGCCGCCTCACCGGCGGGGCCGCCGTCGAGGTGGCGTCCCGCTACCTCCCCGCGGACACGGAGGACGGCGTGGGAGGTGACTGGTTCGACGTCATCCCACTGTCCGGCGCCCGGGTGGCACTGGTCGTGGGCGACGTGGTCGGACACGGCATCAACGCCGCGGCGACCATGGGCAGGCTCCGCACGGCGGTGCACACGCTCGCGGCCATGGACCTGCCTCCCGAGGAACTGCTGGACCAGCTCGACGACACGATCTCCCGCCTCGCCGAGGAAGACCTCGAAGCCACGGAGGGGTCCGTCGCGGTCATGGGTGCCACATGCCTGTACGCCGTCTACGACCCGGTCAGCCGGCACTGCGCGATGGCACGGGCCGGGCATCCCCCGCCCGCGATCATCTCGCCCGACGGCCGGGTCGCCTTCCCCGACCTGCCCCCCGGCCTGCCGCTCGGCATCGGCATGGCGGCCTCATTCGAGGCCGTGGAGTTGGACCTGCCCGAGGGCTGCGTCCTCGCCTTCTACACCGACGGACTGATCGAGACGAGGGACGGGGACATCGAGGCGGGGATGCAGCGCCTGGGCGCGGCGCTGGCACAGCCGGACCGCCCCCTGGAAGAGCTCTGCTCGGCCGTGGTCGACACCGTGCCGGCCCGGGCACCGTCCGACGACGCGACGCTGCTCCTGGCCCGGACCCGCGCCCTCAGCCCGACCCAGGTCGCCGTGTGGGAGTTGCCGCCTGATCCGGCCGTCGTCGGGCACGCCCGCGCGTCGGCCGCCGGCCGGCTGGCCGAGTGGGGGCTGGCACACCTGGCGCCCACCACCGAACTGATCGTCAGCGAACTGGTCACCAACGCCGTCCGGTACGGCAGCGGCCCGATCACCTTGCGTCTGATCCGCCACCACGTGCTGGTCTGCGAGGTCTCCGACGCCAACGACACCGTCCCGCGCCTGCGCCATGCCCGGCTCACCGACGAGGGCGGTCGAGGACTGTTCCTCGTCGCACAGCTGTCCCACCGACGAGGCACCCGCTACACGACCAGCGGCAAGATCGTCTGGGCCGAACAGGAACTGACACCCTCGCTCTGAATTCGGGAGGACATGCGAACGAGGCGGCGCCCGCGGTCGGATGCCTCACGTCGTCGCGGCCAGGTCCGCCCGGCCGAAGAGGAGGGCGTAGCCCGTGGGGAGTTGGGTGAGGAGGCGGGTGGTCAGGGGTGCGCCCGCCCAGTCCGCCAGCACGCTGAGGACCGAGCTGACGTCCCAGCGGGCCGTGGCGGGCGTCGAGCCCTCGATGCGGGTGGCCACCGACTCCACGAACTCCCTCGCGGTCAGGGGGTGGGTGGCCGGGATCTGGGAGGCGATCACTCGGGCCGCCTCTCGGGGGAGGGCCTGGGCCAGGGCTACGCGTTCGTCGCCGGTCACGTGGCCGCCGAGGGCCGAGAGGACGACGCGGGTCACGCGTTCCGCCTCCGCCCTCGTCGGGTACTGGCCCTCCTCGCGTACCGCCTCGGTCAGTTCGGCCCAGCGAGCGGTGTCGGTGTCACGGGCCAGAGGGGGCGGCGTGGGGATGGTCGTTCTCGGGTGCGGGGTCGTCACAGTCACAGGGGTGGCTCCTCCTCCGGGGCGCTTCATTTCGGCACTTCGGCACGTCGGGCACTTCGACGCGTCGAGGGACCGGCATCCCGGTACCCCGTAATGCGGTGCCTATGAGAGGGAGTTCGGGCAATGTGTCGTATACGCGGCAATGGAGGGATGTGGTCCTGCCGTTGCGAGGCGGTCGCGTCCCGGGCCCGCCCGGCGCCCGGGACGCGCGCTTCCCCAGCCGGCCGGCAGGGGGGCGTCAGGTACTGAGCTGCTTGCGGCCGGCGTCGCCGCCCGCGATCTGGATGCGCCGCGGCTTGGCCTGTTCGGCCACCGGGATGCGCAGGGTCAGGACGCCGGCCTCGTACGACGCGTCGATGCGGTCCGTGTCGAGGGTGTCGCCGAGGAACAGCTGACGGGTGAAGGTGCCCGTGGGTCGCTCCGCCACGAGGATCTCCGCATCGTCGGGGGCCGGGTTCCGGCGCTCGGCGCGGACGTTGAGGACGTTGCGCTCGACGTCCAGCTCGATCGTTTCGGGGTCGATGCCGGGCAGGTCGAAGTGGACCAGGAAGTCGTCCCCTGCGCGGTAGGCGTCCATCGGCATCGCGGCCGGGCGCGCGGTGTCTCCGAAGAGCTGTTGCGTGAGGCGGTCGAACTCACGGAAGGGGTCCGTGCGCATGAGCATCACAGGTCACTCCTCTCCTCAGGTGCTGGAATGCGATGCCCTACGCCTTCTTATATAGCCCGCCGCCGGAAAGTTGACAAGGGCTGACTCAGCTAAGGCGAGTCCGCCGGCCGCGCGTTAGCCTCGGCCGTAGACAAATGGAAAGAGCTGTGAAAGAGGAGGCAGTCGTGGCCAGGGTTCCCAGTGCAGTTGTCGCCGCCACCGGACTCGTCGGCGGGTACGGCGTCGCCCGTTGGACCAAGAAGCGGCAGCTGGGTGGGGCCGTGCTGGGCGTCGCCGGGGCCGCCGCCGTCCAGCAGTGGCGCAAGCAGGCCGGCGGGAAGGCCGCGGGCGCGCTGAGCGCCGCGTACGTCGCTGCCTTCGCCGCGTCCCACCCGCTCGCCAAGAAGGTCGGGGCCTGGCCGTCCGTCCTCGGTGTCGCCGGCGCAGTCGCCCTCGCCTCCTGGGCCGTCGCCGACCGCCGGGGCTGACCCCCGACGCCGGCACTCCGGCCGTCACCGACCGCCCGGGCCACCCCCGGCACCGGCGCTTCGCCCGACGCCGACCGGGCCGACTCCGGCGCAGGGCGGCACCTTCCGGTGGCGGGTCGGGCTGAATCCGCTCGGCGAACCCCCAGGCCGACAGCCGGGCAGCGGTCGGGCCCCGTGACCCTCGCAGGGCCTCACTGGGTCAGGGATTCGGCGACCACCCGCCAGATCTCCGCGGCGAGGTCCATTGCCGCCGGCCTGGGCCTGCTCGGCGAGGCCGCGCAGGCCGGTGATGGCCTCCTCGCGCTTGCCCTCCATGAGCAGCACCCTGTGGTGCAACATGGCGAGCCTCACCCGCTCCTGACGGGACGTCACTTCGTCGAAGAGCCTGGAGCTGCCCAGCTGGGCGGCCAGGTGTGCCACGGCCCGCTCGGTGGGCTGCCGCGCGCCGGACTCGAGCCGTGACAGGTGGCCGGTCGACATGCCTTCGCCTGCGAGGGCGGCGAGGGTCAGTCCCCGCTCGGTCCTCAGTTGCCTGAGTCGGCGGCCGAAAACCGGCTGCGAGGCCCTCGACGCCGCTTGAGGGAACCTCGACCCGCACCGGTGCGGCTCCACGACCCCGCGGGTACGGCCGGCGCAGCGCCGGCCGTACCCGAAAGTCAGCGGAAGGCGGGGGCGTCCTGCGCGCCCGCTCCGGCGGCAACGCGTGCGCCGCTTCCGTCACCTCGCCGAAAAGCCCTCCGATAAGCCTGCGGACTCGTGCCCACCACCCTTCGGAAGCGCTCCCGGAAGGCGGTCGGTGAGCCGAAGCCGGTCTGGGTCGCGATGCGCTCGACGGGGTACGCCGTCGTCTCCAGCAGGTGTTGGGCCCGCCGTACCCGTGCCCGGTGCAGCCACTGCAGCGGCGTCGTGCCGGTCTGTTCGCGGAAGCGGCGGTTGAGGGTGCGGGTGCTCATGCCGGCCCGGGCCGCGACCTCGTCCACCGTCATGTCGCGGTCGCAGTGGTCCTCCAGCCAGTGCAACAGGGGCTCCAGCGTGGCGCCCGAGGGCGTCGGAGGCAGGTCGTGGACGATGAACTGGGCCTGGCCGCCCTCCCGTTCCAGCGGCATGACGGACATGCGCGCCGCGTGCGCCGCCACCGCCGAGCCGAAGTCCCGGCGGATCATGTGCAGGCACATGTCCAGAGCCGCCGCGGCGCCCGCCGACGTCAGGAACTGGCCGTTGTCGACGTACAGGACGTTCGGGTCCACCGTCACCTTCGGGTACCTCGCCGTCAGGTCCCCCGCCGCCCGCCAGTGCGTCGTCGCGCGCAGGCCGTCCAGCAGGCCCGTGGCCGCGAAGAGGAAGGCGCCCACGCAGATCGAGGCGATGCGGGTGCCGTTCGCCGCCGCCGCCCGCAGTGCCTCCGCCACGCCCGGCGGCAGCTCCCGCGGTGGTTCCACCACGCCCGGCAGGATGATCGTGTCCGCCTCGGCCAGCGCCTCGAGGCCGTACGGCGCCCGCACCGTGAACGCGCCCGCGCTCACCTCCTCCCGCACCGAACACACCCGCACCCGGTACGGCTCCCGGCCGTCGGGCAGCCGCGCCCAGCCGAAGGTGTCGATCGGGGCGGAGAGGTCGAAGGGGATGACGCCGTCCAGCGCCAGTACGGCCACCGTGTGCATGGCGGGATCTTAGACCTACGACGGATTGCGGCCAACAGCCTCCCGTCAGGTGCGTGGCAGCGAGACCGTCGCCCGTGCCTCTGGCGGGAATCCGTCGGCGCCTGGCAGTCCCGCCACTTCTGCCGGATCCGCCCGGCCCCTACCGTCACCGCGTGACCAAGTTCCTCCTCGCCGTCCACGTCCTCGCCGCCATCGTCGCCGTAGGGCCCGTGACCGTCGCCGCCGGCATGTTCCCGCCCGTCGCGCGCCGGGCCCTCGCCGCGCCCGGCGAACCCGGCGCCACCGGCACCCTGAACCTGCTGCACCGGATCTGCCGGGTCTACGCCCTCGTCGGCGTCGTCGTCCCGGTCTTCGGGTTCGCCACCGCGAGTGAGATGGGCGTGCTCGGGAGCGGCTGGCTGATCGCGTCCATCGTGCTCACCGCCCTCGCGGCGCTCGTCCTCGCCGCGCTGGTGCTGCCCGCCCAGGGCGCACTGGTGGAGGGCCGGGGCCCGAACCCCGCGCGGCTCGCCATGGTCACCGGCGTCTTCAACCTGCTGTGGGCCACCGTGACCGTCCTGATGATCGTGCGGCCGGGATCCACGACAGGAGCCTGAAGCGCCCGACCGCACCCGATCCCCGCCGTTACGGCGTGCTCGGTGCCGGCGGTGCCGACGGCCCCTGCGCACCCGGCGTGCCCTGCCCCGCCCTGGCCCGTGCCGCCACCGCCGACAGCGGGCGGGCGATGTCCTCCAGGGAGCGGCGTTCGGCCCGCACGGCCAAGGCGGCCGCGACCAGGCCCGCCACGCACATCAGGGCCGCGCCGATCGAGAACGCCAGGACCGTGTCGCCGACCTTCCCCGTGCCCGTGAGGTCGGCGAACAGCAGCGGGCCGCTGATGCCGCCGGCCGCCGTGCCGAGGGCGTAGAAGAAGGCGATGGACATCGCACGCGTCTCCATCGGGAAGATCTCGGAGACCGTCAGGTACGCGCTGGAGGCTCCCGCCGAGGCGAAGAAGAGCACCGCGCACCAGCAGGCCGTCAGCGTGCCCGCGCTCAGTGCACCCCGGTCGAACAGCCACGCCGTGCCGAACAGCAGCACACCCGACAGCAGATACGTCGAGGAGATCATCACCCGGCGGCCCACCGTGTCGAAGAGACGGCCCAGCAGCAGCGGGCCGCAGAAGTTGCCGACCGCGATCACCGCGAAGTAGTAGCCCGTGTGGTCCGAGGGCACGTCGAAGAACTTGGTCAGGATCGCGCCGAAGCCGAAGGTGATCGCGTTGTACAGGAACGCCTGGCCGATGAAGAGGGAGAAGCCCAGCACCGCCCGGCGGCGGTAGCGGCCGAAGACCGTACGGGCGATCTCCATGAACGTCACGCTCTTGCGCTGGTGGATCTCCAGCGCGTCACCCTGCGGCTCGGGCAGCCGCTCACCCTTCTCCTGCTCGACCTGGCGCTCGATCCCGGAGACGATCTCCTCCGCCTCCCGGTCCCTGCCGTGGATCAGCAGCCAGCGGGGGCTCTCCGGGACGTGACGCCGTACCAGGAGGATGACCAGGGCGAGGACCGCGCCTAGGGCGAACGTCAGGCGCCAGCCGACGTCCTTCGGGAGCAGGCCCGTGTTCAGCGCCAGGATCGACAGCAGGGAGCCGCCCACCGCGCCCAGCCAGAAGCTGCCGTTGATGATCAGGTCGACCCGGCCGCGGTACCGCGCCGGAATCAGCTCGTCGATCGCGGAGTTGATCGCCGCGTACTCGCCGCCGATGCCGAAGCCGGTCAGGAAGCGGAACAGGAAGAACCACCAGGCCTCCCAGGAGACGGCCGTGAGGGCCGTCGCCGCGAGGTACACCGCCAGGGTGATCATGAAGAGGTTCTTGCGGCCGAAGCGGTCGGTCAGGCGGCCCCAGAAGAGGGCGCCCGAGCAGGCGCCCGCGACATACAGCGCGGCGGCCACGCCGGTGATCTGGCCCGAGGTGATCGACACCCCGCTGCCCGGTTCGGCCAGGCGGCCGGCGATGTTGCCGACGACCGTGACCTCCAGGCCGTCGAGGATCCACACGGTCCCCAGGCCGATCACGATCGTCCAGTGCCAGCGGGACCAGGGCAGGCGGTCCAGCCGGGCGGGAATGTCGGTGGTGATGGTCCGGCCCGTCTCACCGGGCCTGCCGGTTTCGGGTGCGGGCGACTGCGCTGCGGCCATGGGCTCCCTCCTCGTCGAAGGACGTCCCTCCGACCGGGAGGGACGGCAGAACGGGTGCCCGCGTCCCGCCGTTTCAGGCGCCGAGCGTCCGTGTCACCGCGTAGATCAGCAGCCCCGCCAGTGATCCCACCACCGTGCCGTTGATCCGAATGAACTGCAGGTCGCGGCCGATGTGCGCCTCGATCTTCCGGGTCGTGTGCTCGGCGTCCCAGCCCGCCACGGTGTCCGTGATCAGCGAAGTGATCTCCTTGCGGTACGTCGACACCACGTGCACCGCCGCGCCCTCCACCCAGCTGTCGACCTTGTCCTGCACCTTCTGCTCGGTCGCCATCCGCGTGCCCAGCGACAGCAGCGCGGCCCGGACCCGTATCCGCAGCTCGCTGCGCTCGTCCTCGGCCGCGGCCACGATCATGGACCGTACGGCCGTCCAGGCGGACGCGATCAGTTCCTGCACCTCCCCCCGGCCCAGCACCTCGCCCTTGAGCCGCTCCACGCGCGCCCGCGTCTCCGTGTCGGACTGCAGGTCGGAGGCGAAGTCCGTGAGGAAGCGGTCCAGCGCGCCGCGCGCCGGGTGGGAGGGCATGTCCCGCATCTCGGTGACGAACCGCAGCAGTTCCTTGTAGACCCGCTCGCCGACCTTGCGGTCCACGAATCTCGGGGTCCAGCCGGGCGCGCCGCCCTCCACGGCGACCATCACATCACCGCGGTGCAGCACCAGCCAGTCGTGCGCGCGGGCCACCACCAGGTCCACCGCCCGCCGGTGCCCGCCGTCGGCGACGACCTTCTCCAGCATCTTGCCGATGCCGGGCGCGATCTCCTGCGCGTTGGCCCGCCGGGTGACCGCCTCACCGACGACCGCCTGCACGTCCGAGTCCCGCAGCACCGTCAGCGCGCCACGCAGCGCCGTCGCCAGCTCCGCCGTCACCCGGTCGGCGTGCTCCGGCTCGGCCAGCCAGGCCCCGAACCGGCTGCCGATGCCGACCGCGCGCAGCCGCTGCCGCACGACGTCCCGGGAGAGGAAGTTCTCGCCGACGAACTCGCCCAGCGAGATGCCCAGCTGGTCCTTCTTGGTGGGGATGATCGCGGTGTGCGGGATGGGCAGCCCGAGGGGGTGCCGGAAGAGCGCGGTGACGGCGAACCAGTCGGCGAGCGCGCCCACCATGCCGGCCTCGGCGGCCGCGGCGACATAGGCGGCCCACGGTCCGGCGCCCTCGTGCGAGGCCACCTTGGCCAGGACGTAGACCACGGCCACCAACAGCAGCAGGGCCGTCGCCGTGAGCTTCATGCGCCGCACGCCACGCCGGCGCTCCTCGTCGGCCGGGGTGAAGGCCGTCATGGTCTTGTACGACACGCTCCGCGCCGGCGCCGCTTCCGTCTCGGTCGGTTCCATCAGCTCCACCCGTTCGGTGTACCCACGGTGATCCCGCACACAATTGTCCCTTCCTGACCGACTCCCGGAACGGAACAAGAGTTCCCGGCGTCTGTCCGAACGGGGGTTTGGGCAGGGTCCTGACAGCTCTCCCCGGCCCATGACGCATCATGGGCTCATCAAGATCGGAGCCTCGGGCTCCCATCCCTAGGAGAACAACACAAGCGTGACCAAGCGTCATGGTTATGCGGTACTGAGTGCGCTCGTCGCCCTCGTCATGGCCGTGTCCGCCGCCATCTACCTCACCGTGACGGCCGACGACGGCACCTCGCGCGATGCCCTCACCGTCGACCGCCCGCACCACGGCTCCTCCGCCGCCCCCGTCTCGGCCGGCACCTGGGTCGGCGCCTGGTCCGCCTCCCCGGTCGGCGGCGAGCCCGGCACCGAGACGCGGGGGCTCGCGGGCCGCTCGGTGCGCAACGTCGTCCACACGAGCGTGGGCGGGACGAGTGCCCGGATCACGCTGTCCAACCTCTACGGCCAGGCGCCGCTGACCATCACGCACGCCTCGATCGCGCTCTCCGCGGGCGACGGCACCGCCACGGCCGACCCGGACTCGATGCGCCGCCTCACCTTCAACGGCGCCACCGGCGTGGTCGTCCCGGCCGGCGAGCAGGTCGCCAGCGACGCCGTACGCCTCGCCGTCCCGCACGACAGCGACGTCCTGGTCACCACCTACTCCCCCACCCCGTCCGGCCCGGTCACCTACCACCCGCACGCGCAGCAGATCTCCTACGTCGCCGCCGGCGACGCGACCGAGGACGTGAGCGGCAGCCCGTACACCCAGCAGACGCCGTACTGGCGCTACGTGACCTCCCTGGACGTCCTCAGCAACGAGGCCGACGGCACGGTCGTCGCCTTCGGTGACTCCATCACCGACGGCATCACCTCCACCACCGGCGCCGACCACCGCTGGCCCGACATCCTCTCGGGCCGGCTGCGCACCGCGATCGAGGGCGGCCGGCAGGTGCCGCGCTACAGCGTCGTCAACGAGGGCATCAGCGGCAACCAGGTCCTCGCCGACGGGCTCGGCCGGCCCGCCGAGAACCAGAGCGGCCTCGGCCGCTTCGGCCGCGACGCCCTCTCCCACCCGAACGTCAGGGTCGTCGTCATCGACCTCGGCATCAACGACATCCTGCGCAACCCGAAACTCGCCGACCCCAACGGGATCATCACCGGCCTGCGCACCCTGGTCCGCGAGGCCCACGCCCACGGCCTGAAGGCCGTCGGCGCCACGCTGATGCCCTTCCAGGGCCACCGCGGCTGGACGGCGGCCCGCGAGGCGGTACGACAGCAGGTCAACGCGGAGATCCGGGCGGGCCGGGTGTACGACGCGGTCGTCGACTTCGACAGGGCACTGCGCGACCCCTACGACCCGCGCCGGCTGCGCCTCGACTACGACTCCGGCGACCATCTGCACCCCAGCGACCTGGGTTTCGGCAGGATGGGCAAGACCTTCGACCTGAGCATGCTCAAGGGCGCGGGCCAGGCGGAGCTGTAGCTGCGACGCGGCGGAGCGCGCCCGGCCGGAGTCGGGCGCGGGCCAGGCGGAGCCGTGGACGCGGGGCGGGGAATACTGGCGGGCATGACCCGCTTGATCCTCGCCACCCGCAACGCCGGAAAGATCACCGAGCTGAGGGCCATCCTGGCCGACGCCGGCCTCCCCCACGAGCTGATCGGCGCCGACGCCTACCCCGACATCCCCGACGTCAAGGAGACGGGCGTCACCTTCGCCGAGAACGCCCTGCTCAAGGCCCACGCCCTCGCCCAGGCCACCGGCCTGCCCGCGGTCGCCGACGACTCGGGCCTGTGCGTCGACGTCCTGAACGGCGCGCCCGGTATCTTCTCCGCGCGCTGGGCCGGCCGCCACGGCGACGACAAGGCCAATCTGGACCTCCTGCTGGCCCAGATCGCCGACATCGCGGAGGAACACCGCGGCGCCCACTTCGCCTGCGCCGCCGCGCTGGCCCTGCCGGACGGCACGGAGCGGGTGGTGGAGGGGCAGCTGCGCGGCACCCTGCGGCACGCGCCCGCCGGCACGAACGGCTTCGGCTACGACCCCGTCCTCCAGCCCGAGGGCGAGACGCGGACCTGCGCCGAGCTGAGCCCCGAGGAGAAGAACGCGATCAGCCACCGGGGGAAGGCGTTCCGGGCGCTGGTGCCGGTGGTGCGGGAGCTGCTGGGCTGAGCTCGCGGAGCGGCCCCACACCTTTGAATCCAAGGTGCGGGGCCGTTTCTGCCTGTGCGCCCGGTCGGATTCGAACCGACAAACACGACCACCTAAAGATCGCCGCTCGGCCGTTGGCGTACGGGCGCGTGAGCCGCGCCCTACTTTACTGTGCGAGGCCGTTCGACGTCCGCCCCCTCCGCACCACGGAGTGACGGACCGGTTGCCGGGCAGTCCCGTACGGGAAAAGAGAAGGCGGCTCGCACCAGGTCGCCCCGGTGCGAGCCGCCACTGAGGACCCGGGTCCTCAGATACCCAGATCCTTGATGATCTTTGCCACGTGGCCGGTGGCTCGGACGTTGTAGAGGGCGCGTTCGACCTTGCCGTCCTCGTCCACGACGATCGTGGAGCGGATGACGCCCATGTACGTCTTGCCGTAGTTCTTCTTCTCGCCGAAGGCGCCGTAGGCCTCGGTGACCTTCTTGTCGGGGTCGGCGAGGAGCGTGACCTTCAGGGACTCCTTCTCGCGGAAACTGGCCAGCTTCTCCGGGGCGTCGGGACTGATGCCGATGACGTCGTAGCCGGCGCCGGCCAGGAGGTCCAGGTTGTCCGTGAAGTCACAGGCCTGCTTGGTGCAGCCGGGGGTCAGGGCGGCCGGGTAGAAGTAGACGATGACCTTGCGGCCCTTGTGGGAGGAAAGGGACACCTCGTTGCCGTCGGCATCCGGGAGGGTGAAGGCGGGGGCCACATCCCCCGGCTGGAGTCGCTCGCTCATCGGGCCAGCGTAACCGGGGGGCCTTGCGGTGCGCCGTGAGGAGAAGCTGACAGACTGTTCGGAACAGCATCAGGAGACTTCGGAGGCCGTACGGTGGCGGAGACGTCGGACACGAGAACCCCGGCGCAGATCGAGGCGGACATCAAGCGCCGCCGCGAGGTGCTGGCCGAGACGCTCGACGAGATCGGAGTGCGGGTGCATCCGCAGACGATCATCGGGGATGCGAAGGCCAAGGTCGTCGCCCATATCGATCACACGGCCGGCCGGGCGTACGTGCAGGTCAACCGGGTGGTCAGTGAGGTGCGGGCGCAGTTCGTCGACGAGGAGGGCGGACTGCGGTTGGAGCGGGTCGTGCCGGTCGCGCTGCTCGCCGTCGGAGTCGTCGGGCTGCTCACCGTGGGCTCCCGGCGGCGCAAGGGCTGACCCGGGCGCGTCCGGGCGGGTCGAGGACAGGTAGGTTCGAGGCGTGAGCGCCAACAGAAACCAGCACAGCACCCCCCATCACGACAAGCTCCCCATCCGGATGCTGCACGACCGGGTTCTGGTCAAGCAGGAGACCGGTGAGGGCGAGCGGCGGTCGGGGGGCGGCATTCTGATTCCCGCCACGGCGGCGGTCGGACGGCGGCTGGCCTGGGCCGAGGTCGTCGCGGTCGGGCAGAACGTGCGGACGGTGGAGCCGGGTGACCGGGTCCTGTTCGATCCGGAGGACCGGGCCGAGGTCGAGGTGCGGGGTGTGGCGTACGTGCTCATGCGCGAGCGGGATCTGCACGCCGTGGCCGCGGACCGCTTCGAGGGGTCCGAGGACTCCACAGGCCTGTACCTGTAAGCGGGTCAGCGAGTAGATCGGCAGGGCGAGGGGCCGGTGACGAGAGTCACCGGCCCCTTCGCGCTGCCTTTGCTATGTTCGGAAAGCGAGCCCGACGAGACGCGCCGTACCGGGATGCAGGCAAAGACGACGCACCGGAGGAAGAGTCGCCGTTCGTCTCGGAGGTGTCCGTCGTGGCCTGGGTTCTGCTGATCGTCGCCGGTCTGCTGGAGGTGGGCTGGTCGATCGGGATGAAGTACAGCGAGGGTTTCACCCGGCTGGTGCCCAGTCTGTTCACCGGTGCCGGGATCGCCGCCAGCATGGTCCTGCTGTCGTACGCAGCCAAGTCCCTGCCCATCGGTACCGCCTACGGCGTGTGGGTGGGCATCGGGGCGGCCGGGGCGGCGGTGCTCGGCATGGTGGTGCTCGGTGAGCCGGTCACCGCCGCCCGGATCTTCTTCGTGTGCCTGTTGCTGGTCGCCGTGCTGGGGCTGAAGGCGACCAGCGGTCACTGAGGCGTCACCCGGGGACGGTCACTCTCGCGTCAGATCCCCGGGTCGCCGCCTCCGGCCCCGGCGGCCGTGCCGGTCGTACCGCCGCCGTCGGCTCCGCCACCGGTGGCCGTGCCGCCCCCGCCGGTCCCGCCGTCGGTCGTGCCGCCGCCGGTGGTGTCCCCGCCGGTGGTGTTCGTGCCGCCGCCCGTGGCGTCGCCGCCGGTGGTGTTCGTGTTGCCGCCGGTCGTGTTGCCGCCGGTGGTGTTCGTGCCGCCGCCGGTGGCCGCACCGCCGTTCGTCGGCGTGCCGGTGGTGTTGCCGCCGGTCGGGCTGGCGGTCGTACCGGCGGTGCCCTGGCCGCCGTCGGTGGTCGTCGTACCGCCGTTGTTCTGGGCACCGGTCGTGCCGGGCTGGGCCGAGTCGCTGGCGCTCGGGGCCTGCGGCTGGTCGGCGCCCTGCTCCAGCTGGAGATCGAAGTCGGAGGCCGGCTTGTTCTTCAGCGCGGCCGCCGTGTACTCGGCCCAGATCTGGGTCGGCGCGCCGCCGCCGTTGATACGCGGCTGGCCGAGGGCGCCGTACAGCGGCATGTGCTTGGCCGTCACCGGGTCCTGGCCCATGACCGAGACCACCGTGGCCAGGTCCGGGGTGTAACCGGCGAACCAGGCGGCGGTGTCGTTCTCGGCGGTACCGGTCTTGCCGGCCGCCGGGCGGCCCGCTGCCTGCGCGGCGGTGGCGGTGCCGTTGTCGACCACGCTCCGCAGGATGGACGTCGTGGTGTCGGCGGCCTCCTGGCTGACGGCCTGCTTGACCGGCTGGTCGGGCAGCTTGACGTCCTCGGTGCCCTCCTTGGTGACCTTCTCCACCAGGGTGTACGTGCCGTGCCGGCCGTGGTTGGCGAGCGTCGCGTAGGACTCGGCCATGTCCAGCACACTGGCGGTGGCGGTGCCGAGGGCGATGGACGGGGACGGGTACAGGTCCGGGGTGTCGGACGGGACGCCGAGGTCGATCGCCGTCTGCTTGACCTTGGACGGGCCGACGTCGGCGGCCATCTGCGCGTAGACGGCGTTCACCGACAGGTCCGTCGCCTTGGTGACGGTGATCTGTCCGTACGACTTCTCGTCCTCGTTCTCCGGGGCGTACGGCGTGCCGTTCCAGCCCTCGACGGGCCGCTTGTTGGTGCCGTCGTACATGGTGTTCGGCGTGATCTGGCGGCCGTCCTGGGTGGTCGAGCCGTTCTGCACCGCCGAAGTGAACACGAACGGCTTGAAGGTGGAGCCGACCTGGAAGTCACCGCGGGTCGCGCCGTTCGTGTACTGCTTCACGTAGTCGATGCCGCCGTACATCGCGACGACCTTGCCGGTCTTCGGGTCGACGGAGGCGCCACCGGCGCGGACGTAGGTGTCGACCTTGTTGTTCTTCTTGTCCAGCTTGGAGATCAGCTGGTCGTCGACCGCCTTGACGAAGGCGTCCTGCCTGCTCTTCTGGATGGTGGTGGTGATGCGGTAGCCGCCGGCCGCGAGCTGGTCGTCGGTGAGGATGTTGTTGGTGGTCAGGTAGTGCTTGACCGCCTCGACGAGGTAGCCGCGCTGGCCGGACATGCCGGTGGAGAGCGTCTGCTCCTTCGGCATGGGGAACTTCATGCCGGCGCGCTTGGACTGGCTGAGCCAGCCCTTCTTGACCATGCCGTCCAGGACGTAGTTCCAGCGGGCGACGGCCGCGGCCTTGTTCTCGGGGTGGGCGACGACGTCGTACTCGCTGGGCGCGTTGACGAGCGCGGCGAGGTAGGCGGCGCGGGCCGGGTCGAGGTCCTCGGCGTTCATGCCGTAATAGGCCTGGGCGGCGGCCTGGATGCCGTAGGCGTTGCGGCCGAAGAAGCTGGTGTTGAGGTAGCCCTCGAGGATCTCGTCCTTGGACTTGCTGCGGTCCAGCTTGATCGAGATGAAGAACTCCTTGGCCTTGCGGGTGAGCGTCTGCTCCTGGCCCAGGTAGTAGTTCTTCACGTACTGCTGGGTGATCGTCGAGCCGGACTGCGTGCCCTTGCCGGTCGCGGTGTTCCAGGCCGCGCGCAGCATCGCCTTGGGGTCGATGGCCGACTCGGTGTAGAAGTCGCGGTCTTCGGCGGCCAGTACGGCGTGCTGGGCGTCCTTGGAGACCTGGGCGAGGCCGACGTTCTCGCGGTTGATCTGGCTGTCGCGTGTGTCGCGGGCGATCTGGGAGCCGTCCGCGTAGAGGTAGACGTTGGCCTGCTTGGTGGCCAGGGCGTTGGCCGGCGGGATCTTGACCAGGGAGTAGCCGAGGACGAAGAGGCCGACGAGCACAAGGACGCCGATGACGAAGGTGCCGAGCACCATGCGCCAGGTGGGGATGATCCGTCGCCACCCGGTCCGCTTGGGCCGCTTGGACTTCTTGCCCTTGCCGCCGTCGCCTCCGGCGGGCTGACCGTCGCCGGGGGTGGCGGGGAGGGTGGTGTCCTCGTCGGTGGAGGTGCGGGCGTCGGCGCTGGAGTTGGTGGTGGTGCGGGGGCCGCGGGTGGCGGCTCCGGCCGCGCCCGCGGGGCCCGCCTGGGATGCCTGGCCGGCCGCGCCCGCGGCTGCGGCTCCGGCGGCGCCGATCGCTCCGGCCGCTCCGGGCGCGCGGTTCGCGCCGCCCGGGCGCGCGGCGCGGGGGACGGTGTCGGGGCCGGTGGTACGAGGGGTGCGGCCGGTGGCGTTCGGCTCGCCGGCCGGAGAGGCGGCGGCCGTCCTGCCGGGGTCACCCTGCTCGGGCGCCCGGGGTGCGTTGACCCGTCGGAGGACCTGGGTGGTCTCGGGCGCCTGCGGCTCACCGGCACCGGGGGCGGCCTCGGCCGCCGTGCGGGACTGGTTCTCCTGGGACTCCCGGGGCGGCGTGACCCGCCGGAGCACCTGCGTACTCTCGGCCGACGGCGCCTGTTCGGACTCGGCCCCGGGCGCCTGCGGCTGGCCGGAGCCGCCTCGCCGCTGACCGGTCACGCCGGCACCCCGGGCCGGCGCGGACGCGCCGGAACCGGCCGCGGCACCGGACGCCGAGCCCTCCTGAGCCTCCGGCGCGGTCGGCGCCTGCCGGTCCGACCGGCCGTCGCGGGCCGCACCGGAGCCCGTGCCCCGAGCCGCCGAACCCCCACCGGAGCCCGACGCCTCACCGGACGTCGTGTCGGCGGCCGTGCCGGCGCCCGACGCGGTCGGGGCCTGCTGGTCCGACCGGCCGTCGCGGGCCGCCTGGCGGGCCCGTGCCATGGAGGCCGTCCGCTCCGGGGCCGAGGGGTCCTCGGACCCCCCACGGTCACCCGTTCGGCCGAGGCCGGCCTCCCGGGTCCGCCCGCTCTGCTCGGCCCCCTCGGCCCGTCCGGTCCTCGCGGGCGGGGCCGGCTGTGCCGTCGGCTCGGGCGTCTCCCCGGACCCGGCCCGGCGGCCGGTGCCCTCGGGCTGTGCCGGGCTGTCGGTCTCCCCGACCGCGCCGGGTGCCGTCTCGTCACGGCCCCCGGGGTCACCGGGCCCTTCAGCCTGCAGCGGCTCTCTCGGCGGCACGCCTTCGGTCGGCTGCTGCGGCTGCGGCTCGTCGCTCATGTCGTGCACGGACTCCTGTTTCGCGTCGTACGTTCCCGTACGCCTCGTACGCTTCTGCGCCCCCAGTTTGAAGACTCTCGCACCTGGCGTTCCGTTCCCGGATCCCGGCAGCTTCGGCATGAAATTGCATGGCCGACAGCCGGACCCCGGGACTAGGCTCCTGCGCTTCGGTGTCGAGCGGTCCCGGGAGGTGGACTGGCGTGGGCGCGGGACGGTTGTACATGGCCGTCGCGGTGGGGGGATTCAGACGGTACGCGACGTATCGGACCGCCACTGCGGCAGGGGTGTTCACAAACACCGCATTCGGCCTCATTCTCGTCTATACGTACCGGGCACTGTGGGACGAGCGACCGCACCTGGGCGGGTGGGATCAGGCGCAGGTCGTGACCTATGTGTGGCTGGGCCAGGCGTTCCTCTCGACGCTCGCGATCGGCGGCGGAGGCGTCGAGAGCGAGTTGATGGAACGCATCCGTACGGGGGACGTGGCAATCGACCTGTACCGGCCCGCCGACCTGCAGTTGTGGTGGCTGGCGACCGACCTGGGGCGGGCGTTCTTCCAGCTGCTGGGGCGGGGGCTGGTCCCCTTTCTCTTCGGCGCACTGTGCTTCCCGGTGTATCTGCCGACGGACGTGGGCACCTGGGTCGCCTTCTTCGTCGCCGTGCTGCTGGCGATGCTCGTCGGGTTCGGGATCCGGTACCTGGTGGCGCTCAGCGCGTTCTGGCTGCTGGACGGCATGGGCGTGACGCAGATGGCGTGGCTGGCGGGCTGTTTCTGCTCGGGCATGCTGCTGCCGCTGAACGTCTTCCCGGGGGCGCTCGGCGAGGTCGTACGGGCCCTGCCCTGGTCCTCGCTGCTGCAGGCGCCGGCCCAGATCCTGCTGGGGCACGCGGATCCGCTGGGAACGTATGTCTTCCAGGGGGCGTGGGCGGTGGCGCTGCTGGGTGCCGGGCGACTGGTGCAGTCGGCGGCGACGCGGCGGGTGGTGGTCCAGGGTGGCTGAGGCGGGTGGGGCGCGCCCCCTCGACAGGGGCCGGGTGCGCGAGGGCGTGCGGGCCTATCTGATGATCGCCGGGATGTGGATCAGGTCCACCATGACCTACCGGGCGTCGTTCCTGATGACCACGTTCGGCAGCTTCGCGACGACGTTCTTCGACTTCGTCGGGATCATGCTGATGTTCTCCCGGGTGCACGCCCTGGGCGGCTGGTCGCTGCCCGAGGTGGCCTTCCTCTACGGCCTGTCCGGTACGGCGTTCGGCCTGGCCGACCTGGTGATCGGGTCGATGGAGCGGCTGGGACGACGGGTGCGCGACGGCACGCTGGACACGCTGCTGATCCGGCCGGCGCCGGTGCTGGCCCAGGTGGCGGCCGATCAGTTCGCGCTCAGGCGGCTGGGCCGGGTGATGCAGGGCCTGCTGGTGCTGGGCTGGTCCATGACCCGGCTGGACATCGACTGGACGCCGGTGAGGCTGCTGCTGTTGCCGGTGATCGTGGTGAGCGGCTGCGGGATCTTCTGCGCGGTGTTCGTGGCGGGGGCGGCCTTCCAGTTCCTGGCGCAGGACGCCTCGGAGGTGCAGAACGCCTTCACCTACGGCGGTACGACGCTGCTGCAGTATCCGCCGACGGTGTTCGCGAAGGAGCTGGTGCGCGGGGTGACGTTCGTGCTGCCGCTGGCCTTCGTCAACTGGCTGCCCGCCACCTATGTGCTGGGGCGGCCGTATCCGCTGGGACTGCCGCGGTGGACGGCGTTCGCACCGCCGCTGGTGGCGGTGGGGTGTTGTGCGCTGGCGGGGCTGGCCTGGCGGACGGGACTTCGTTCGTACCGGAGCACAGGGAGCTAGGGTGAACGACTTCATCGAGCTGGAGCGGGTCGAGAAGGTCTTCGAGGTGCGCAAGAAGACCGGGGTGCTGAAACGGGAGCGCCGCGAGGTGCGGGCGGTGGACTCGCTCTCGTTCACCGTGGCGCGTGGCGAGATGGTCGGGTACATCGGGCCGAACGGCGCCGGGAAGTCGACCACGATCAAGATGCTGACCGGCATCCTGACCCCGAGCGCGGGACGGCTGCGGGTGGCGGGCATCGACCCGGCGCGGGAGCGGCGGCGGCTGGCGCACCGGATCGGCGTGGTGTTCGGGCAGCGTACGACCCTGTGGTGGGACCTGCCGCTGATCGACTCCTACCGGCTGGCCCACCGCATGTACCGGATCCCGGACGCCCGCTACCGCGAGAACCTGGACCGGTGCGTCGAACTCCTGGAGCTGGACGCCCTGTTGGACGTGCCGGTACGGCAGCTGTCACTCGGGCAGCGGATGCGCGGGGACATCGCGGCGGCCCTGCTGCACGACCCCGAGGTGCTGTACCTGGACGAGCCCACGATCGGCCTGGATGTGGTGTCGAAGGCCAAAGTGCGCGGGTTCCTGCGGGAGTTGAACGCCGAGCGCGGCACGACCGTGCTGCTCACCACGCACGATCTGCAGGACATCGAGCAGCTGTGCTCGCGGGTGATGGTGATCGACCACGGGCGGCTGATGTACGACGGTCCCCTCACGGGGCTGCACGAGGCCGGGGAGAGCGAGCGGACGCTGGTGGTGGACCTGGAACGGGAGCTGCCGCCGGTCGAGGTGCCCGCGGCGCGGGTGGTGCGGGTGGAAGGGCCGCGGCAGTGGCTGGCGTTCCCGGCCGGGCAGTCGGCGGCGCCGCTCGTCGCGCATCTCGCGGCCGAGTATCCGCTGGTGGACCTGTCGGTGCGGGAGCCGGACATCGAGGCCGTCATCGCGAAGATGTACGTCGAGAAGGCGGTCTCGTAGGCTTCTGCCATGACCGACGACGCAAGTCCGGAGCTCCGGGCGTCCGACGCCGACCGCGAACGGGTCGCCGAGGTCCTGCGGGACGCCGTGGCCGAGGGCCGGCTCGACATGGAGGAGTTCGAGGAGCGGCTGGAGGCGGCGTACAGTGCCCGCACGTACGGTGAGCTGGCCCCGCTCACCCGCGACCTGCCGGCAGCCGGTGCCGCGACTCCGCCCCCTCCCGTCTCCTTCACCAAGGAACCGGCGCGGAGCGGGAGTTGGGCGGGCCGGATCGTCGGCGGCGAGGGGTCCTCGTCGGGGGCGGTCGCCATCATGTCGGGCTTTCAGCGCAAGGGGCGCTGGACGGTGCCGAAGCGGTTCAACTGTTTCGCGTTCTGGGGCGGCGGCGAGATCGACCTGCGCGAGGCGGACTTCGCGGACCGCGAGGTCGAGATCAACTGCGTGGCGGTCATGGGTGGCGTGCAGGTCGTCGTGCCGCCGGGGGTGGAGGTCGTGGTCCGCGGCATCGGCATCATGGGCGGCTTCGACCACCCCAGGGACGACGGCCCGTCCGAGCCGGGCGCCCCGCGCGTGATCATCGGCGGCCTCGCCTTCTGGGGCGGGGTCGGCGTGGAACGCAAGGTCACCCGCGCCGAGCAGAAGCGCCTGAAGGAACAGCGCCGCCAGGAGAGGCTTGAGCGCAGGGAGTCCCGGCACGAACTGCTGCGCGAGCGACGCGAGCAGCGGGAGCGGCGTCGGGGGTACTGAGCACGGTGGTCGACTGCGGGTGCGCGGTGGCCGCTCGCGCCGTTCCTCGCGCCCCTCGGGTCACCTGGTGCACACCTTGGTCAGTTCGCCGGCCGCGTCCGTGACCGGGCCCACGTCCGGCGTCCTGTCGCCGTTCCTGATGGCCGTACGCACGTTGGCCACGGCCTTGTCGAGGTCGTCGACCGCCTTGTTGACGTCGGCGTTGCCGGTCTTGTCGCCGATCTTGTCGAGGTTCTTCTCGATGGCGTTCAGGGAGACGTCCGCCTGGGTCGGATCGTTCGCCGCGTTCTCCACGGCCTGCTGCAGGTCGGTGACGCTGTCGGCGATGGAGTCGGCGGTCTGCACGCAGTCCAGGGCCTTGTTCACGGCGTCGCATCCGGCGGTGAGCGCGGCGGCCGCCACGGCGGCGACGACGGCGGCGGTGAGACGGCGTCGGCTGACGGCCATGGTGGTGTTTCCCTCCCCTGGTAAGGCTGCCGTACCCCTAGGACGCCGAGGAGGGCGCGCGGGTTGCGCCCGCGCGCCCTCCTTTTTGATCTCTTCTTTACTTCGCGAGCGTGGCCTCCAGGGCCGCGCGCTGGTGGGCGGCGAGCTCGGCGCAGCCGGTGACGGCGAGGTCGAGCAGGGCGTTCAGCTCCTCGCGGGCGAAGGGCTCGGCCTCGGCGGTGCCCTGGACCTCGACGAAGCGGCCGTCGCCGGTGCAGACGACGTTCATGTCGGTCTCGGCGCGCACGTCCTCCTCGTAGCAGAGGTCGAGCAGCGGGACGCCGCCGACGATCCCGACGGAGACGGCGGAGACGGTGCCGGTGAGCGGCTGCCGGCCGGCCTTGATCAGCTTCTTGCCCTGGGCCCAGGCGACGGCGTCGGCGAGGGCGACGTAGGCGCCGGTGATCGCCGCCGTGCGGGTACCGCCGTCGGCCTGGAGGACGTCGCAGTCGAGGACGATGGTGTTCTCGCCGAGCGCCTTGTAGTCGATGACGGCGCGCAGCGAGCGGCCGATGAGCCGGGAGATCTCGTGCGTACGGCCGCCGATCTTGCCCTTGACGGACTCGCGGTCGCCGCGGGTGTTGGTGGCGCGGGGCAGCATGGCGTACTCCGCGGTGACCCAGCCCTCGCCGCTGCCCTTGCGCCAGCGTGGGACGCCCTCGGTCACGGAGGCGGTGCAGAACACCTTGGTGTCGCCGAAGGAGACGAGGACGGAGCCCTCGGCGTGCTTGCTCCAGCCGCGTTCGATGGTGACCGGGCGGAGCTGTTCGGGGGTACGGCCGTCGATGCGAGACATGGCGACGAGCCTAGCCCCACCTGCGCAAGGGGCCCCTCCCGCATCGGGAAGAGCCCCTTTCCAGGTGAACCAGCCGGCTCACATCATGTCTTCGATCTCCGCGGCGATCGGGTCGGCGTCGGTGCCGATGACGACCTGGATGGCGGTGCCCATCTTGACGACGCCGTGGGCGCCGGCGGCCTTCAGGGCGGCCTCGTCGACCAGCGAGGGGTCGGACACCTCGGTACGGAGCCGGGTGATGCAGCCCTCGATCTCCTCGATGTTGTCGATGCCGCCGAGGCCGGCGACGATCTTCTCAGCCTTGCTGGCCATGTTCCTTCTCCCTGATCCGAACCGCTTTGTCGCAGTAACCCACAGTTGGCCCATCTTCGCGAGCGGTCATGCCGTGCGTGCCGAATGATGGCGATCACGACAGCGGAACCGTCCGTCGACTGGTCTACACCACAGGACGGACGGTCGCCAAACCGCGCCCGACTCCAGTGGCCGGGAGGACGCCATGAGCGCCGACAGCGCGCCCGCCGACAGCACGGTCGGCCCGGCGCGGGAACGCTGGAACCGCCTGTTCCAGGGCCTGCAGAAGATGGGGCGCAGTCTGCAGCTGCCGATCGCCGTACTGCCGGCGGCGGGCATCCTCAACCGCCTGGGCCAGCCGGACGTGTTCGGCACGGACGGCCTCGGCTGGACGAACGTCGCCAAGGTCATGACGGGCGCGGGCGGAGCCCTGCTCGACGGCTCCCTCGGCCTTCCGCTGCTGTTCTGCGTGGGCGTGGCGATCGGGATGGCGAAGAAGGCCGACGGCTCGACCGCGCTCGCGGCCGTGGCGGGCTTTCTCGTCTACTACGGGGTGCTGCACCAGTTCCCGGAGTCCTGCCCCGGCGGTTCCCGGGCGATCCCGCAGGTCGGCTGTCAGGTGAGCGTCGGCACGGGGGTGGGTGCGGTGACGCCCTTCACCTTCCAGAACCCGGGCGTCTTCGGCGGGATCGTGATGGGCCTGCTGGCCGCCTTCTTCTGGGCCCGCTTCCACCGCACCCGGCTGGCGGACTGGCTGGGCTTCTTCAACGGCCGCCGCCTGGTGCCGATCCTCATGGCTTTCGTCGCCATCGCCTTCGCGGCGCTGTGCCTGTGGATCTGGCCGCCGATCGGCAGTGGGCTGGAGAGCTTCAGCCGCTGGCTGCGGGACATCGGCTCCTGGGGCGCGGGCGTGTTCGGCCTCGCCAACCGGGCGCTGCTCGTCGTCGGCCTGCACCAGTTCCTGAACGTGCCCATCTGGTTCCAGTTCGGCAGCTACACCAAGCCGGACGGCACGGTGGTGCACGGCGACATCAACATGTTCCTGGCCGGGGACCCGCACGCGGGCCAGTTCACCTCGGGCTTCTTCCCGATCATGATGTTCGCGCTGCCGGCCGCCGCGCTCGCGATCACCCACTGCGCCAAGCCGCACCGCCGCAAGGAGGTCGGGGGTCTGATGCTGTCGGTGGCACTGACGTCGTTCGTGACGGGCATCACCGAACCGATCGAGTACTCCTTCCTCTTCATCGCACCGGCGCTCTACGCGTTCCACGCCGTCTCCACCGGGGTCTCGATGGCGGTGACATGGGCGCTCGGGGTGCACGACGGCTTCAGCTTCTCGGCCGGCCTGATCGACTACGTCATCAACTGGAACCTGGCGACGAGACCATGGGCGATCATCCCCATCGGCCTGTGCTTCGCGCTGGTCTACTACGCCGTCTTCCGTTTCGCGATCACCAGGTTCGACCTGAAGACGCCGGGGCGCGAGGCGGAGGACGAGGTCGAGGACGTCACCAAGGCCTGAGCGCCGTTATCACATCGGTACGCCACGTAGCGTACTGGTAGCGGATTTGCCGGTTCCTCAGGCCCCCTCCATCGTGCTACAACAGGTCTACACCACCGAGTGGTGTAGACCACCCCCGATGGAGGAACCATTCCATGAGCACCGCCACCGCCACGGCGGCTCCCGCGAAGAAGCGGGGATCAGGCCTTTTCCAGGGCCTGCAGAAGGTCGGCCGCAGCCTGCAGCTCCCGATCGCCGTACTGCCGGCGGCGGGCATCTTGTTGCGTCTGGGCCAGCAGGACATCCACGACAAGCTGCACCTGCCCGACAAGGTCACCGCGGTGTTCGCCACGGCAGGTGGCGCGATCTTCGACAACCTGCCGATGCTCTTCTGCATCGGTGTCGCGATCGGCTTCGCCAAGAAGTCGGACGGCTCGACGGCGCTGGCCGCACTGGTCGGCTTCCTCGTCTACAGCAACGTACTGAAGGCGTTCCCGGTCACCGAGGCCAAGATCCAGAAGGGCGCGGACATAGCCGCGACCTACAACAACCCCGGGGTCCTCGGCGGCATCCTGATGGGTCTGCTGGCCGCCGTGCTGTGGCAGCGCTACCACCGCAAGAAGCTGGTGGACTGGCTCGGCTTCTTCAACGGCCGCCGGCTGGTGCCGATCATCATGGCGTTCGTCGGCACCGCGATGGGCGTCTTCTTCGGCCTGATCTGGAAGCCGATCGGTGAGGGCATCTCCCACGCCGGCGAGTGGATCACCGGTCTCGGCGCGCTGGGCGCGGGTCTGTTCGGTCTGGTCAACCGCGCGCTGATCCCGGTCGGCATGCACCAGTTCGTCAACACCGTCTCCTGGTTCCAGATCGGCGACTACAAGACCGCCGCCGGCCAGGTCGTGCACGGTGACCTGAACCGCTTCTTCGCCGGTGACCCGCACGCCGGTATCTTCATGTCCGGCTTCTTCCCGATCATGATGTTCGGTCTGCCGGCCGCCGCGATCGCCATCGCCCACTCCGCGCGCCCCGAGCGCCGCAAGGCCGTCCTCGGCATGATGATCTCCCTCGCCCTGACCTCGTTCGTCACCGGTGTCACCGAGCCGATCGAGTTCTCGTTCATGTTCATCGCGCCGCTGCTGTACGCGATCCACGCGGTGCTGACGGCCCTGTCCATGGCGATCACCTGGGCGCTCGGCGTCCACGCGGGCTTCACCTTCTCGGCGGGCTTCATCGACTACGTGCTCAACTGGAACCTGGCGACCAAGCCATGGCTGATCATCCCGATCGGCCTGGTGTTCGCGGCGATCTACTACACGGTCTTCCGCTTCGCGATCGTCCGGTTCAACCTCCCCACCCCGGGCCGCGAGCCCGAGGAGGAGGTCGAGGACCTCACGAAGGCGTAGGGCTTGCCCGCTCCCCTGCGGAGCGCTCGAAGGCCCCCAGAACCGAGCAGGTTCCGGGGGCCTTCGTCCTGCCGAAGCTAGATCTCGTACGTGACCCTCGGCACGGCCAGTTCCACCGGCCCCGTGAACACCTCACGGGCGTCGCGGAGGTTCACCTGGGGATCGGTCCACGGCGGGACATGGGTGAGGACCAGGCGCCGCGCTCCGGCACGCGCGGCCGTCTCGCCCGCCTCGCGGCCGTTGAGGTGCAGGTCGGGGATGCTCTCCTTGCCGTACGTGAACGCGGCCTCGCACAGGAACAGGTCGGTGTCCCGGGCCAGCTCGTCCAACACCTCGGTGACACCCGTGTCGCCGGAGTACGTCAGCGATCGCCCGCCGTGCTCGATGCGGATGGCGTACGCCTCCACGGGATGCCGGACCCGCTCGGTGTGCACCGTGAACGGGCCGATCTCGAACGTGGACGGCTTCACGGTGTGGAAGTCGAACACCTCGCTCATGGACGAGGCGGAGGGGGTGTCGTCGTAGGCCGTGGTCAGGCGGTGTTCGGTGCCCTCGGGGCCGTAGACCGGGAGCGGGTCGCAACGGCCGCCGTCGTGGCGGTAGTAGCGCGCGACGAAGTACGCGAGCATGTCGATGCAGTGATCGGCGTGCAGATGGCTCAGGAAGATCGCGTCGAGGTCGTAGAGACCGCAGTGGCGCTGCAGCTCGCCCAGGGCGCCGTTGCCCATGTCGAGGAGCAGCCGGAAGCCGTCGGCCTCGAGGAGGTAGCTCGAGCAGGCCGATTCCGCGGACGGGAACGACCCCGAGCAGCCGACGACGGTGAGCTTCATGAAGCAGAAACCTCCGTTGGCGGAAAGATCACAGCGGAAAGATCAAAAGGGCAGGAAAACGGGGGTCGTGCGGTTTGTCGAGCGTAAGGCGCGAAAGCGCGGGTCGCTCCTCCGCCAGGGGCCGTTGTGGGCGAACTCACCTGTGCTGTCACCGGTTCGGCTGGAACAGGGGCGCAGAAGGTTCCGCAGAGGGCGCGCGATCCTCGGCGCGCGCCGGTAACGTCGTCGTATGGACACGTCCTGGTGGCTTGCACTCGCGGCGGTGGTGCTGCTCGCGCTGGTCGCCACGCTCATCGACGGCTGGGGACGCGGGCGCAGGTACGCCGGGCGCCGCCTCAGGCCGCTCGGCAGCGCGGGAAGGCACCCGGCGCGGGCCGCCCGGCCGGCCCCCGGGGACATCTGGTGGGCGGACGTTCCCTATGAGGACCGCCCGGAGTCGTTCGGGGCCGCGCGCGGCGCGTCGGACAGTGCGGTGGCGGACGGCGGGCGGGGCAAGGACCGGCCCTGTCTGGTGCTGGCGGTGCGCGGGAACCGGGCCACGGTCGCGAAGATCACCAGCAAGTACCACGACGAGCGCGCCGGCGTGATCCCGCTGCCGCCGGGCGCGGTCGGCGACGCCCGGGGCCGCCCGAGCTTCCTGGAGACCGACGAGCTGCGCGAGGTGCCGGTCGGCGACTTCCGGCGCCGGGTGGGCGTGGTGGACCCGGTTCTGTGGGACCAGGTACGGCACCTGGCCGGCTGATCACTTCACGTTCACCGTCACCGTCCACTCCTGGATCCCCTTGCACGAGACCTGGCCGGGAGCCGTCGGCTCGGCGCACAGGGGGCGGGAGGACGTCAGTTTCTCGGTTCCGGCGTTCACCGCCTGGTACGCGGCCGTGGCCTGGCCCGGCTGGATGACGAACCCCGCGTTGATGCCCCGCAGGGCCGAGCCGCTCGCCGTGACCGGCCGCCAGGGGCGGGACCTGGTGCCGTCCAGGGTCAGGCGGACCTCGCCGCCCTTCGCCACGCACACGGTCCGGCCGCTGTCCGTGGCCGTGAGCTGGACGAGGGCGGCGCAGCCGGCACGGCTCGGGGACGCGGACGGTGAGACCTGGCTGCCACTGCCGCCGGTGTCCTTGCCGCCGGTGTCCTTGCCGCTCTGGGAGCCGCATCCGGCGAGGAGCAGCGCTGCCGCCGCGAGGGCGAGGGACGTCGTCGTACGGCGCATGGGGGTTCGCCTTTCTGCCGTGGCCGCGCGGGGCGGCCGCCTGGTGCAGATGTGACGTACCAGCACCACGAACGGATCCCGCACGCGGAGGTTTCCGCGTGCGGGACCCGGGGCCGTACCGGAAGATCAGCCGGTCGTCAGGGCGGTGTCGTCCACGACGAAGCTGGTCTGCAGCGAGGAGTCCTCCACGCCGTTGAACTTCAGGGTGACCGTCTGGCCCGCCAGCGAGGACAGGTCGAAGGTCTTCTGCGCGTACCCGGAGTTCGCGTTGAGGTTGGAGTACGTCGCCAGGGTGGTCGAACCGGCGGTGACCGTCAGCTTGTCGTACGCGGTGCTGGTGGTGGTCTCGGCGGTGTCGACGTGCAGGTAGAAGGTGAGCGTGGCCTTGCAGCCGGCCGGGATCGTCACCGACTGGGACAGCGTGTCGGTGTGCGAGGACCCGTAGCCGTCCAGCCAGGCCTTGTAGGAGCCGCTGTGCGCCGCCTCACCGGTGTCGTTGGTGATCACGCCGCTGCTCGCGCTCCAGCCGGTGTTGCCCGACTCGAAGCCGGGGTTGGCCAGCAGCTGGGAGGAGGTGCAGCCGCCGCCACCGCCCGAGCCGACGGTCCAGGTGAAGGACGTCGAGCCGGAGGCGCCGGTGGAGTCGGTCGCAGTGACCGTCACCTGGTAGGTGCCGGCGGTGGACGCCGTACCGGAGATCAGGCCGCTGGAGCTGTTGATGGACAGGCCGGTGGGCAGGCCGGAGGCGCTGTAGGTCAGTGCGGCGCCCGCGCTGTCGGTGGCGTGGATCTGCAGGCTGACCGAGCCGCCGGTCGTGGTCGACTGGCTGCCGGGGTTGGTGACGGTCACCGTGTTGCCGGTGCTGGAGCCGGAGGTGAAGGCGGTGGTGCCGTTCGGGGTTCCCCAGCCGGTCGGGCCGTCGTAGCCGGTCTTCGCGGTGCAGAAGTACGAGGTGGAGCAGGAGCCGTTGGACCCGCTGGTCACGTCGTACAGGTTGCCGGTGTGGGAGTACGGGTACTTCGCCGGGTAGTCGCTCGCCCCCGGGGTGCCGGCGAGGGCGTAGACCGAGGCGATGATCGGCGAGGAGGCGCTGGTGCCGCCGTAGACCGCCCAGCCGGAGCCGCCGTAGGTGTCGTAGACCGCCACGCCGGTGGCCGGGTCGGCGACCGCGGAGACGTCGGCCTCCATGCGCTTGGAGCAGCCGGTGTCCGTCTGCCAGCTCGGCTTCGGGTCGTAGGCCGAGCAGCCGGAGCCGGTGCCCTCGGTGGAGCTGGTGTTCCACACCGACTCGCTCCAGCCACGGGAGTTGGAGGCGGTGGTGAGGGCCGTGCCGCCGACGGCGGTCACGTACTGGGAGGTCGCCGGGTACTCGGCGCCGTAGCCGGAGTCGCCCGCGGAGACGGTGATGGCGACGCCCGGGTGCTTGAAGTACGAGGTGTCCTCGCTGGTCTGCGAGGAGGACTCGGAGCCGCCCCAGCTGTTGGAGACGAACTTGGCGCCGAGGGAGACGGCCTCGTTCTCGGCGATGCCCAGGTCGGTGTCGTTCGCGGAGTTGGCCTCGACCAGGATGATGTTGCAGTTCGGGCAGACCGCGCTGACCATGTCGATGTCGAGCATCTCTTCACCGGCCCAGCCACTGTCGTTGGTCGGCAGCGAGGTGGTGGAACCGGTCTGGCTGACCTGCTTGAAGCAGCCGTTGGCCTTGGTGCAGGACGACAGGCCGTAGGTGGAGCGGTACGTGGCCAGGTCCGACTCGGCGTTCGGGTCGTTGTAGGCGTCCACGATGCCGACCGTCATGCCCGAACCGGCCGCGGTGGGCAGGTTGTAGGCGCTGTGCAGGTTGGCCGGGGACAGGCCGGAGGGCGCGGCGGCGGCGAGCGCCGAGGCGAGCCGCTGCTTGATGTCGGTGCGGCGCTGGGCGAAACAGGACGCCTGGCCCGGCTTGGCGGTGGCGCACAGGTGGGTCGTGGGGACCTTCTGGCCGGCCTTGCCGGTGGGGTGGAAGGTCTGCCGCTCGGGGGCGGTCAGCGCCTTCGCGTTCTGCGTGACCTTGGAGGTCTGCGGCTTGGCTGCGGCGGTCTGTGCACCGGCCGTGGGCGCGGCGACGAGTCCGGCGACTGTGAGGGCGAGGGCGGGGAAGGCGACGGCGAGAAGTCTTCGCAGACTCCGTCTCCGCCGGCTCGGACGTGACTCACGCATGGGGTGCTGCCTCCGGTAGACGTGGGGTTTCGCACTGGATTGGCAGGCCCGTGACGCGCGTAGCGGCGGTGGAACCGCGCAGTCATGAGCATGACACTCGCAGACACCTGTCATGGCGCTGGGTGAGCGTGACATGTCAGGGTGCGACGAGGAACGTAGTCCTGGCCCCGGTGCTACCGGCAGTACTCAAAGGAATTCTTTGCCCTGCCATAGGAATGGCTTAGCCCCCTCATGAGAGGGGGCTGGCGGGCACTTGGCAGGAGGCTACGCCCAGAGCTGGCCGTGCAGCGTCTCGATGGCCTCCTCGGTGGTGGCCGCCGTGTAGACGCCGGTGGACAGGTACTTCCAGCCGCCGTCGGCCACGACGAAGACGATGTCGGCGGACCGGCCCGCCGTGACCGCCTTCCGGCCCACACCGATCGCCGCGTGCAGGGCGGCACCGGTCGAGACACCCGCGAAGATGCCCTCCTGCTGCAGGAGTTCACGGGTGCGGGTGACCGCGTCGGCCGAGCCGACCGAGAAGCGGGTGGTCAGCACGGAGGCGTCGTACAGCTCCGGTACGAAGCCCTCGTCGAGGTTCCTGAGGCCGTACACCAGGTCGTCGTAGCGCGGTTCGGCGGCGACGATCTGGACGCCGGGCTTCTGCTCGCGCAGGTAGCGGCCGACGCCCATCAGGGTGCCGGTGGTGCCGAGACCGGCCACGAAGTGGGTGATGGACGGCAGGTCGGCGAGGATCTCCGGACCGGTGGTGGCGTAGTGGGCGCCGGCGTTGTCCGGGTTGCCGTACTGGTAGAGCATCACCCAGTCGGGGTGCTCCGCGGCCAGCTCCTTGGCCACGCGGACGGCGGTGTTGGAGCCGCCCGCGGCCGGCGAGGAGATGATCTCGGCGCCCCACATGCCGAGCAGGTCCCGGCGCTCCTGCGAGGTGTTCTCCGGCATCACGCACACCATGCGGTAGCCCTTGAGCTTGGCCGCCATGGCGAGGGAGATGCCGGTGTTGCCGGAGGTGGGCTCGAGGATCGTGCAGCCCGGGGTGAGCCGGCCGTCCTTCTCCGCCTGCTCGATCATGTGCAGCGCGGGGCGGTCCTTGACCGAGCCCGTGGGATTGCGGTCCTCCAGCTTGGCCCAGATACGGACGTCGGCGGACGGCGAGAGCCGCGGCAGGCGCACCAGGGGGGTGTTGCCCACCGCGGCCAGCGGGGAGTCGTAGCGCATCGCTGCTCAGCGGCCGATCAGCGCATGCCGCCGGCGACGGCCGGCAGGATCGTCACGGTGTCGCCGTCGGACAGCTTGGTGTCGATGCCGTCGATGAAGCGGACGTCCTCGTCGTTCAGGTAGACGTTGACGAAGCGGCGCAGCTTGCCCTCGTCCACGATGCGGGCCTGGATGCCCGCGTGCCGGGTCTCGAGGTCGGCGAACAGCTCGGCGAGGGTGTTCCCGCTGCCCTCCACCGCCTTCTGGCCGTCCGTGTACGTGCGGAGGATGGTCGGGATGCGGACCTCGATGGCCATGGCTCAGGGCTCCTGTCGGAAGGTGTCGTCGGTTCGGGCGTGCGGCGGCTCGCCGCGGCACACGGCCGTACGGCGGCTGGGAACGTCAACAGATGGCGCTGTTCAGCCTGCACAGGTCGACGTGCAGCCGCGCCACGAGCAGCATGCCCGGCGCCTTCTCGCTCACGTCTGACAGAACCATGGGCTCATCGTATCGATTCCCGGTCCGGCTCCTGGAAGGTGATCTCGTATCCCGGACAGGTGTCATCCGCAGTACGAGACCGGAGGTCGTTCAGTAGGTCTCCACGACCTTGACCTCCTCCTCCGTGACCTCGCCGTCCACGATCCGGAAGGAGCGGAACTGGAAGTCGCCGAGCCCGTCGGTGTCGGCGGTGGACACGAGGACGTAGTGGGCGCCGGGCTCGTTGGCGTAGGAGATGTCGGTGCGGGAGGGGTAGGCCTCGGTCGCGGTGTGGGAGTGGTAGATGATCACCGGCTCCTCGTCGCGGTCGTCCAGCTCGCGGTAGAGCTTGAGCAGATCACCCGAGTCGAACTCGTAGAAGGTGGGCGACATGGCCGCGTTCAGCATCGGGATGAAGCGCTCGGGGCGGTCCGAACCCGCCGGGCCCGCGACGACACCGCACGCCTCGTCGGGGTGGTCCTTGCGGGCGTGGGCGACGATCTGGTCGTGGAGGGCCTGGGTGATGGTCAGCATGTCGGTCAGGATAAGCAGAGGGCCGTCCCGTACCGAGGTGTGGTACGGGACGGCCCACATGGTGGACGTCCTGAGCGGCGGCCGGCGGGGGCGCCACGAGTGCTCCCGCCGACCGGACGTCCGTTTCCGGTGGTCAGCGCTTGCGGAAGGCCGCGGCCTGCGGGTTGCGGCGCTTGAGCACCCCGTAGGAGACGCCGAGGATCGCGGCCCACAGCGGAGCACAGTAAAGCGACACCCGCGCGTCCTTGTCGATACCCATCAGTACGATCACCATGAAGATGAACGCCAGCGCGAAGACGCTCGTGTAGGGCGCTCCCGGCGCGCGGAACTCGCTCTGCGGCAGCTCCCCGCGGTTCGCCCTGGCGCGGTAGCGGATCTGGCAGACCAGGATGACGATCCACGCCCACATGCCGGAGATGGTCGCGAAGGACACCACGTAGTCGAACGCCTTGCCCGGCCACTGGTAGTTGATCCAGACGCCGACCAGCATCAGCGCGGCGGAGAACGTGGTGCCGACCAGCGGGGTACCGCTGCGCGTCAGCTTGGTGAAGAACTTCGGTCCCTGGCTGTTGAGCGCCAGGTCGCGCAGCATGCGGCCGGTGGAGTACATGCCGGAGTTGCAGGACGACAGCGCGGCCGTGAGGACCACGAAGTTGACGATCCCCGCGCCGACGGACAGGCCCATCTTCTGGAAGGCGGCCACGAACGGGCTCACCCCCGGGTGGAACTCGGTCCACGGCACGACCGACAGGATCATGATCAGCGCGCCCACGTAGAAGACGGCGATGCGCCACGGCACGGTGTTGATCGCCTTCGGCAGCACCTTCTTGGGGTCCTTGGACTCGCCCGCGGTGACACCGACCAGCTCGACGGCGAGGAAGGCGAACATGACCATCTGCAGGGTCATCAGCGTGCTGCCGACGCCGTGCGGGAAGAAGCCTCCGTCGCTCCACAGGTGGCTGACCGAGGCGGTCTTGCCGGCGTCGGAGAAGCCGACCGTGAGGATGCCGACGCAGATCAGGATCATCCCGATGATCGCGGTGACCTTGACCATGGAGAACCAGAACTCCAGCTCGCCGAAGAGCTTCACGGAGATCAGGTTGGCGCCGTACAGGACGATCGTGAAGATCAGGGCCGACACCCACTGCGGGATGTCGAACCAGTACGTCATGTAGGCGGCCGCGGCCGTGACCTCGGTGATGCCGGTGACCACCCAGAACAGCCAGTACGTCCACCCGGTCACGAAGCCCGCGAAGGGGCCGATGAACTCGCGCGCGTACTCCGAGAACGAACCCGACACCGGGCGGTACATCAGCAGCTCGCCGAGCGCCCGCATGATCAGGAAGATGACGAGGCCCGCGACCGCGTAGGCCAGGATCAGGCTGGGGCCCGCCTTGGAGATGCCCTTGCCCGCGCCGAGGAAGAGGCCGGTGCCGATGGCACCGCCGATGGCGATCATCTGGATCTGCCGGGCCCCTAGCCCGCGCTGGTATCCCTCGCCGCCCTCGCTGTCGGCCCGCTCGGCCTCATTGCCGTCGCGAAGCTGGTCGACCCGCGATGAGGTCATGTGTGGTGCGCCTTTCTCCATGCCGACCCGGGCCCTTCGTCGGCCTCGGATCGGGTTTCGATCCCCCCGGATTGCTGGAGCTGTTGCCTGGCCGACGGTCGTCGGCTCGGTGGCGCACCCGGCCGAACATGGGTGGTGTTGGCCGGGCGGTCGTGAAGATTTATCACGGCCGCAATATTGATCACAGGGTCACGATGTGGCGCATCACACAGGGAAAAGCGGACAAAGAGCCCTCAAATACATGAAATACGACCGCAACGGTAACGCGATCGTTATCCGGATTTGAGCGTCCGCTGAGCGAACACTCGTGCACCGTAAAATCCGGCCAGGCTAGGGCATAAGTGTCGTGACCAGGGTCTCCTGGAGCCCGCCCAGCCAGAGATAGGCCATCACCATCGGCTTACGCGGGTCCTCGTCCGGGAGCCGGTAGAGCAGGTCGGTGTCGTCCTCGTCGGCGATCTCCAGCCGGGCGCCGATAGCGAGCCGCAGGTCGTTGAGGGCGCCGAGCCACTGCCTCGACTCCTGTGGGACCAGCTTCAGCACCGCGCCGCCCTCGCCCACCGGGGCGAGCGCGTCCAGGGCGCGGATCACCGCGAGCGCGTTCTCGCGCTTGCCGGCCCTCAGATCGTTCTCGGTGTAGCGGCGGAACTCGGCGGAGTGTGCCCGCCGCTCCTCGGCGTCGGCGGGCGAGTGCGGGGCCTGCTCGGGATCGCCGTAGGCGTCCGGGAAGAGCCTTCTGAGCACCGGATCGGCGGGCGGCTCGCTCGGGCCCTCCGCGAACAGCTCGGCGAGCGGGTCCTCAGGACTGTCCGCGCCGGGGCCGGGGCCGATGAGCTCCAGGAGCTGGACGGCCAGCGACCTGATGATGGAGATCTCGACGTCGTCGAGCGCGACGGCCGCGCCGCCGCCGGGGAGCGGTTCGAAATGTCCGGGCATGTAAATGGGTTCGCTACTTCCGGTCCTGCTGCAGGGTGGCCCACAGACCGTAGCCGTGCATCGCCTGCACGTCGCGCTCCATCTCCTCGCGGGTACCGCTGGAGACGACCGCCCGGCCCTTGTGGTGGACGTCGAGCATGAGCTTCGTCGCCTTGTCCTTCGTGTACCCGAAGTACGTCTGGAAGACGTAGGTCACGTAGCTCATGAGGTTGACCGGGTCGTTGTGCACGATCGTGACCCAGGGGACGTCGGGCTCGGGTACGGCGAAGACCTCCTCCGCCGACTCGGTGCGTTCGATCTCTACGGGCGCGGGTGACGTCACAGTGCCCATGCTGCCACGGCCGAGAAAAATCGTCACACCGACGAGAAGGGAGTACGATCAGCTGCCATGGACACAGCGGACCTTGGGCTGCCGGTGGATGTTCCCTCGACGGCACTCTTCACGGACCAGTACGAGTTGACGATGTTGCAGGCCGCCCTCAAGGCCGGTACGGCCGAACGGCGGAGCGTGTTCGAGGTCTTCACCCGGCGGCTGCCGGACGGACGCCGCTACGGCGTGGTGGCGGGCACGGGCCGCGTCCTGGACGCGGTGGAGAACTTCCGCTTCGACGCGGACGTCCTCGGCTTCCTGCGGGACCGGGAGATCGTCGACGAGGAGACCCTGCAGTGGCTCGCCGACTACCGCTTCAGCGGGGACATCTGGGGCTATCCGGAGGGCGAGGTCTACTTCCCCGGTTCGCCGATCATGCGCGTCGAGGGCACCTTCGCCGAGTGCGTGCTGCTGGAGACGGTGGTCCTCTCCATCCTCAACCACGACTCCGCGATCGCCGCGGCCGCCTCCCGGATGGCCTCCGCCGCCGGCGGCCGCCCGCTGATCGAGATGGGCGCCCGCCGCACCCACGAGCTGGCGGCGGTGGCCGCGGCGCGGGCGGCGTACGTCGGCGGCTTCGCCACCACCTCCGACCTGGCCGCCGGATTCCGCTACGGCATCCCGACCGTCGGCACCTCCGCGCACGCCTTCACCCTGCTGCACGACCACGAGCGGGACGCCTTCCGGGCGCAGGTCGAGACCCTCGGCCGGGGCACCACGCTGCTGGTGGACACCTACGACGTCGCCGAGGCCGTCCGTACGGCCGTGGAGGTGGCCGGCCCCGAGCTGGGCGCGGTCCGCATCGACTCCGGCGACCTGCTGCTCGTGGCGCACCGCGTGCGGCAGCAGCTGGACGAGCTGGGGGCGGCGAACACCAAGATCGTGGTCACCTCCGACCTGGACGAGTACGCCATCGCCTCGCTCGCCGCCGCGCCCGTGGACGCCTACGGCGTCGGCACCCAGCTGGTGACCGGCTCCGGGCACCCGACCGCCTCCATGGTCTACAAGCTGGTCGCCCGCGCCGAGACCGCCGACCCGAAGGCGCCGCTGGTGGCGGTCGCGAAGAAGTCCAGCGGCGGCAAGACCTCCGTCGGGGGCCGCAAGTGGGCGGCGCGCCGACTGGACGAGCACGGGGTGGCCGAGGCCGAGATCGTGGGCACCGGGCCGGTGCCGCCCGAGCTGGCGGACCGGCAGCTGCTGGTCGAGCTGGTCAAGGGCGGTCACGTGGTCGCCCGTGAACCGCTGGACGTCCCCCGGGACCGCCACATCGCCGCCCGTGCGAACCTCCCGCTGTCCGCCACCCAGCTCTCCCGTGGGGAACCCGTCCTTCCGACGGAGTACCTCCAGGGGCGCTCGGGTAGCTAAAGCGGGACCGCCGTCCGCCCCCGTCCTCGAACGCCCCCTCCCGTACGGGCCCGTAAGTCTCTAGGCTCAGTTACTTAACTCTCAGTCGAAGGACACCCACCATGCGCCGCGCCTTGATCGTCGTAGATGTGCAGAACGACTTCTGCGAGGGGGGCAGCCTCGCGGTGGCCGGCGGTGCGGACGTGGCCGCCGCCATCACGGAGCTGGTCGGCCAGGCGGGCGGCACCGGCTACCGCCATGTGGTGGCCACCCGGGACCACCACATCGCGCCCGGCGGCCACTTCGCCGACAACCCCGACTTCGTGCACTCCTGGCCCGCGCACTGTGTCGCGGGCACGGAGGGCGTCGGCTTCCACCCGAACTTCGCTCCGGCCGTCGCCTCCGGCGCGGTCGACGCGGTCTTCGACAAGGGCGCCTACTCGGCGGCCTACAGCGGCTTCGAGGGCAAGGACGAGAACGGCACGTCGTTGGCCGACTGGCTGCGGGCCCGCCACATCGACGAGGTCGACGTGGTGGGCATAGCCACGGACCACTGCGTACGGGCCACGGCCCTCGACGCCGTCCGGGAGGGCTTCCGTACCCAGGTCCTGCTGGACCTCACGGCCGGGGTGGCCCCGGAGACGACGGAGCGGGCGCTGGAGGAGCTCCGGGAGGCCGGCGCGGAGCTCACGGGCAAGCCGGTGGTCGGCGGCTAGGTCACTGAACCACCGCCGACCTGCGAAGCAGCGCCCGGATCGGATGCCACAGCTCGTTCACGATGACACCGTTGTCGGCCGGAGCCGTGCGCCATATCAGGCCGTCCGGATGGTGCAGCACCGCCGTGATCTCGTCCGGCGTCGGAGGCGCGGCGTTCCCCCGGAGGTAGATCGCGCGCAACCCCAGGTTGCGGAGCCTGGTCAGGGCCCGGGCCCGGTTCTGGGCGTGCACCAGCACCCGCACCCCGACAGAGTCGTAGGGCAGGTTCAGCGCCACCACGACCGTGCCGTTCGGCAGCTTGCAGAAGCCTCCAGCGGCCATGCGGTCACATCCCCGTCTCCGTCGGTGTCAATAAGCGGTCCACAGGACGCACCTAAACACGATCGGCGGCAACCCGCCAAGGGGTTGCCGCCGATACGCCTCTGACCTGCGGAAACGTGGACTACTTCACTGCGGGACCCACCTTGAGCAAGATCGTCGAGCCGTCCTTGGCCTCCTTGACGATCGCGATCTTGGTGTTGGTGTCAGTGACCTTCACGCCACCGGTGGGGTTCGCCGGGTCGTAGTAGGTGCCGGTGTGGTCGTCGAAGACCGGGACACCCTTGGACGACTTGATCACCGTGGCGACGTCCGCCTTGTGCAGCGTGATGCCGTCCGTGCGGTACAGGCTGAAGGGCGAGTCGTAGGCCTGCATCCGGTTGCGCATCAGCGTGCCGTCGGACCACTTCAGCGCCGTCGGGTGCGAGTCGATCGGCAGGATCAGACCGGTGCCCGGGTGGCCGTTGGCGCTGTTGGTGTTGTTGTCCGCCTGGGAGGTGTCCCACTTCCAGATCAACAGGCCGTTCTGGTAGGGGTAGTGCTCCACCCAGTCCGGACGGCTCGTCGAGAAGCCGAAGTTGTACGGGCCGGACTTCAGGGTCTTGTCGTACGACGCGTACTGCCGGTTCTCGGCGATGTAGTACTGCTTGTAGTCCTTGGTGAAGGACGCCCCGATGCGGGAGAAGCCGTTCGACGTCCAACCGGCGTCCTGCGACTCGGCGTTGTCCGAGAACACCGGCGTGCCGTCGGCGGTCACGGTGATCTCGTCGGCCGTGAAGCCGTTCTCGGCGACACCGCCGTCGGTGGCGTAGCGGAAGCGCAGGTCGATCTTCTTGCCCGCGTAGGCGTCGAGCGAGTACGACAGCTTCTTGTGCGCCTGCGAGAAGCCGGTCAGCGCCGGCTTGCCGCTGCCGTCACGCGGGATGGCCTGGCCGTCGGCCGTGCCGTCCACGGCGGTCCAGTTGGCGCCGCCGTCCGTCGACACCTCGGCGTAGAGGTAGTCGTAGCCGTCCTCGATGGCCCACCAGCCGTCCAGGTCCAGCTTCGCCGACGACTTGCCGGTCAGGTCCACCGACCGGGTCAGCGTGTTCTTCAGGTCGTTGCCGCTGCCGCTCCACCACTGGGTCGAACCCTCGGCGGGCTGGGTGATCGTGGTGGTGACCGCCTTGTCCGGCAGGGTGACCACGAGCGCCTGCTTGTTCCAGGTGTTGTACTCGGCCACGCCCAGCTTGTGCGTGGACTGGGTGCCGGCCTTGGCCGTGTCGTAGTTCAGCCAGCCGAGCTGCAGCTTGTCCCAGGCGTTCATGTCGCCGGGCAGGTCGCCGATGGACTCCTTGCCCGTGCCCAGCCAGGAGCCGGAGGACATCAGGGTCCAGAAGCCGGTGGAGTTGTCGCCGCCGGCGGTGTCGTACTCGTCCGGCAGGCCGAGGTCGTGGCCGTACTCGTGGGCGAAGACGCCGAGGCCGCCGTTCTCCGGCTGGATGGTGTAGTCGCCGACCCAGACGCCGGTGTCGCCGACCTGGGCGCCGCCGAGCTTGTTGTTCGCGGGGCCGGTCGCGCCCGCGTCGGTGCCGAAGGCGTACCAGCGGTGGGCCCAGATCGCGTCGGTGCCCTGGGCGCCACCGCCCGCGGACTCGTCCTCACCGGCGTGCACGAGCTGGAAGTGGTCGATGTACCCGTCGGGCTCGTTGAAGTTGCCGTCGTGGTCGTAGTCGTACCGGTCCCACTGGTCGTACTTTGCCAGGTCCGCCTTGATCGCGGCGTCGGACTTGCCGGCCGCCTTCTGCTGGGCGACCCAGGCGTTGACGCCGTCGCTGACCACGTTCCACACACTCGGGCAGTTGGTCTGGCCGCAGGCGTTGTTGCCGTAACGGGCCTCGTTGTAGGGGACCTTGACCCAGTCGGAGACCTCGCCGTCCACCGAGTAGCGGCCCGAGGACTGCTTCTCGTAGTACTTCTTCAGCGACTCGGTCTTCTTGCCGGTGCCGAAGTAGAGGTCCTGGTAGTGCTTCTGGTCGTAGTCCTTCTGCCAGGCCGTGGAGTTGTCCTTCTTGCGGTCCGGCGCGGCGATGGTGTTGTGCAGCGGGCCGGCCGTGCCCCCGTACTTCGGGTCGGTCTTGTCCCCGAACTCCACCAGGATCGTGAAGATCTTGTCGGTCTTCTCGCGGCTCAGCTCGACGTACTTGCTCTTGCCCTTGCGGCTCTTGAGCGCCACGACCTTGGAGCCGTTGCGCTCCTGCGCCTTGGCCTTGCCCGATATGAGCTGGTTCAGCGCCTCGCGGTGCTGGGCCTCCTGGGTCTTGCTCAGCGGACCGTCGAGGTCATGCGCCCGCTGCTTCACCGGAGCCGGGTCGTGCCGGTTGACGGCCGCGGCCGGGGTCTGGGTGCTCGCCTCCGCGACGGCGAAGGTGGCGAACGTGGCGGAGGCCGCCGCGAGCGTCACGCCGATCGCGGCCGCTCTGAACGTCCAGGATCTGCTGGTCACTTGAGTTCCTCCCCTGCGCCTGTTCGGCGCATGCCAAGTGACGTAATTTGACTAGAGGTTTAGAAGAAAAGACAGTCCTTGACTTGTTCTAGCCAAGTGGACTAAGCACAGCCGACGTTCGCTTTACGAACCTGCTCGCGGCCTATGCCTCCACGCCATGACTCCGTGCGCCCCCTGTGCACCGGTACCGTGGGTTAGGTCACGCTTACCGGGTGCCTGGCTCGGGCATGCACGCCAAGAGAGCCGAATGGCACGCCATCCGAAGAATCCCCCGAAGACTTCCGAGGACACGATTGTCATGCCTCGTCCGACTGCCGCACAGCTCGTTTACGGTTCCTGCACCGTGATCTTCTCGACGCTCGCCATGCTGCTGCTGTCCCAGACGAGTTCGGGCCTCGGGGTCACCGTCATCGCCCTCGCGGCGCTGGGCCTCGGGTTGCTCGTGGCGATGACGGTGCCCCTGCCGAGGGCCCGTACGACCGGGGCCGCGGCCGAACCCGCCGAGCCCGCCCACCAGGAACAGCCGGTTTCGTCGGCCCTGTGAACAGTGCGCACGAAAGCGGCGGGCCGTGACCTCACGGACCCGCCGCTCTCGTGTGGACGGCCGTCTGTCAACGCGTGCTGACCACCACCGTCTTCGCCGCCTTGTCGTGCAGACCCTGTTTGTAGGGCCTGTCGAAGAAGCTCCAACCACCGCAGATCGCCGTCCAGATGCAGGCGCAGCAGAAGGCGAACGGCACCCACAGCACGAGGGAGCGGATCAGGTTGGTCTGCACCGAGGGCGTGGCGCCGTCGTCCAGGTTCGCCACCCGCATGCCGAGCCACTTCTTGCCGAGGGTCTGGCCGTACTTGCTCATCATGAACGTGTCGTAGGCGATGTACAGCACGGCCGCGATGACGGACTGTCCCACGGACTTGCCGACCTCGACGTGATCGCCGTTGACCTGGTACTCGCGCACCCCGAACGCCCAGGTGAGCAGCCAGACGATGATGCCGACGAGGATCATGTCGGCGATCCGCGCGAGCGTCCGCCTGCCGCTGTCGGCGAGCGGGGGCATACCGGCGAGCGGGTCGCCGGGGTAACCCCCGGGACCGGCGCCATAGGGGCCCGGGCCGTAGGGGCCTCCCCCGTAGGGACCGCCGCCATAGGGAGGGGGCTGGCTTCCGTCGTAGGGGGGCGGTGGCTGATCGCCGTACGGCGGCGGAGGCTCGCCGCTGCCGTACGGGGGTGGCTGGCCGCCGCCGGGTGGCTGCCCGCCGCCCGGCGGCGGGGGCTGCTGGGCGCCGCCGTACGGCGCGTCGTACGGCGAGCCCGACCCCTGGTCCGACGGGGGCCGCTTCCTGAACGGGTCGTCCTCGGGAGGCTGCTCTCCCGAGCCGGGGGGCGGTTCGCTGCTCATGGCCCGAGTGGACCGCGAACGCCCCGGCTCCGCATCCGGCGGACCGCCGTACGGAGTACCGGGCGGCAGGGCGCCGCGCGGCCGGCCGGCGGTCAGCCCGCGACGAAGGTGTGCGCCGCCTTGTCGTGCCAGCACTGGTGCCAGGGCCGGTCGAACAGGCACCACAGCACGCCCACGATCCCGACGCCGAGCAGCCCGGGCACGCTGTAGACCAGCCAGCGGCGCAGTGCCAGGCCGAAGGTGGGCGGCTCGTGGGCCTCGATGTCCCGCACCTCGAGGCCCAGCAGCCTCTTGCCGAGCGTGCGGCCCCACTTCGCGGTCGGCAGCACCTCGTAGACGACGCCGAAGAGCAGCAGGACGGCGAGCACGATGCCGAGGCTGGTGGCGGTCGTGCCGTCGAGCAGCCAGACGGTGACCTCGTGGCCGGACAGCTTGGCCGCGTCGACCTTCTGCCGGATGTGGTCGACGGCCTCGGTGCCGAGCGGTACGGCGGCCGCGGCCGTGACGGCGCCCGTCACCAGGCCGTCGATCAGCCGGGCGGCGAGGCGCTTGCCGAGCCCGGCGGGACGGGCGGCGGCCTGCCGGCGCGCGGCCGCCTGGAAGGGGTCCTCCACCGGCGGCTTCCACGGCGCCACGGGCTGCTCGTCGCCGCCGCCGGCGAGCTGGTGCACCTGCTGCGCCCAGGACGCCTGACCGCCACCGGGACCGCTGGTCACCGGGGTGACCGGCGGACTGCTCTGCGCCGGCAGGACGGGTGCCACGGCGGCGGACGCGGGCTGGGGCCCCTGGGATGCCTGCGGTGCCTGGGCGGCGGCACGTGCGGCGGCGGCCTTACCGGCCCCGAAGCCGGGCCCGCCGGCCGGGGAGGACGGGCCGGATGCGCCGACGGGACCCTGGGGCCCGAAGCCGCCGGGCGCCGCTCCCGAGCCGGGCCCACCGAAACCGGGGCCCTGCGCCGGAACCTGCGAGCCGAAACCGGAACCCGCTCCCGCCTCGGCACCAGAGGCCTGCACGCCGAAGCCACCGGGTGCGCCGGCGGCGGAACCCCCGCCCGCGTCGCGGCCGCCCGGCCGCTGCGCCGGCCCGTGCGGCCCGAAACCGGAACCCGCCCCGGCTTCCGCGCCGGAGGCCGGGGAGCCGGGCGCCCGGGGCCCGGGGGCCGGTGCGCCCGGCCCGCCCTGGCCCGGTACCGGGTGGAACGTCATCGTGCCCTCGTCCCGGACGGCCGCGGGCCCCGGGACCGGCCGGCGGAAGATGAACGTGCCGCCGGGATCCTGGTCGTCGCCCTCCGCCGGCGGGATCGAGGCCGCGCCGTCGGAGGGCCCGGCCTGGCCGGCCGGCCGGTCCGAACCCTCGGCGGGCACCCTCGGGTCGGTGCCCCAGGCGGTACGCCGCTCCGCGTCAGCGGCGGAACCGAACCGGCCCGCCGGCCGGCCACCGGCACCGGGCTGCCCGGCACCCCGGCCGCCCGCGCCCGGGTACGGACCGCCCGGTCCGGACCGCGCCGCGCCCTGGTCGCCGTACCCGGCCCGGCCCGCGCCGTGCCGGCCGTCGGCCTCCCAGGCGCCGGAGCCGTCCTGGCCGGAGGGCGTCGGTTCCGGGTCCTCGTCGAAGAAGTGCGGGCCGGTCTCCTCCACCGCCGGAGGCGGGGTCGCGGGACGGACGCCCGGCGGCGGGGCGAGCGGTTCGCCGTCCTTCGGCGCCGGACGGCTGGTGCCGGGCACCCAGGAGGCGCCGTTCCAGTACCGGACGTAACCGGGGATGGACGGGTCCGGGTAGTAGCCCTCGCGGGGCCTGTCGTCACCTGGGGCCGGGGTTGGGGCGCTCATGTCCGTCGTCCCGTATCTGCTCGGGGGTGGGATGGGGGCCTCCACATCTATCAGACCGGGGCACCCCGCAGCGCCAGTCCCGCAGGACCCACCCCTTTCCGGGCAACGTCGTACCCCGCTGTCACGGGTCCGCGAAAAAAATTTCTCCGAACCCGCGTAATGACCCGGCCCCGGCGCCCTCTGCTCTGGTGCGGGCCCGGTCCGAGCGGCCCGGACGGAACGAGAAAGGCAACGTCATGCATCACACCGTGGTGGAGCGGGAGCTGGAGATGCGGCTCATCCTGTCGCCGGAACGCGGCATCCCGGTGCCGGCCCGGCTCGGCTACCGCTCCGACGATCCGTACGCCGCCCATATCGCCTTCCACATCAACTCCGCGTCCCCGGTCACCTGGACGTTCGCCCGCGACCTGCTGGTGGAGGGGGTGTTCCGGCCGTGCGGGCAGGGAGACGTGCGGGTGTGGCCGACCAAGGTGGACGGGCGCAGTGTCGTGCTGATGGCGCTGAGCTCGCCGGACGGGGACGCGCTGCTGGAGGCGCCGGTACCGCAGGTGTCGGCCTGGCTGGAGCGGACGCTGCGGGCGGTGCCGCCGGGGACGGAGGGCGGGCAGCTGGGCATCGACGGCGCCCTCGACCAGCTGCTCGCCCGGTGAGCGGCCGTACCGAGGGCTCAGAGGACCTTGCCCGGGTTGAGGATGCCCAGCGGGTCGAAGGCCTGCTTCACGGCCCGCTGCAGTTCGACCCCGACCGGGCCGATCTCCCGGGCCAGCCACTCCTTCTTCAGTACGCCGACGCCGTGTTCGCCGGTGATCGTGCCGCCCAGTTCCAGGCCGAGGGCCATGATCTCGTCGAAGGACTCGCGGGCGCGCCGGGACTCGTCCGCGTCCTGGGCGTCGAAGCAGACGGTGGGGTGGGTGTTGCCGTCGCCGGCGTGCGCGCAGACGCCGATGGTCAGGTCGTACTTCTCGGCGATCCGCTCGACGCCCTCCAGCATCGCGCCGAGCTTCGAGCGGGGCACGCACACGTCGTCGATCATCGTCGTGCCCTTGACCGCCTCCAGCGCGGTCAGCGAGAGCCGCCGGGCCTTGAGCAGCAGTTCGGACTCGGCGGCGTCCTCGGCCGGGACGACCTCGGTCGCGCCCGCGGCCTCGCACAGGGCGCCGACGGCGGCGAGGTCGGCGGCCGGGTCCGGGGTGTCGAAGGCGGCCAGCAGCAGCGCCTCGGTGGTCTCCGGCAGGCCCATGCGGGCGAGGTCGTTGACCGCCTTGACGGTCGTACGGTCCATCAGTTCGAGGAGGGAGGGGACGTGACCGCCCTCCATGATCCGGCAGACGGCGTCGCAGGCGGCGGTCGCGGAGGGGAACTCGGCGGCCAGCACCAGCTGCTGCGGCGGCTTGGGCTTGAGGGCGAGGACCGCGCGGACCACGACGCCGAGCGAGCCCTCGGAGCCGACGAACAGCCGGGTGAGGTCGTAGCCGGCGACGCCCTTCGCGGTGCGGCGGCCGGTGGACAGCAGGCGGCCGTCGGCGAGGACGACGTCCAGGCCGAGGACGTACTCGGCGGTCACGCCGTACTTGACGCAGCACAGGCCGCCGGACGCGGTGCCGATGTTGCCGCCGATGGTGCACATCTCCCAGCTCGACGGGTCCGGCGGGTAGTACAGGCCGTGCTCCTCGACCGCGCGGGACAGGGCCGCGTTGATCACGCCCGGTTCGACCACGGCGATCCGGTCGACGGGACTGATCTCCAGGATGCGGTCCATCTTGATCAGGGAGAGCACGATGCAGCCCTCGACGGCGTTGGCGGCGCCGGACAGACCGCTGCGGGCGCCCTGCGGGACGACGGGCACGCGCACCTCACTGGCGGTGCGCATGACGTGCTGGACCTGTTCGACGGTGCGGGGGAGCACGACGACGGCGGGGGCGCCGGCCGGGCAGAAGCTCGCCATGTCGTTGGCGTAGGAGGCGGTGACGCCGGGGTCGGTCAGGACGGCCTCGGCGGGCAGGCCGGCCAGGAGCCGGTCCGTGAGGTTGCCGGTGCCCTCGGCTGCTTCGGAGCGGGGCGCTTCGATACGGCTCATGATCACAGCGTCGCACTCACAGGCATCGGTGTGAACCCCATCGGCCCGGCGCTCGGGCCGCCCGGACCGGCTCCTCGTCCAAAAGCACAGTGACCGCCGTGGACGACCGAGGGTGGATATCGGGTGCGTCCCCGCCGGAGGAGCCGCCGGCGCCGCGCCGCGGGCGGCGGTGGCCGCGCCGGCTGCCGGTGAGCGCGCTGGGGGCGGGGTCGCGGGCGGGCGCGCTGGGGCTGCGGCCGCCCGCGGGCCAAGCGCACCGGCACGCGGCGGTCCGGCCACCCGCCGCCCGTCCGTGGGCGCAGGCACTGAGGGCTCCGGCCCCGGGGGTGCCGGCCGCGCTGCCGCAGCCGGCGGCGCCGGACGAGGGGATTGCCGCCGTGAGGGGCCGGCGGCACCTCGCGCCTACAGGTTGCCCCGCTTGGCCTGCTCGCGCTCGATCGCCTCGAACAGGGCCTTGAAGTTGCCCTTGCCGAAGCCCATCGAGCCGTGGCGTTCGATGATCTCGAAGAAGACCGTCGGGCGGTCCTGGACCGGCTTGGTGAAGATCTGCAGCAGGTAGCCGTCCTCGTCGCGGTCGGCGAGGATCCTCAGCTCGCGCAGGGTCTCGATCGGGACGCGGGTGTCGCCGACCCACTCGCCGAGGGTGTCGTAGTAGGAGTCGGGGGTGTTGAGGAACTCCACGCCGGCCGCGCGCATGGTGCGGACGGTCTGCACGATGTCGTTGGTGTTCAGCGCGATGTGCTGGACACCGGCGCCGCCGTAGAACTCCAGGTACTCGTCGATCTGGGACTTCTTCTTGGCGATCGCGGGCTCGTTGATCGGGAACTTGACCTTCAGGGTGCCGTCCGCGACGACCTTCGACATCAGCGCGCTGTACTCGGTGGCGATGTCGTCGCCCACGAACTCCTTCATGTTCGTGAAGCCCATGACCTTGTTGTAGAACCCGACCCACTCGTTCATCCTGCCGAGTTCCACGTTGCCGACGCAGTGGTCGATGGCCTGGAAGGTGCGGTGGGCGGGCGGGGTGACGAGCGGGGCGGCGGCGACGTAACCGGGCAGGTAGGGACCGTCGTAGCCGGAGCGGTCGACCAGGGTGTGCCGGGTCTCGCCGTAGGTGGCGATCGCCGCGAGGACGACGGTGCCGTGCTCGTCCTTCACCTCGTACGGCTCGGCGACGCTCCGCGCGCCGTGCTCGATGGCGTAGGCGTGGGCGGCGCGGGCGTCGGGGACCTCGATGGCCAGGTCGATGACGCCGTCGCCGTGCTCGGCCACGTGCCGGTCGAGGAAGCGGCCCCAGTCGGTGCTCGCCTTGATCACCGAGGTGAACACGAACCGTGCGGAGCCGTTCTCCAGCACGTAACTGGCGGTCTCGCGGCTGCCGTTCTCCGGTCCGGAGTAGGCGACCAGCTTCATGCCGAAGGCGGTGGAGTAGTAGTGCGCCGCCTGCTTGGCGTTGCCCACGGCGAAGACGACCGCGTCCATTCCCTTGACCGGGAAGGGATCGGCCTGCCGGGCGGTGTCGGGAGTGTGCTGTGTGGTCTGCGTCATGCCCGAAGGGTGGCCCCGCTCTGCAAGGTGCGCAATAGTTTGCGTAATCACTGGGCAATCTGCTCAGCGGTACGGCGGTATCGTCGGTCTTTCTGTACAGGATGCCCATCCCTGGGGGTGCCGTGGCGATCGATCATCTGGACGGGCGGATCATCGTGCTCCTCGCTCAGGAGCCGCGCATCGGCGTGCTGGAGATGTCCCGGCGGCTGGGGGTCGCCCGGGGCACGGTGCAGGCGCGTCTGGACCGGCTTCAGTCGAATGGAGTGATCCGCGGATTCGGTCCGCAGGTGGATCCGGCGGCCCTCGGCTATCCGGTGACGGCCTTCGCGACCCTCCAGATCCGGCAGGGCCAAGGGCCGGACGTCCGGGCGCACTTGGCGACCGTGCCGGAGGTGCTGGAGCTGCTGACCACCACCGGCAGCGGGGACATGCTGTGCCGGCTGGTGGCCCGTTCGAACGCCGATCTCCAGCGGGTGATCGACCGGGTCGTCGGTTTTGATGGCATCGTCCGGGCCTCCACGGCGATCGTCATGGAGAACCCCGTCCCGCTGCGGATCATCCCGCTGGTGGAGCAGGCGGCCACGGACAGCAGCGAAGGGACGTAGGCCGATCTCGGGGCTCGGGGTGAGCGCGGGTGAACTTCTGGGAGTACCTGGGCAATCGCCACCAGCAGCTGCTCACCGACGCCTGGCAGCACGCCAGCGCGGTCTTCCAGTGCATGGTCCTGGCGACCGCCATCGGGGTGCTGATCGGGGTCGTCACCTACCGCTCCGACTGGGCGGGCAACCTCGCCACCACGGCCACCTCCACCATCCTCACCGTCCCCTCCCTCGCGATGATCGGTCTGCTCATCCCGGTCGTCGGCCTGGGCGTGCCCCCCACGGTGATCTCGCTGACCCTGTACGGGCTGCTGCCGATCGTGCGGAACGCGATCGTGGGCCTGCGCGGGGTGGACCCCGCCCTGGTGGACGCGGCCCGGGGCATCGGCATGTCCCGTCCGGTGCGGCTGGCGCGGGTGGAGCTGCCGCTGGCCTGGCCGCCGATCCTGACCGGCATCCGGGTCTCCACGCAGATGCTGATGGGCATCGCCGCGATCGCCGCCTACGCCTCGGGACCGGGCCTCGGCAACGAGATCTTCCGCGGACTCGCCTCCCTGGGCAGCAGGAACGCGCTGAACCAGGTGCTCGCGGGCACCCTCGGGATCATCATCCTCGCGCTGCTGTTCGACGCCGTGTACGTGCTGATCGGCCGGCTGACCATCCCCAGGGGGATCCGTGTCTGAGACGACGGCCACGCACGGCGCCTCCATCGAGCTGGAGAACCTGACCAAGCGGTACCCGGGCAGCCCTCAGCCGGCCGTGGACAACGTGAGCATGGAGATCAAGGCGGGCGAGACGGTCGTCTTCGTCGGCCCGTCCGGCTGCGGGAAGTCCACGACGCTCAAGATGATCAACCGGCTGATCGAGCCGACCGGCGGCCGCATCCGCATGGGCGGCGAGGACGTCACCGACATCGACCCGGTGAGGCTGCGCCGCAAGGTCGGGTACGCGATCCAGTCGGCCGGTCTCTTCCCGCACATGACCGTCGCACAGAACATCGCCCTCGTACCGAAGATGACCGGCTGGCCGAGGGCACGGATCCGGGCCCGGGTCGAGGAGCTGCTCGACCTCGTCGGCCTGGACCCGGGCGAGTTCCACGGGCGGTATCCGCGCCAGTTGTCCGGCGGCCAGCAGCAGCGGGTGGGGGTGGCCCGGGCGTTGGCGGCCGATCCCCCGGTGCTCCTGATGGACGAGCCGTTCGGCGCGGTCGACCCGATCACCCGCGACCACCTCCAGGACGAACTGATCCGGCTCCAGCACGAGCTGCACAAGACGATCGTGTTCGTCACCCACGACTTCGACGAGGCGATCAAACTGGGCGACCGGATCGCGGTCCTGCGCGAACGCTCGCACATCGCCCAGTTCGACACCCCGGAGGCGATCCTCACCAATCCGGCCGACGACTTCGTCTCCGGATTCGTCGGCGCAGGCGCGGCCCTGAAGCGGCTGAACCTGACCCGGGTGCGGGACGTGGAGATGCGGGACTACCCGACGGTGACGGTGGACACCCCGCTCCAGCAGATCTTCGGGTACCTGCGCGGCAGCGGCACCAACGAGATCCTCCTCCTCGACAGGCGCCGCCGCCCCTACAAGTGGCTGCGCCGCGGCGACCTGATGCGGGCCCGGGGCTCGCTGGCCCGCGCGGGCACGCTGGTGCACGACACGGTGACCCGGGACGCGACGCTGCGGGACGCGCTGGAGGCCGTCCTGACGGACAACGCGGGCCGGGTCGCGGTGACCGGGCGGCGCGGCGAGTACATCGGCGTGGTCGACATGGAGACGCTGATGAACTCCGTGCACGAGCTGCTGGAGGCCGACCGCCTCGATGCGATGGAGCACCAGCACGAGCTGGAGGAGGCACGCGCCCAGCAGACCCATCTGGAGCAGGAGGGTCCTGGAGGGGGGACGAAGGCGTGAGCACCGCTCCACAGCAGCGGCCCGACGGCGAGCACGAGGTCAGCGGGCCCGCCTTCCGCGACGCGGGCGAGGCGGAGCGGGAGGCTCCGCCCCCGGCCCGGCGGCCGCCCGCGCGCCGGGTGTCCTGGCAGCGGCTGACGTTCCTGCCCGCGTTCCTTGTGGCTCTTCTCCTCGCGACCTGGCTGTGGTTCCGGCAGGCGAGCCTGGACACGATCTCGCAGAACGCGCTGGCGGGCGGCCAGGTCTCCAAGGCGCTCTGGCAGCACGTGAAGCTGACGGTGATCTCCACCTTCTTCGTGCTCGTCATCGCGATCCCGCTCGGCATCGTGCTCACCCGGCGGGCCTTCCGCCGGGCCACCCCGGTGGCGGTGACCTTCGCCAACACGGGCCAGGCGACCCCGGCGATCGGCCTGCTGGCCCTGCTGGTCATCTGGCTCGGGACGGGCACGAAAGCGGCCCTGATCGGCATCGTCGTCTACGCGATCCTGCCGGTGCTCTCCAACACCATCGCGGGCCTCAGGGCAAACGACCCGACCCTGCTGGAGGCGGCCCGCGGCATCGGCATGTCCCCGCTCGGCGTGCTCGCGCGGGTCGAACTCCCCCTCGCCGTCCCGCTGATCCTCGCGGGTGTCCGTACGGCCCTGGTCCTGAACGTCGGTACGGCGACCCTGGCCACCTTCGGCGGTGGCGGCGGCCTGGGCGTGCTGATCACCACCGGCATCACCACCCAGCGCATGCCGGTACTGGTGCTGGGCTCGGTCCTGACCGTGGCGCTCGCGCTGCTGGTGGACTGGCTGGCCTCGCTGGCGGAGGTGCTGCTGCGACCGCGCGGCCTGGAGGCGGGCACATGAGACGCGGCGCATGCCTGCTGGCGGCGGGGCTCATGACGATGTCCGGCTGCGGGCTGACGAGCGGCTCCCCGATGGCCGACGACGTCGAGCCCGGCACGATCGGCCGGGGCGAGCCGCTCAAGGGGGCCCGTCTCACCGTCACCTCCAAGGAGTTCACCGAGCAGCTGATCCTCGGCGCGATCATGGGGATCGCCTTCCAGGCGGCCGGCGCGGACGTCCTGGACCGCACGGGCATCCAGGGGTCCATCGGCTCCCGGGAGGCCGTGAAGAAGGGCGACGCGGACGCGCAGTTCGAGTACACGGGCACCGGCTGGATCACCTACCTGGGCAACAGCAGGCCGATCCCGGACCCGGAGAAACAGTGGGCGGCGGTGCGGGACGCCGACGCGCGGAACGGGCTGACGTGGCTGCCGCCGGCCCGGCTGAACAACACCTACGCCCTGGCCATGAACCAGGCGAACTTCAGGAAGTACGCCACCCGGACGCTCTCGCAGGTGGCCGCGCTGGCCGCCAAGGACCCCGGCGCCGTCACCCTGTGCGTGGAGAGCGAGTTCGCCAACCGGGCCGACGGACTGCCCGGCCTGGAGAAGGCGTACGGGATGAGCGTTCCGGCGCGGAACGTCACGCAGATGGACACCGGGATCATCTACACGCAGGTCGCCAAGGGCAAGTGCACGTACGGGGAGGTGTTCACCACAGACGGGCGCATCAAGTCGATGAACCTGGTGGTGATGGAGGACGACAAGAAGTTCTTCCCCAACTACAACGCGGCCCCCGTGGTCAACACCAAGGTCCTGAAGAGATGGCCGGCCATCGCGAGCGTCATCGAGCCCGTCACGAGGAAACTGGACAACTCCGTGGCGCAGACGCTGAACGGCAAGGTGGACGTGGACGGCCAGGATCCGCACCAGGTGGCGCTGGACTGGATGAAGCAGGAGGGGTTCGTGAAGTAGGGAGCGCCGACCTGCGCGCCCGGGCCGGTCGGCGACGGCCTAACAGCTCGGGACCGAGCCCTTGCCGTGGTCCAGGGCCACCAGGGAGTTCACCGCGCCCTTCAGCGTGGTGACCGGGACCAGGCGCAGCCCCTTCGGCAGCTCCGCCTTGGCGTCGGCGCACTCCGCCTTCGGCACCAGGAAGACGGTCGCCCCGTCCCGTCGGGCGGCCTGGGTCTTCAGGGCCACTCCGCCGACCGCGCCGACCTTGCCGGCGGCGTCGATCGTGCCCGTACCGGCGATGGTGCGGCCGCCGGTGAGGTCACCACCGCTGCCGTCACCGTGCAGCTTGTCGATGATCCCCAGGGTGAACAGCAGGCCCGCGCTCGGCCCGCCCACGTCGGCGAGCTTCAGCGTGACCCTGACCTTGTCGGCGCTCAGCCCCAGGTACTTCAGCGCCGCCTGGGTCGCCGCGTCCTGGGACTGCCGCATCTGCGCCTCGTTGTGCTTCTCGATCTCCTTGACGGTGTCACCGCTCGGGTAGACCGCGTCGCGCGGCATCACGGCCCGGTCGGTGCGGAACCAGTTGCCGAACACGTCTCCCAGGGTCACCCGGGCGTCCGGTCCGGTCGCCTCGATCGTGACCATCCGCAGCTGCCCCCTGGTCCCGCGGACCGGCGCGCCGGAGACGGTGATCACCTGGGCGCCCTTGTTCTCGCCGAGCACGTTCGCCGTCATCCCGGGCTGGGCCACCGAGAACGGCAGCGGAGCGAGGGCCGCCGTGGCCAGCAGGGCCACGACGGGCAGCGCGCAGACGGCGACGGCCTGGGGACGCGTGAGACGTGAGAGCACAGGGTCAATCTAACGCGACCGTCACCTGCGCCTTATGCCGCGTACAGGTCCCGTCGCTCCCGGGCGAACCGGAGAGGGCCTCCGGAAGCGGCCCGACGCCGGTGCCGGGACCGGTCGGCGCCGGGAGGTGGCCGTCCACCAGCACGAAGGCGCGGGCGGCTCATGGGCCGGACAGGCAAAGGGTTGGCGGGGCTGGGTGGCGGGTGAGGGGCGGGTGAGGGGCCGGATGAGCACGGGAATGATGCGGTCCGCTGCCGGGTGCGGGACCGTCGTGGTCCCCCGCGCAGCTCCCCGCGCCGCTTCGGGAGCCGCGGCTCCGTTGGCTTGCAGCGCTGTGGACAGTCGTGCCGCCGGGGGTGCGGCACGGCACGGCCGACGTCAGCGCAACGCCTCGGCGACCTCCCGCGCCGCTTCCACCACCCGCGGTCCCACCCGCTCCGGCACGGAGTCCGCCAGCATCACGACGCCCACGCTGCCCTCGACCCCCGTGACCCCGACCAGCGGCGCCGCGGCCCCGCTCGCCCCGGCCTCCAGCTCACCGTGCGTGAGGGTGTATCCGGGGTCCAGGGACGGCGACTGCCGAGCCGCCAGGATCGCCCTGCCCGCGGCCCCCCGGTCCAGCGGATGCCGGAAACCGGCCCGGTACGCCACGTGATAGTCGGTCCAGGTCGGTTCGACCACGGCGACGGCCAGCGCCTCCGTACCGTCCACCAGCGTCAGGTGGGCCGTCGCCCCGATGTCCTCGGCGAGCGATCGCAGCGCGGGCAGCGCGGCCTCCCGCACCAGCGGATGCACCTGCCGGCCGAGCCGCAGCACCCCGAGCCCGACCCGGGCTCGCCCGCCCAAGTCACGCCGTACGAGGGCGTGTTGTTCCAAAGTGGCGAGCAACCGGTACACGACGGTACGGTTCACGCCCAGTTTCGTGGACAGTTCGGTGACGGTCAGCCCGTGGTCGGTGTCGGCCAGCAGCTTGAGGACGCGCAGTCCCCGGTCGAGCGTCTGAGAGGTCTCCGCGGTCACGACGCCCACTCCTTCGGCGGTGAGGTCGGCGGACGCTGAGCGACGGATGCGTCGCCGAGTCCCGTCGGCGACGCGCTTCAGAGGCCGCCGATCGGCAGGACGGCCCGGCGGCTCCGGGCCATGTCGCTTCACGGCTGCGCTCCGCGGCGGCGCTGCCACGGGGCGTGTGCGTAGCGGGACAGTAGCGAAGCAGGTTCGCTGAGCGGAAGCCTCCGTCCAGAATCCGGGCAAGACTACTTCCGGCCTGCATCAATTCGTCCGGATACGCACACGCAGCAGGAACTGACACGCGCCACTCACCTGGGGTCCGGGGTGAAGCGCCGGGCCGGCCGCCTCCTGGCCGACCGAGCCGGCCGGGCGGGTGGGCCTGGGAAAACACCGCCGAACCCGGCGGAGCGTCACCGCATGCGGGTCGCCCACTCCTGCACCTTGGCGATCCGCTGCCGCAGCTGCCCCGCCGTCGCCTCCGCGCTCGGCGGCCCCCCGCACACCCGCCGCAGCTCGGTGTGGATCACCCCGTGCGGCTTGCCGCTCTGGTGGACGTACGCGCTGACCATCGTGTTGAGCTGCTTGCGCAGCTCCATCATCTCCTTGTGCGTGACCACCGGACGCCGCTCGGCGGGCAGCTCCAGCAGGTCGGCCTCGGTGTCGGGTTTCTTCCGGCTGTGCGCGATCTGGCGGGCCTGCCGCTTCTGCAGCAGCAGCTGCACCTGCTCGGGCTCCAGCAGCCCCGGGATGCCGAGGTAGTCCTGCTCCTCCTCGCTTCCCGGGTGCGCCTGCATGCCGAACTCGGCGCCGTCGTACAGCACCCGGTCGAAGACCGCGTCGGACTCCAGCGCCTCGAAGGGCAGCATGTCCTGCTCGCCGGTGTCCTCGTCCTGCTGCTTGTTCGCCTCCTCCATCTCCTTCTCGGATTCGGCGTACGGGTCCTCCTCGCCCTCTTTCTTCGGCTTGTCGAGGGCGTGGTCCCGCTCCTTCTCCATCTCGTTGGCGAAGGTCAGCAGGTCGGGCACGGTCGGCAGGAACACCGACGCGGTCTCGCCGCGCCGCCGGGACCGTACGAAACGCCCGACGGCCTGCGCGAAGAAGAGGGGTGTGGAGATGGTCGTCGCGTACACGCCCACCGCCAGCCGGGGTACGTCGACGCCCTCGGACACCATGCGGACCGCGACCATCCAGCGGTCGGTGCTGTCGCTGAAATCGTCGATCCTCTTCGAGGCACCGGCGTCGTCGGAGAGGACGAGCGTCGCCTTCGTCCCGGTGATCTCCCGGATGAGCTTGGCGTAGGCGCGGGCCGAGTCCTGGTCGGACGCGATGACGAGGGCACCCGCGTCCGGGATGGCCTTCCTGACCTCGGTGAGCCGCTGGTCCGCGGCGCGCAGCACGCTGGGCATCCAGTCGCCGCGCGGGTCGAGCGCCGTACGCCAGGCCTGGCTCACCGCGTCCTTGGTCATCGGCTCGCCGAGCCGGGCGGCGACCTCGTCACCGGCCTTCGTACGCCAGCGCATGTTGCCGCTGTAGGAGAGGAAGATGACCGGCCGCACGACCCCGTCCGACAGGGCGGACCCGTAGCCGTACGTGTAGTCGGCGGCGGACCGGCGGATGCCGGCGTTGTCCTCCTCGTACGTCACGAAGGGGATGGGATTGGTGTCGGAACGGAACGGCGTACCGGTCAGCGCGAGTCGGCGCGTGGCGGGCTCGAACGCCTCCAGGCAGGCCTCGCCCCAGGACTTGGAGTCACCGGCGTGGTGGATCTCGTCGAGGATGACGAGCGTCTTGCGCTGCTCCACGCGGTTGCGGTGCAGCATGGGGCGCACACCGACACCGGCGTACGTGACCGCGACCCCGTCGTACTCCCTGCCGAGCGGGCCCGCGCTGTACTCGGGATCCAGCTTGATCCCTATCCGGCCCGCCGCCTCGGCCCACTGCTTCTTCAGGTGCTCGGTCGGCGCGACCACGGTGACCTGCTGCACGACGTGATGGTGCAGCAGCCAGGAGGCGAGCGTCAGCGCGAAGGTCGTCTTGCCGGCGCCGGGGGTGGCGACGGCGAGGAAGTCACGCGGCTGCTCCTGGAGGTACTTCTCCATCGCCCCCTGCTGCCAGGCACGCAGCTTGCTGGCGGTACCCCAGGGCGCGCGGCCCGGGAAGGCGGGCGACAGGTGGTGGGAGTGAGCGGAGGAGGAAGCGGCGGTGGTAGTCACGGTCTCCGTATTTTGCGGGGCTCGGGCGGCTCGGTTTTTCAGAGGGCTGGGGCGGCTACGTATGACAACCGGGCCACCCTACCGGCGCCGCCCTCCCGTCAACGCCCGGACGAGGCCGGGTCCCCCGCGGGTGGGACCCACGTCACAGCCGCCGCAGCCGCCCCGCGATCACCCCGACATCGCCCACCTCACCGGAGGCCGCATCGATGACCAGGTCGTACGCGGTGTCCTGGTCGGCACCGGCGCGCTCCCACCCCGTTGAGGGCGAGGAAGGCGGCGGTGGCGGGCCACGTGGTGCGCTTGTCGCCGTCGACCAGGTGGTGATCGGTGGCGAGGGCGTGCGGCAGGGCGGCGGCCTGCTCGTGCAGGTCCTCTCAGGCGGCCGTACCGGACATCCGGGCCCGCGGCCGGTGCACGGCCGAGGCCGGCAGGACCGGGCTCGCGCGCCTTCGGCGGCCGGCCGCCGAAGGCGCTCTCGGCCACGGCGGTGACCTCGGCGACGGTGAGACGGCGGCTCATTCGCCCAGCCTCCGCACCGGATCGGCGTGGCTGCGCGCCAGGCGCTCGGCCCGGGCACGGACGACCGGTGTCCGCCGTGCGGCCGGATCGCAGGAGAGGGTCGGCTCGCGCATGGCGAAAGAGTGAGGAACGGCGGACCGGCCGGGGACCGATCTCCGCGGGTCAGCGGGCCCGCAGCCGGGTCGTCACCCACGCCCCCGCGAGCGCCACTGCCGCCATGGGCAGGAAGACCACGGCGAAGGCGGTCGGCCGGGTGCCGTTGGCCGTCGCCGTGGTGACCGCGGTGCTGCCGCCGCCCGTGGCCGCGAACGCGGCGCCGGTCGCGGCGAGCAGGACGACGTTGGAGAGGGCGTCGGAGATCTGGAGCGCGGCGGAGTTCGCGCCGGCCGCCTTCGGGGCGGACAGCTGGAGCAGGAGCACGCTGGTGGAGGAGATCACCAGGCCCATGCCGAGGCAGCCGAAGCCCCAGGCGACGGCGAGGGTCCAGACCGGCACGGAGTGCACCAGCACACTGGGCGCCGCGGTGATCGCCGCGGCGACCAGCAGCATCCCGAGCAGCATCAGCCGCTCCCGGTACGGCTGCATGCGCGGCCGGGACTGCAGCCACGAGCCCAGCGCCCAGGAGCCGCCGCCCGCCGCCATCGAGAACCCGGCGAGCGTCGGAGTGAGACCGCGCTGGGTGACCAGCATCAACGGCACGAAGGACTCGGCGGCGACGAAGGACCCGGCGGACAGGCCCCGCAGCAGCACGACGGAGGGCAGTCCGCGGGCCGCCCGGTAGGTGCCGCGCGGCAGGAGACCGAGGACGGCGGGGACCAGCAGTGCGGCGCCGGCCAGCCCGGGCAGGAGGGAGAGGGGGCGCAGGTCCTGGGCGGCGTACTGCAGGAGGCCGGCGCCGAGGGAGATGCCGAGCGCGAGCCGGATCCGCCGCCGGTCGAAGGAACCGTCGCCGGACGCCGCGTCCACCGGGCCCGAGGCCCTCCGCCGTATCTGCGGCAGGGCGAGGGCGAGCGGGAGAACGACGAGGACCGGGATGCCGAGGAACACCCAGCGCCAGCCGAGGTGTTCGGTGACGGTACCGGCGGCGAGCGGGCCGACGACGGTCGGGACGATCCAGCCCGCCGCGAAGGCCGCCAGGATCGCGGGCTGCAGCCGCTCCGGGTAGGCGCGGCCGACGACGACGTACAGCGCGACGATGACCAGCCCGCCGCCGAAACCCTGCACCGCCCGCCCGAGGATGAACACCCACATGACCTGTGCGGTCCCGGCGACGACCAGTCCCGCGGCGAAGGCACCGATGCCGGTGGTGAGCGCACCCAGGGGGCCGCGCCGGTCGGACCACTGGCCCGACAGCACCATGCCGAACAGGCTGGTCGTGAAATACCCGGAGAAGGCGAACGCGTACAGGGCCACCCCGTCCAGGTCCCGCGCCGCGACCGGCATGGCGGTGCCGACAGCGGTCGCCTCGAAGGCGATCAGCAGCACCACGGAGACGACGCCGATGCTGAGCGCCCGGTAGGCCCGGCTCAGTACGCCGTCCTCTTCTCTCTCGGCGGCGTCGGACGCAACGGCGGCGTCTCTGGGCTCCAGGGCGGTCATGCCCGTCAGCGTAAGGTCCACGACCCGGTTTGACCCCTGTCCGCTGTCCGGCCGGCTCTGCGACCTTGGCCGTACGACCCCCTTTCATGAACGCCGTGTGGCAGTCCCGTTGCAGCCCCGCCGATTCCCTTGAGCCGCTCGGCGCCGGCGCCGTACCTTCATTTCCACGAACACGGCCGTGTGCCCGAGTGGTTCAGGGACTCGCCTGCAAAGCGGGTTACGCGGGTTCGATTCCCGCCACGGCCTCTACCTGCCTGACCAGGCACAACGAAAGGGCGGCACCCCGGAGGGGTGCCGCCCTTCTCGCCGTCCGTCTCAGTTTCCGTCTCAGTAGCCCGGCAAGAACATGCCAGCCACGCCGGCACTGTCCGGTTCGCCCGTCTCAGCTCGCCGTCGGGCCCTCGGCCCTGAGAGAGCATCCATCGCCCCCCGGCGCGTTGTGCGCGTCCATCGAGGAGATGGGGACGCTCTTGCCCGCGAGCTGACGAAAGTCGGCGCCCCTGCCCGAAGGCCCACAGCCTGGTCGAAGGTTGCCGCTCGATTGAGTGCGCGGGGCACTGACGCGCCTGGCCCCTGATCTGCGCGAGCGAAGATTCTGACCATGCGGGGTATTCCTTCGGCGCGAAAAAAGTTGACGCGCGAGAATTTCAGCGGTCTACTGAATCACCAACAGCCGTTCCTGAGGGGGGACTTCATGGTGACGCAAACGCAAAACCAGCAGGTCAAGAAGTATTACGCAGCCCTGCCGGTCGGCCAGCTGCAGGTCGATGACGAGATGGATGCGCAGCGCATCTTCGACCCCGGCTGGGCCAACAAGCTGGCCAAGATCTGGGATCCGGACGTCCTCTTGGTCGCCACGGTCTCCAAGCGCGCCGACGGAAGCTACTTCTTGATCGATGGCCAGCACTCCACCCGCGTAGCCGAGCAGAAGGAGGGCCCGAACTTCCTGCGCGACTGCATGGTTTACGAGGGGCTGACCCGCCAGCAGGAAGCCAGGTTGTTCCTGGCCGCGAACAAGCAGCGCAAGCCCGTGAAGCCGTACGACAATTTCAACGTCTCCATCACCGCCGGGGACCCGATCGCGACCCGGATCAGGGAAGAGGTGCGCTCTTGCGGATTGGAGGTCGCCAGCGGCACCTCTACCAACCGTGTGGGCGCTGTCCAGGCCCTGATTTTCGTAGGCGAAAGGCGTGAAGGCCTTCTGCCGAAGGTCCTGACCACCCTGGGCACCGCCTGGGGTCGAGACAAGGCCAGCTGGGACAACATCGCGATCCGCGCCGTGGGCTTGATCTACGACACCAACTGGGACGTAGTCCAAGACGCCCGCCTGGTGAAAACTCTCCAGAAGGCCACCGTGGCGATCTGGAAGATGAATGCCATTCGTACCACTGTCTCCGGCGGCGGTTCCGCCTCCCGCGCGGTGCCCCTGGCCGAGAACATCATCACCCAGTACAACAGCGGCCTGCGCGATCCGAAGAAGCTGTTGGTCTCGCCCGCCCGATCCGCGGTTGCGGCGTAACTTCGGCGCTCCGCTCCTGCCGCTCCCTGGCACCGGCACTCGCCGGTGCCAGGGAGCCGCCGCACTGCCAACCAACCGGCGGACCGCGTCTCTCTCGCGGTCCAACTAATGCTTCGGGGGCGTCTCGATACTCCAGATCAGTTGGTCCACTTGCTTTGCCACATCGGCCCGTACCGCGTCAATCATGTGTTGATACCGAGCGGCCATGGCGGTAGTCGACCAACCCATGAGGCCCATGACGGCTCGCTCGGGGACACCGAGGATCAACAGAACCGTCGCGGCCGTGTGGCGCGCGTCGTGCAACCGCGCGTCGCGAACCTCCGCCTCATTCAGAAGGGCCTTCCACTCAGCCCAGTCACGGCGGTGGGACGGGCTGCGGCCCTGCTCATCTGGGAACACCAAGCCGTTGTCCACCCACCGCTCCCCAGCCGCCTCCTGCTCCGCTTCCTGCGCCTTGAGGTGGGCACGGAGTAGGTCAACGAGCTGTTCGGGGAGACCGACCGCACGGCGTCCGGCACGCGACTTGGTGGTGGACAACTCCGGGTTGGTGCGCCGCCGTTGCGGGCAGTACCCGGCGGCCTTGCGTCCGCAGGGTTCCGCGCACCCGTGGGCGTACTGCGGCCGATGGCGACTGCGCCGGACAACGAGGAACCCACGCTCAAGGTCCACGTCTTCCCACTTCAGCCCCAGCACCTCCCCTTGGCGTAGTCCGAGGGCGAGGGCGACGGCCCACCGAGCGGAATTCCGGTGCTGGTCGGCGGCCCTCAGTAGCCGCTGTACCTCCTGGACGCTGTAGGGCTCTACCTCGTACTCCCCCGTCTTCGGTGCCTTGGCCAACTGAACCGGGTTCTTGCCGAGATGGCCGCGCCGCACCGCCTCGTTGAGGGCAGTTCGGAAGGTGCGGTGCACCTGGTGAGCGGTCGCAGGCTTGCTGCCGTTGGCCTGCATTTTCGCGTAGAACGCCTCGATGTGCTCAGGCTTGAGCCTGTCGAGACGGTGAGAACCCAAGCCGGGGATGAGGTGCTTTCGCACGGCAACCCTGTACCCGACCATCGTGTTGTCGTTGACGGCGAGGGGCGCGACGTTCTCGATCCAGTGCGTCAGCCATGTCTTGACCGTCCACGCCTTGCCGGGCTTCTTCACGGTCTTGGTGTCGCGTTGCTTCTCCAGATCGCGCACAGCGGCCGTCACTTCGGCACGGGTTTTACGTTCGACGTGCCGGCGGTCGGGCGTGCCGTCGTCACGGATGCCGACGGTGACACGACCGTGCCACTTTCCGTCCTTGCCGAAGTAGATCGAGCTGCGACCGTTCGGCTGTCGGGTGCGCTTCTTCTTTTCCTCTGCCACAGACAGGCTCCTGTTTCGTGGTGTCGGGGTAGAGACCGGGGCGGCGGGCTGTCCTGTCCGGGAGTGGCGCCGCCCCGGGCGTCGTCAAGCGGCTCGTCGGGCCGCACGTCGGCGGGCGAGGTACGCGGCCGGCGCGTCGGCGGGGACGCGGCGGAGACGGCCAATGTCGATGGACTCCAGCTCACCGGAGCGGATGAGCGCGTAGCACGTGGTCCGGCCGATGCTGAGCCGGCGTGCGGCCTCTTCGACCTTGAGGAGGACCAGCGTCGGGTCGTGGTCCGAGGACGTCGCGGGGTTGTCGTGCTCGGTCAAGACTCACCTCTCGTGCTGATCTGAGTTGGCGGGGTCGGGTGACGGTCCACGTCTGTCCGAGGTGCGGATTTCTGCGTCATTGCGTCATCAGCGTCATTCGGGCTTCTGACCTGCGGTTTTCTGTGACGCAGCGGCTAGGAGGATGCGTCATCGGCGCGTCATGGGCTGCGTCATCGGTGACGCAGATGACGCAGGATGACGCAGACGCCGTCGCCTGCGTCATGCCTGTAGGCGCAGGTCAGCAGCCGCTTTTCGGCTCGCATGACGCAGATGACGCAGCGTCTTCCCTCTTAGGACAAAAGAGGGGGTGCCTCTGTTGTGGTCGGCGCCTAACGCGCAAAGAAGGAGCCGCTGCGCGGCGCGATCTTTGGGCGGCGCGTTGCGCCGAACAGCAAGAGGAGCACGCGCCCCGGGGTGCTCTTCTTGCTTGTCCGGGCGAGCGCGCGGGCGTGGTCAGAACATCCGCTTGTGCTCGTGCGGGGGCGGCGTGGCCATGCGGGTCATTTCGAGGTAGCGGCCCTCGCTGGTGCGGCCCGTGTCGATGAGGACACCCCGAGCGGCAAGCGTCGGCTGGAGGCGCTTGAGCCGGTCGGAGAGGACTTTGCCCGTGGTCGGCCAGCCCTTGGGTAGGGGACGCAGTTCGTCGCCGCTGTGGAGGCGACTGAGGTGGTGCAGCCACTCGGTGGAGGTCATCCGCTGCGCGGCTCCCGGCTCCATGGTGTCGGCGTGCCTGAGAACGGTCTGTGCGAGGAGATCACCCTCGATCACGTCGTCGTTCAGGTCGTCCAGACTGGCCCGGTACGCGGTGAGCGCCCCGAGGCCGGTTGCCGCGTCGAGCTGCGCGCACAGGTGCGCGAAGTCGGCCATTCGCAGGTCGGTGGGGGTCTCCGCCTCAACCGCGCGGACCTTGACCGTGAGGTCCAGGAGCGAGCCGAGAACGACGGGCAGAACCTCCGCGTACTCCGCCCACAGTTCCGCCTCGGTGCGCCGGACGCGGGGCCGCTCCAAACGTAGCGGCAGGAGCCGTTCGGCGAGGTCGGGCCGGATGACTCCCACATCGATACCGGTCAGCAGCAGGGGGCGGCGGTAGCGAGCGCGGAATACGTCCCCGTCGGTGAACAGGGCGCGCTTGACGTTCTCAGCGCCGGTCACGATGCAGCACATGGCGTCGGACAGGTCCGGGGTCATGTGGGAGAGGTTGTCCAGGGCGGTGACCCAGCCGGCCGCGACCGCTGCGATCAAGTTCTCCTCGTCCTTCGGAGCGCGGCGCAGGTCGCCGCTCATGCCCTCGATGACCCTGACGAGCATCCGTCCGCCGGTGGATTTGCCCGCGCCCTGCGGTCCGGTGAGGAAGGGGGCGGGGACGGGCACGGACGGCTCCAGGCAGCCGATGAGCCAGGCGATGGCCAGGCACTCGGCCTCGGCGCCTGCGAAGTTGCACAGCCGCAGCAGGAGATCGATGCCCTTGCCGTCGATGTCCTTGGCCGGCAGGGGCAGTTCCCCCGTGAGCTGGGTCCGGCGCCAGCACACCTCGCGCGGGTCGGGAATGGCGATGTCCCAACCGGTGGCATGGATGCGGACGGACTGCCCGTCGCTACGCCCCAGGTCCAGCCACGTCGCGCCGCCGAATCCCGGCGCGACGCGGATGTGGACCGGCTGCACGTCCTCGGTCAGCGCGAGCGCTTCGATCAAATCCAACGCCTCCTTCAGGGCGGTCCCGTTGAACACGCCGACCCCGTCCTTGAACAACCCGACCATGAGTTCCTGGCGGTGGCTGCCCGTGGTGCCCTGGGAGCGGATCGGACGGGCCACGGGGTGACCGTTCTTCTGCGCGTACACGGTCCCGTCGGCCGTGCGGAAGTACCGGAAGTGCGCTTGCGCGTAGTCGGTGATGACCTCGCGGGCCGGGGTCTTTTCGTCCTCAGACATGGCTACAGTCCCAACTTCGTACGGGCGTTGGTCCACGCGTCGGTGCAGTGCCGGGGCGATTCGCCCTTGGCCTGAGCCGCGGCGAACAGCCGCGCCACGTGCGCATCAGTGAGGCAGCCACACCGGCCATGGGCGGACAGCACCGCGAGGAAAGTTCGGTAGACGGTGGTGTGCACCTGGCTGCGCGCCTCGGTGATGCGCTGCTCAGCCATGGCAATGCCACGTTCCAGGTAGGCGGGCGTACGGTGGCGGCACTCTCCGCCCCCAGCCGGTGCGGGCACGGCGAGGGCCTGCGGTGTCGGCCGGACGGGGGAGGGTTCCTTCACGGTCAGCGCGCGCACCACCTCCGGCAGCGCCGTGATGGTGCCGGAGCCGGGGCCGAGCCACCGGGCGTAGGCCATCGTGGACTTGATGTCAACGCCGTCACGGACGGCGTTCACCGACCGCATGGTGCCTCGGTAGATCCAGTGCTCACCCCGCGTCGTCGGCACGATCCGGGTAGGGGGCAGGGCCTCGCGAGCCCACCCGACCGCCGCCGCGTCGTCCAGGTCGACCACGGTCAGTCCGGCCCCGCCGGGGTGGTAGCCGACGCAGACGGCCCGCTGCCATGCTGCCGCCCACAGGAGGGAGGCGATAAGGCCAGGGTCAGTGGTGGCGGCGGCCCATGCGTGGCAGGGGGCGGGGCACCGGCAGGCACCCGCGCGCTTCATGTTGGGCCGCCCGCCGCACGCGTTTCCCGCGCATGCACGGCAGTTGCCGAACGGCACCTTTCCGTCCCGCAGCGGCAGGACGGGCACACCGGCGGTGGCCAGGTGAAGCGCGGTCCGCAGGTGGTTGTTGACGGTGCTCACGCGACCGCCCCCAGGGTCTGGGTGGCGGCGAGGTAGGCGCGGCCGATCCACTCGGTGTAAGCGGGCGGGATGGCCTCGGTCAGTTCCTCGCGGACGTCGGTCCAGGTGATGCCCATGGCGGCCTGAAGCTCAGGGATGGATGGCTTGCCACCGCCGTTGCCGTACGCGGCGACATACGGGCCGTCGAAGTACTCGCCGTGTCGCCACCCGCGTACCCGCCCACGGTGCGGGACGTGCGCCGGCTGGACGGCCGTCCAGCCGCCCAACTCGAAGTTGCGGTGCCGGATGACCCCGAGGCCGAACATCTCGCCGCACAGGGTGAGGTCTTTGCGGATCTCCGCGCGGCCGTTCGGTTGCTCGATGACGTAGGGCAGGCCGGTCTTGTCGAGCAGGTGGCGGGTGGGTGCCACGAGGTCTTCGTGTGTACCGCCCCATCCCTGGGACCGGTTGGTGCCCACGGTCAGGGAGCACTTGTCCTGGCATGGCGGGGAGGCGTGGACGAACGTGTACCGGCGGATCTCGCCCGAGGTGATCAGGGCGGCGAGGTAGGTCAGGGCGTCGCCGTGGTGGTACGGGAAGGGGTAGTTCGGGCGGTGGGCGATGTCGCAGCCGTCCACGGTGAAGCCCGCGTTCTCGTAGCCCTTACCGGCGCCGCCGGCGCATGAGAACAGATCCAGCAGATGCGGCCGGGGCAGGGCTCGTCCCGTTCGGGTGGCGTGGGTCATGGGGCCCTCGCCGAAAGCGCGCGGTTGGGTCATGCTGTAGGTCTCCTGTTCTGCTACGTCGGGATACGGAGACCGAGGGCGGCGGGCTGTCCTTGTCCGGGAGTGCCGCCGCCCTCGGGCGTTGCTAGTGGTCGGGGTCCGGGTGGGTGAGGCAGTCGCCCTCGCCGAAGTCGTCGCAGACGCAGCGGGCCCGGTGGGTGTACTGCTGGCGGACGTAGCCGCGCGGGTCCTTCTCTGCCTGTTCCGCGAGGTGCGGGGCGAGGCGCGGCCGATCGGTGTCGAGCAGCATCACGGCCGCCGCGCGGGCAGTTTCCCGGGCGTCGCCGTCGTTGAACAGGTCGGGTTCGTCCAGGAGCGCGATGCGGTCCAGCAGTGCGGCCTTGCGCAGGTAGTAGTCCCGGTCCAGCTTGTTGAAGCACTCGGTCGTGGCGAGGGTCCGGGCGGTCCAGCCGATTTCGCTGATGATGCTGGGCGCGAGCACGTACGCCACGTCCGGGAGCGGGAACGGCTCGGGGGCGGGGCGGTGGTCGGCCGTGACGTACAGCCGGGCGCGCTTGCCGTCGCGGGTCGGGTACATGCGGGCCGTGCCGGCGGCGAACGCGGTGTTGAGTGCGGTCGTGACGCGGTCGGTTTCGGCGGGGTCGCAGATGATGCGGATCTCGAACACCCTGATCCTCCTCACGGGTTGGGGATGGCGTGGACGACGGCGATGGTGAGGTGGTTGATGGGCCCGGCCGCGCCGGTGGAGGCGAGGAAGAACCCGAACATCACGGCGACGAACGCCGCGCCGGCGCTGAGGCTGTGGTGGCGCAGCAGGAAGAACAGGACCAGTCCGAACAGGGCTACGAGCGAGACGGTCACGGCCATGGGGTGAACTCCTCGTCGGGGTCGTGGCGGTGGGGTCGGCGGGTGCCGGCGCGGTGGATGTCGCGGCCGGTGTTGAGCAGGCGGCGGCCGAGGCGGAGCCGGTAACGCTGCCCACGGCAGCGGCGGCAGAGCTTGACCTTGCTGCGTCCGGTGAGCCGGACGCCCATGCCGGAGCACTTCCGGCATGGGGCGAACGGCTGGATGGCACACAACGCTGCGTAACCGGCGAGGATGAGCAGGACGGCGAGGCTAGCGAGAGCCACGACGGCTCACATCCCTTCTCAGGGCGGTTTCAGGATGTTTCCGCAGGTGGGCCGCTAGAAGCTAGTTCGCTGATCAGCAGCCCTATGGGGTGCTAGTGGGGGTGCTAGACCTAGCGGTGGCGGCTGCTAGGTCTAGCACCTGTGCTCGGGCTAGGCGGCGGCCCGATCGGCGTTACGGCGCGTAATCGCGGCGGTGATGTCGGCGCGCTTGATGCCGCGCCGGTTGGCGCCCTCGCCGTCGTCGGTGGTGCCCCACACCTGCCCCGGCTTGATGCCCCAGGGCTTGAGGGCGGCGGTGACGTTCTCGCCCTGCCATCCGGCGTAGGTGTCGGGGTGGGCGTCGGCGAGGCGGACGGCGATGCGCTCGCACCACACGGCCTTCTCGTCGGCGGCGATGACGTCGAGGACGTCGGCGAGGATGTCGGACCCGGCACCGGTCCTCTCGGGACCCTGGCCGATGGCGTGCCCGGTGACGTTGCCGTACTCCTCGCGCATCTTCCGCGCCCGCGTGACGACCAGTTCGGCCTTCGGGGCGTCCACGAACGCACTCGCGACGATGCGCGGGTCGTCGCCCTCGCCGGCCATCCAGCAGATGCCCAGATCGCGGCGGCTGAACATGGTGGCGCGGATGCCTGCCTTGTAGGCACCGGTGCTGAGCACCATGTCGTTGGCCTGGTGGTTCATCACCTTCAGGCAGAACCGCAGGATGGCGTTGGCGGAGATGCCGGGAGGCAGCGACTTCGCGTCGGGCCGCTGGGTGGCGAACATGCCGATGATGCCCAACGCCGGGCCGCGCTTGGTGATGTCGGTGCAGATGGCCTCGATCTCAGCGCCGTACTTCTCGTGCTCGAACACCACCTGGCACTCATCGATACCGATGGCGATCGGGTGCAGACCCAGGCTCTTGTCACTGGCCAGGTCGGGCGTCACCTTCGATTCCGGGCACCGTGCACGCGGCAGGCTGCGGATCACCTTGGCCCGGCGCCGCAGTTCCTCCTTGACCTCGCGCAAGGCGTGCAGGATGTACTCGACGTCCTCGTCTTCCTCACCGGAGCGGTAGCGGTGGCAGACGGGTTCCAGCGGGCCGAGATCTCCGGTGCCCTTCAGGTCGAACGCGTACAGGGCCGCGCGGGGGTCGAGGGCGCAGATCAGCAGCAGCAGACGCAGAAGGAACGTCTTGCCCATGCGGGGGACGGAGCCGATGACGATCGCGGCGAACATCAGCGTCACCTCGACCCAGCGCATGCGCTGGTCGTTGCCGAAGATGACGGGCTTGAACAGGTCGACCCTGCCGTCCTTCAGCAGCGGCCAGGCCGGCTTCGTCGTCTCGTTCATGGGCCGGTCACCAACCCACAGCACCAGGCGCCCCTCATGCTCGTCGGGGTCGCCGGACGGCCAGACGCAGCCGACCTTGCGGCGCAGGCCGGAGGCGAGGGATTCGCGCTTTTCCATGATGTCGTCCGGGGTGACCCCGTAGGGAAGGTCCAGGTCGGCGCGGTAGCCGGGCCCGTCCCGGACGATCTCGGAGGTGAACCGCATCCCGTCCATGTCGCCACCCTTCTTGATGGCGGCGGTGATCTTCGGGATGCCGATCGAGTCGAGTCCCCGCAGGACGATCGTGCCGGTGAGCTTCTGCAACTCGGTGCGCATCACGGCGGCCCCGATGACCGGCGCGTCGGGCTGCTGCCCGCCCATGCCGAGCAGCAGCACCCCGCCAGCCGCGAACGCGTACAGATACTCGGGGGCCAGGACGTAGAGGTAGAGAGCAAAACCGAGACCGAACACCGCCGCGACGAGGGTGACCAGGCCGCGCAGCCGGATGCGGCCGGCGCGGAGTCGGGCCAGGCGCATGTACTCCTCGACGTCCTCGGTGCGTACCGCGAACTCCCGCAGAGGTGCGGCCTCGCGGTCCCACACCCACCGGTTCGTCGCCGCGATGAACCGGCACGCGCCCCGGGGCGCCATGAGGGCGAGCCGTCCGGCGTACACCGGGACGCGCACCCCGTGGTAGAGCGCGGCGTAGCCGACGTTCGCGCCGGCGTGGCGGGCGGTGGCGAGGAAGTCACGCCGGTTGGTCAGCCACCCGGCCAGCACCGGCTTGCGCTTCTCGATGGTCACCCTCGGGTCCGGCAGGGCCGGGTTGTCCACCGGGACGGCGGCCGCCGGGGCGTCGTCGTCGGGGGCGGTGTCGGGCACGGGCCGCAGGTGCGGGCCCGTCGTGCTTTCCGTCATGCTGGGGTCTCCCTGCTGCTCAAACGGGTGGTGGGTAGCCCGGGGGCGGCCCTGGTTCCTTGGCCGGGACGGCCGCCCCCGGGGCGTTGCTACTTGCGGTTCTTGCTGTTCTTGGCGCGCTCCTCGCGCTTGCGTGCCTGCGCGATGACGCGGTCGAACTTGCGCTGAAGGTCGCTCTGGTCGACCCGGCCGCCGTACTGGCGGTCGTCGGCGATTCCGCGCTTGGCCATCCGGGCGACGTACCAGGCGAGCTGGGCCTTCTCACCGGCGGTGAGGCGGGGCTGCTTGCTGCTCACGGCTGCATCTCCGATCCGGGCCGGACTGTCCGGCTCCCCACGGCCCCCGGGCACGTGCGTCCGGGGGCCGCAGGCAGCCGTCAGCGACGGCCGCGGGCGCGGCGCACGTTGGCAGCGGCGCGCTTGCCGTGCTCGCCGCCCACCGACCGGACTACGGTGACGACACCCCACGCGCACACAGCCGCGATGAACGCGATCAGCGCGAGGTTGGCGGCCATGGCGGTGAGCACGCCGACCAGCAGTGAGCCGAAGTAGACACCGGCCGCGACCGCTCCGGCACCGACGCCGGAGCCGAGCGCGATGCGCTGCACGGTGCGGTCCGGCGGCGCCTGGTGAACGTGCTGGTGGATGATCTGCGGGCCGCTGTACTGCTGTGGCGGGGCGGGCAGGCGGTCGGTGTAGGCGTAGGTGCCGTCCGGGAGCTGAACGACCCGGGGCACGTCAGGCAGCGATTCCATCGGAGGTTCCTTCGGGGTAGGCGCACGGCACGCACATGCCGAGCGAGGCGGGGATGACGTATCCGGCATCGGCGCGGCAGGCGGGGCAGATGCGGCGGGCAGCGTTGGCCTTGCCCAGGGCCGCCCACCTGGCCGGGGTCATGGGCCGCACGGGCTCGGCCAGGTCGACGCGATACAGGTAGGCGATCAGCGGGCCGCGCCGGCGGCGGGGTCGTTCGAGCTGTGCGGCCACCGGCTGTCCGCCGGGGCGCAGGCCGCGCGCCCGGAGTTGGCGGTAGGTGGCGTATCCATCCGGGGCCAGGCGCCACCGGAAGACCGGCAGCGCTCCCATCACGCGGCCCGCTCGGCGAGCAGGGCGTCACGCAGCTTGCGGGCGTTGACCGGGCTGACATGCAGTTCCCGGCGGATCCGCTCTCCGGTGAGGTGGGTGTGCGGCCAGTCAGCTGTCAGGGTCCGGGCCTGGTCCAGGAGCTGTTCCGGGGTGCGCTTCACGCGCGGGGTCTTCGCCGACTCCGGCACCCGGTACGTCGCCCGGACTGCCGGGCGGGTCGACTCAGCCGCCATCGGCCGCCCCGATCGAGTCGACCCCGACGGAGCCGATCCGATCGGCGCGGTCAGGGCCGGGGCGGGCTTGAGCGGCAGGCTCGACTTTCCCGCGTCGGCCGGGACCGGATCGGGCACCGGAAGCCGGGTCAGCGTGACCGTGAGCGGGGTCGATTCCAGCAGATCAGCTGTCGACCGAATCATCTCTGTCTCAGCCGATTTCTTCTCATTCGCGGAGTGGTCGTCGGCCGGCTCGATCGAGGGGATCGAGGGTGCCGCAACCGGCTCGGTGGGGCCCCACACCGGTAGTTCCCATCGGGGCGTGCCACCGGGTGTGGCCCGGTTCGTCACGCTGCTCAACGCCCTGCCGGTGTCCTCCCCGGCGCGGGCCGTCTCCAGCGTCGACCACGCCCCGGCCAGGGTGCGGGCGGTCTTGGCCTGGACGCGTGCGACTCGCGCCCCGGCCCCCGTCACAGCCGCAAGCCTGGTCTCCTCGGTGGTCGCCTCAGCGCGCAGTCGGGCGCGGGCCACGGCCGCTTCGTCGCGTGCCTCCTGCTGGATGCCCCGGATCTCCTCCAGCGCGGCCGGCGTGAGCGCGGTGCGCTCCCACAGCCCGTGGACCAGCCACAGTGCCTTCGCCGCGATGGGCAACCAGGCCACGGCCAGCCAGGCACCGGCCGAGCCGCCGGTGGTGGTGAGCGCGTGGGCCACCAGGACGCCAGCAGCGATGAGGCCGAAGCACCAGCCGACGCCGGTCACAACGTGGCTGTGATCGCCCTGCGCGGCCAGGCGCCGTTCGTAGGCGAGGATGGCCAGCCAACCGCCGTCGATCCCGAGACCGACGACCAGTGCGACGGGCCACGGAACCGCCCGACCGAGCCACATCACAACCACGACCAGGGTGAGCACCATCGACACCGCCGTCATCGCGACGGCGGGCAGCACGGTCTTCGCTTTCATGCCGCTTCCCCCGTTCCGGCCCGGTGACCGCGAGCGGCGCGCAGGAACGGCACGGTGCGGGTCAGCGCGTCGGCGTACAGGGCGTCCCAACCGGCGATCTCGTCGCCGTCCTCGGCCCGCTCTCGCAGGTCGGCGAGGATGTCACGGGCCGCGTCCTCGCGGGCCGCCCGCTCGTCGTCCTCCTCGGGCTCCAGCGGGCCCCGGAACAGGTCGATGTCGATGCCGAGCGCCAGTTCCGCGAACTCCAGGTCACTGAAAGCCTCTTGGCCAGCGACGAAAGTGCGCATGCGCATGGTGGATCTCTCCATTCAGGTGCGTCGGGAGGGCGCGGGGCGGTCGGCTGTCCTTGTCCGGGAGTGCGACCGCCCCGCGAAGCCGGGGTCAGACGGTGGTGACGATGAGCGCGGCGACCAGCAGCCACAGGTGGTGGAAGGACTGGTCAAGCGCGTAGGCGCCGGTGCCGATGTGCGGGTTGTCGTCGTGGCCAGCGCGTGGGGCCCCGAGCCGGTAGAACTCGCCCTTGCCGGTCACCGTGGCCAGTATCGGCAAGGTCGGATATCTCGGTGTGCGGAATAGAGCCATCGCTGTGCCCTCTCGGTGGTGAGCGTCGTCTGACGTGGGGAGGCGGCCCGGCCACCGCTGAAGTCGATGGCCACGAGAACGGGAGGCATCCCGTCCCTGATCGGTGCGGCTGTGGGGCCTGCTCCCCAGCCGAGTTGGCCGCTGGCCTCATCGCTGCCGGCTCTGTATAGGCTGGTGGGCGTGGATGTAACAGGGTGTCTTGGGTGTGATCTTCTGAGCGGGCGCCGGGAGTTGCCCGGGGGCGTCCTGCACGAGACCGCTGCCTGGGTGGTGAACCACGTCGTCGGCCCGATGAATCTCGGCACCCTGATCGTCGGCCCGCGGGACCACGTCGTGGCCATCGCCGAACTCGACGACACGGCAGCGGCGGAACTCGGCCCGCTTCTGCGCGATACCGCTCGTGTCGTGGAGACGTTGTGCCGACCCGAGCAGACCTACGTCTGCATGTGGTCGCACGGCCGCGACGCGCGCAAGCACCTGCACATCGCGGTCCAGCCGGTGACCGCCGAGGTGCGGGCCCGCTACGGCGGACTGCGCTCCGAGCAACTCCAGGCCCGGATGCTGGCCGACGGTGACAAGCCGGACATCACGGAGGTCGAGCAGTTCTGCGAGCAGGCTCGCGAGCTGTTCCGGTCGATCGCCGACAGCAGCGCCGAACACCGCAGCTAATCACGCCCTCAATGCGAGGTTGGAAAAGGCTCACTATGAGGCTCAGCGTCAGAGTCCTGGCCGCCGGGCCACCTCAGCTGCGTAGGCCATTCTCACCGCCCCGGCAGACCACCGCTCTGCCGCCATCGAGCTGATGCCGAGGAGCCGTTGCAGCACGGCCGGCGGCATCTGCGTGCAGAGGTCGAGCAGGGCGGCGCATCGCCCAGCCTCGGGCGGAAGGCCAATATTCCGCAGGCGGGTTGCGAGGCGGCTGCTGGTCAGCGCCCGTCCAGGACGCTGAGTCGGGAACAGCCACGGTGCGTTCAACTCGTTGCTGTTCACCGCATGCTCCTGGCTGTGCGCGATGTCGACGAGTTGCAGGACGAGAGCGTCTAGGGGCGGCGGCAGCCTGAGCGGCGTTTTGTTGATACGAAGGGCGACGCCGTCCTCGTCGTGTAGGACGTGGGCGGTGGTCAGGCGGCAGGTCCTGGCGGGGGTCTGGCCGTAGAGCAGGACCATCAGACCGGCGACGCGGTCCTTGGTCTCGAAGGAGTCGTCGTTGAGGAGCCGACGGGTAATCGTCCACCGCTCGTCGGCGTCGAGCGGGCGGTAGGAGACCCGGCGGGCTCGGGTGGGGATGCTGATCTGGGACGCGAACTTGCTGCGGACTGCCCAGGCCACGAACGGGCCTGCGGCGTAGGGGCCCTGGTGGGGTTCCGAGGTGAGCCAGAGGTCGATGTGCGTCTGTCGGCAGGTTGCCAGCGTCTCGCCCTGGTCTTTGAGCCAGGCCAAAAACAGCACGGCCTTGGAAATCTGCGTCTGTGCGATGTCCGCTGTCGAGGCGGCGATCGGCTTTCCGCGCGCCCGGCGCCGGATGCGAGCGACCCGGTCCCAGCGGGCGTAGGCGGTGATCAACTGCCGGTGGTCGGGATCGTCTAGGGCCGCGGTCTTGAACTCGATCCACCGTTCCAGGCGAGCGAGGTACTCGTCGCGGACAGGCAGGATGCCCGCCGCGACCAGCACTGACCTGAACCAGTCGATGGCCAGGTCGCGGTGGTGGCCGACCGTCCGGGCATCGAGAGCCTCATGGCTGAGGTCGCAGGCCCCGGAGGCCAGGTCGTTCAGGAGCGCTGCCGCCGCTTTCGACTCGCGCGTATAGAGCAGGGCCCTGCGGGGATTGTGGTCGAGCAGGGCGGCCGCGATCTGGTCGAGCTCGGGACGCGGCTTGCCGTCCGGCGGCGTCAGCAGCATCTGCTCACCGGCGCAGCGACGGCACAAACCGAAGTGGAACAGCCGCTCGACGATGCCGCAGTTCTCGCACGGCTTTCGGGCCTCGGGCGCCACTTCCCAGCAGTTTTCGCAGAACGGGCCGCGGCCGGTCCTAGCGACTACCCGTTTCGTCCGGCCGCAGTCCGTGCAGGGCTGCGGTGTCAGCAGGCAGGCCCGGCAGCGGGGGGAGTCGGTGGTGCTGTGGAAGCAGGGCCGCAGGTTGCCGCAGGAGGTGCATGTCATCGTGGGCGGCTTGCGGCAGGCCGAGCAGAGCGGCCCTTGATCAGTGCGGGCGGAGACAGCCCGGTATTTGCCGCAGGCGATGCATGTCTCCTGGCAGGTCGCCTCCTTGTCGCGGCAGCTGTTGCAGAACGGGGCGCCCCGGGAGTCTCTGCCGGCGGGTGGGCGGGAGCGATGGCACCATTTGCAGGGCTCTGCGAGCGAGCGGTTGTAGCAGTTGCCGCAGACCCGAAGCCGTTTGATCGAGTGTCCGAGCCGGACGGTGCGCTGGCAGTGCGGGCACTTTGGGACAGGGACACCCGCGGCGCCGGCGTGGTGGAGGCGGTCGACCAGGAGCACGGTCCGCGGTGAGTAGTGGTCCGCCTGGCCGGTGACCAGGCCGGGTTCGTTTTGCACGTCCCAGTGCAGGCGCCGGGCGATCGTGAGCTTGCCTTCTGTCACCTCGGCGATGACGGCCCGCAGAACATCCTTGCCGAGTCCCAGCGAGCGACCAGCCAGGAACTCCAGCAGGTCCCTGGCCGGGTCCTCGGTGCACTCGGCCTTGAAACACGAGCGGCATGCCTCGCGGCCGGTGCGGTCCAGGCCGTAGCGCGGTGTGGCGTTGTTGCCGCAGACCGCGCAAGCCCATCCCGGCGTCGCTTGGCTGCTGCCGCATGAGGCACACACCCGCAGACCAGCGCCGTTGGTGTTCGTCAACGGCCGCAGCCTGCCACAGCGCGAGCAGGGCGGCCGGACGACGTTGACAGCCCCGGACTCCTCCAGGATTCGGATGAACCGCTCCACCGAGGCCGGGCCCTCGGCCCGGCCCGAGGTCAGCAAGCCGCTCTGCAGTGCCTGGGCCAGACGCATGGCTGCCGGCTTGGAGCCGACAGAGCGCTGGATCGCCTGCTGGACGGTCTCGGGCGGCAGTTCCGGCTCGACTGCGGCGACCAGCTCGCCGATCACCCTGTGAGGGTCGGCCTCGAACGGGGCGGTGATGCTCATGAGGGCCGCGTGATCCGGGCCCGCTTGGGCCGGAAGTCTCCGACGCCAGTGGTCTCGGTGCCATCCGCTGCCTTCTTCGCCCGCGGCCGGCCGACGGACACCGGTTCGATCAGGTCGTCCATCGTGCAGCCGAGAATGTCCAGCAAGGACATGAGCACCTTGAGGTTGAGCCGTTCCGGAGTTTCGACCACCAGCCGGTAGATCTGGCTGGCGGACAGCTCGATGCCCCGCTCAGCCAACAGCGGCCGCAGATCGGTGGTCGAGAACATCCCCTTGGTGGCCATCACCTCGCGCAGGTGCCACTTGTAGTCGAGCTTGGCATTCATCGTCGTCCGCTCCGTTGCATGGCCCGAGGGCCGGGGTCGTTGTCGAAAGCCAAGTCAATGGCCTTGAGCATCATCGTGTTGGCGAAGTCGTCGCTGACGGCCGTGTAGAGGGCCGTCGTGGACGCGTAGAGATGGCCCACCTGTTCCTGGATGAACTTCGGATCGACGCCGTCCTCGATGCTGTGCGTGACGTACGAATGCCGCAGACAGTGCGGGGTCAGCTCCTCCGGCAGCCCGAGCTCCTCGCGATAGAGGGAGAAGCGGTCCTCGATCTCACGCACCCGCAGACGGCCGCCGCGCTCGGTGAGCCAGAGAGCCGGATGGGCCGGGAAGCCGTAACGGGGCCGGATGTTGACGACGTAGTCCTCCAGGGACTCCACCGCCCACGGCATGATGCTGGCGACGTTGCGCCGGCGCGGCCCCGAACCCTTCGTGCCCTTGGCCTTGCGGACGTGCACCATGCCGTACCGGCCGAACTGGGGAGCCTTCGCATTCCGGTAGAGGTCCACGACGTCCAGGCCGGACGCTTCGGAGGCCCGCAAGCCCCATCCATAGATCGTCTTGAACAGGGTGGAGTCCCTGTAGGCGGTCAAGGCCCCTTTGCGGCCTCGCCGCGTCGCCCGCTCCACGCGCTCGTCGATGTGGTCGAAGAGCATCTGACACTCGTCGCGGGTCATCGGCCTGCGGCCCGGGTCGCCCTCGTAGTCCGCAAGGTGTTCTCTCCGGTTGCCGTCATGCAGGATCGGCGTCGGGTGCGTACCGAAGCGGTCCAGGCAGACGTCGACCCAGCCATAGACCGGGTTGAGCAGGTAGTCCATGAACAGGCCCACGGCGCCCTGGTAGGCGCGGAGTGTCGACGAGGCCCGGTTGTGGCTGGCGACGAGGTCAGTCATCCACTCGTCGATGTGCGCGGCCGTCCAGTTCCACGGGTACTCGTTCGTGAAGTCTCGGAACTGCTCAACCATCTTGCGGCGGCCTTCCGCCGTACGGGCCTGGAGCCCTCGCCCTCCCAACTGCTGGCGCCCCCAGCCCGTCAGCATCGCCTCAAGCACCATGTCTTCCGGGTGCAGCAAGTGCACGCCAGAGACGAGCTCCAACCGTGCGGCTCCAGGTAGCTCCCGCGTACTGTCGGACACTCTCACCCTCTCTCACTAGAGGGTGAAATCATGCATCTAACGAATGACGTTGATCAAACCAGCAGGTCAGGAAGCCAGTTGAAGTGGCTCCTGACGACGAAGGCCGTCGCTATGCTTCCCCCAGGACAAGGCCATACGGTGCTCGCTCTTCACGCATCAGATGCAATTCCCCGGGGTCCCACGCGAGCGCGGTGCGCCGGTCGGCCCACCAGTGCGAGGCCGCGTCGACGGCGAGACCGGCGACGATTCCGAGCCCGGGCAGGTGCAGGTCCAGCAGCCATGCGACCGGCAGCAGGACGGCAACCTTGGTGAGCGTCAGGGTGGCGACGTGCCGGGCGTCCGCGAGACGGCCGGCCCAACCGGGAAGGCCCTTGTGCGCGGACTGCTGCGAGGTCTGCACCCAGTGGTCGCCCACACTGTGGGCGACGTACAGGGCGATGAACACGGCGGCGAAGGTAGCGGCGTCCACGGCGGTCACAGGCTCTCGTCGCGGGACTGAACGAGCTGAATGGCCAGCCGGGCGAAGCGAGCAACAGCGTCGAAGTCCGCGAACGTCACGCCGTGCAGCTCGGCCGCCTGAATCATGTCTCGCAGGATCGCGGCGGCGTCCGCCTTCTGGCTCGCGGTCGGCCGGTAGCCGGGGGCGAACTCCAGCGCGGCGGACGCGATGCGGTGACCGATGTCGTTGAGGTCGCTCTGGTTCACTATGTTTCCACTCCTTGAGCTTGTCGGGATGGAGACCGGAAGCGGCGGGCTGTCCTGTCCGGGAGTGCCGCCGCGCCCGGAGAAACGGGCCAACGCCGCACACGCGGCGGGCCAGGTGACCCCGGGCGGAAGTCGATTCCGCGCCCTCACGGCTGGATACCGGGGCCGACGATCGTCACCCGGCCGTCACGGGGACGGGGTCAAGCCCCGTCGATCTCAAAGCACTCTGTTGAGTTCTCAAGGAACGAACGCTGCCTTCGCACTCACCCCTGCAGGCTTTCCTCCGGGGCGATGCAGTACCTGTTTTACAGGTACTGCACAGGGGGCCGTCAAGTACAGCGACGGAGCCTCTTTGGCTTTGCGCCGGGACTTCTTGGCGCACCATCAGAATCACTGCAGATCAGGTGAGTTGGTCACCCCATACGTGGACAGCTCAGGGAGTTCTGGCTACCGTCAAGAGCGCCCTACTGCCTTCAAGAGCTCCCTAGATGTCCCTCGGGGGGATGGATGTCCAACGAGCGTCTGCGCTCAGCCCTGTTGGCTCAGGGCATGACCGTTCAGGACCTTGCCGAGGAGATCAAGGTCAACCCGAAGACGGTCGAACGTTGGATCACGCAGGGGAAGGTGCCGTACCGCCGACACCAGTACGCCACGGCCGCAGCGCTCAAGGTCGACGTCACGACGCTGTGGGACGACGGCCGCACCCTGGAGAGCGCAACGGACCTCACAAAGGCGGAGATTGTGGCCGTCTATCCGCATCGCCACACCGTGCCGCCGAACCTGTGGCGTGAGATGTACGCACGAGCTGAGAGAAACCTTGACGTTCTCGTCTACTCCGGGCTCTTCCTGTCCGAGGATCCCCTGTTCGTCGACCTTCTGAAGAAGAAGGTTGAGGGGACCACTCAGGTGCGCATCCTGCTCGGGGACCCGGACTGCGAGGCCGTTCGGCAGCGCGGCATAGACGAGGGGCACCGGATCATGGACGGCAAGATTCGGAACGCGTTGGTGAACTACCGACCGCTCTTCAAGAGCCACCCTGAGATCAGCTTCCGGCTGCACGCCACGACGCTCTACAACTCCATCTATCGGTCCGATGACGAGATGCTCGTCAACCCCCACGTCTACGGTATCGGCGCCTACATGGCCCCCGTCTTCCACCTGCGTCGCATGCCGGGCGGCGGACTGTTCGTACGCGAATAGCATCGAACAGACCTGGGGAGGCGCTCGCCAGGTTTCGGACGGCGACATCACGGGAGCCTGATCATGGGACGCATTGACTACCTGCACGACCCCGACGCACCGCCGGCCAACTCGGTCGTGCCCTCCGTCGTGGCGTTCGTCCAGAACGACGCAGGGCAGGTGCTCATGATTCAGCGGTCGGACAACGGACGCTGGGCATTGCCTGGCGGCGGGCATGACGTAGGCGAGTCCATCAGCGACACCGTAGTGCGCGAAGTCTGGGAAGAGACTGGCATCAAGGCCGAAGTCATCGACGTGTCCGGGATCTACACCGACCCCGGACACGTGATGCAGTACGACGACGGCGAAGTGCGCCAACAGTTCAGCATCTGCTTCCGCGCGCGGCCGGTCGGCGGTGAGGTGCGTACGAGCAACGAGACGACGCAGGTCCGTTGGGTCGACCCAACGGACCTGCCGGAACTCGACGTGCACCCCACGATGCGGCTCCGCATCGAGCACGCCATGGATCGGACGCGAACGACCCCCTACATCGGCTGACGCTTGGCGACGGCAACGCGTTCGAGCACGCGCGCCGTGCTTGCGCAGATCTCCGGCTCGGCGCGGCGGATGAACGTGCCGATCAGGCTGTCCGGCCCGTAGCGGCCGGCGATCTCGTTGACCCGGTCCACCGGGTTCGTCGGCTCACCGTCCGGCGTGGTGTTCATGTCGCAGTAGCAGAGCGCGTCATTCAGATGCGCGCTCTCGCGGGGGAACTCGCCCTCCAACTCCTGACGGAGACCGCGGGCCTCGGCCTCCATCCAGGCACAGGAATGGTGCGCCACCAGGCGCACGACCCGTTCGTCGGCGTTGGCGACGTCCCGCAGGTAGCGGGCCCCGTCCAGGGGGTGGAACCCCGTCTTGGCGAGGTCCGGGGCGTAGCCGATGTCATGCAGCACGGCCGCAGCTTCCAGCAACTCGGCATCCTCTCCCAGGATGAGCGCAATGGTGCGCGCCCGCTCGGCTACTCCGAGGCAATGCTTCCAGCGACGCGGCAGCGGCTCAGCCAGTAGGGACTCAGCCAGGGGGTAAGCCCACTCCATCAGCTCCGACAAGCTACGAACGCTCCTCTCGATTCGGCACGGCACGGACGGTCCGCACCTTGCCCTGCCCTCCACTCGCCAACACGCCGGCGGCCTCAAGCTTGTCGAGAGCCTTTGTCACAGTGGGACGCGAGACCCCGAACCTGGTGGCGAGAGCAGACGCACTAGGGAACGGTGCCCCAACTGCCAGGCAGTCATCCGTGATGACGGCGGCGATCCGCTCCTCAAGCGGCCGACGGTCAACCGCATCCCCCGACCTGACCACGCGCCAGCGCCCGCCGGGCACCGGCTCAGCATCACCGCTCCTACGAAGCACCTGGAACGCTCGGAGGACGACGCCGCGTGAGACGCCGTACCTCTCCATGAGTTCCATAACCGCGGGCAGCTCGACCATCCCCCGATCGTTGTCAATTTCCAGCTTCAACGCGTCCGCGATCTGTTGGAAGGTCCCTCGCGGGCTCGCTGCCTGCGACACTCGCTCTCCTCCACCCGTACCCCATCACTGGGGTAAGTGTCGCACTGATCAGTTTGAGGCTGAAGCCCTACCGGATACCCCGCCCTCGCGGCACGTCTTGTCGCCGAAGACGTCTGTACGGCTTTGTGATCTCTGCGCCGAATCACATCACCACCACGAGGACCTCAAGGAAGCCTCATACCGGCAGAACGAAACCCATGCAGCTTGCCATCCGTCATCACCTAGAGGGAAAGACACCCAATTCTGCTGACCTGCGTCAAAAATGTAATAACCTGGCAGAATAGTTGTAGTTGAAAATATCCACCCGGGGAGCATTCGAAGTTGGGCCTCGAAGAGAACGCATAGAGAATATGCCTCTCCAGTGTAGACCACTTGAAATTCTGATGCCTTCGCTCCGAACCACTTCTTCTTCGGCCGCTTAGGTACTTGCTTCTCGCGCTCTCTCTCGGCCGTTTCCCGAGCGGCCCTCCGCTCCTGCTCCTTACGCGCCCTCTCGGCCGCATCCCGAGCGGCCCTCCGCTCCTGCTCCTTACGCGCCCTCTCGGCCGCATCCCGAGCGGCCCTCCGCTCCTGCTCCTTACGCGCCCTCTCGGCCGCA
>NZ_JBFAWF010000001.1:0-52347 GCF_040680195.1 Streptomyces sp. NPDC052109 | reverse complement strand
CGGCCCTCCGCTCCTGCTCCTTACGCGCCCTCTCGGCCGCATCCCGAGCAGCCCTCCGCTCCTGCTCCTTACGCGCCCTCTCGGCCGCATCCCGAGCCTTACGTAGCCATTCGTCGTATGCGCCGTCTGCGGCATCGGCAGCTTGCCGGGGTTCATCTGCACCCTGCCGTTGCCTGTCGCGTCGCCGGGAAGACATGTGATTGGCATTCCACTTCTCCTCCGCGCGTGCTTGCCAATTCCCACCCACCCTCTGACATTCGGAGAGAATTGCGAAGGCCAGATTCACCTCCTTCATCTCATCTTCTCGGTTTTTGCGAACGGATTCGGCCTCCTGCTTATGATGATGCAAGTCCGAGTGCAGCAGTTTAGCCTTCCGCTGTCGCGCCCTCTTGATTTCGAGAAAAGAGGCCCCCCGCGTTACCCCCAATACTCCCCAGGGCCCCGGGTCGCCCATCTTGCACCCATCCAGATTGAAGGCGCCAAGCCGATCAATCAGACCAAATCTTCACACCTCGCGCCTGCAAGGCAGGAAATTGCTCAAACGCGTACTCTGTCACGCGATCGATGGCACTCTGGCGAAGGCCTGCAAGGCGAAGGCATTCCGCATTCTCGTGAACAATGTCTTCCAACGACATCTTCGCCAATTTCTCCGAATCATAAAGGCCGCGCTCTCTTTGATATGCGTCGACCTTTCGATGCTGCTCTTCCGTCAGAAGAATGGCCGCATTATAGGAACCCCTTGACTTTTCCAAGCCAAGCGCCTTCAAGTAAGCGTGCTGAATTATCTCGTGGCCAGCAAGACCGTCACCCACACGCTGGGGAATATTCGCTCGGCCGTAATCCGTCACGAGATACTCTTCGCCAAAGGGTTCCCGACCTCCCCCGCCTCCCGGCTTCCCCTTTCCGTGGTGAGATGAGGAAAAGGTTCCGATTATGGGCTCGCGACCCTGCTTATCGTGGGCTCTTTTCTCCGCAGCGACACACGAGCCACACTTCCCGCCCTGGGACGGCGCACCAGGGCCGCCGTGGACGGAGCATATGTAGACCTGATTAGATTCCCTCCAATCAGATATCCTTTTTTTTTCCCAAATTCTTGCCTGTATCCTGTTCATCTCCTGCCTGTCCGCAAAGCGCCGCTCCTCTTGACGCCTGGACTCGCTTCGCGAGTATTCATCGTTCCCCATGGCTATCTCCAATGGCGTCACGCCACTCACGCTTCTGCATCCATGGCACTCCACCTCACTGGTCGCGTCAAGCTGGCAGCCGCATGTATCTTCCGTTCGCGAATCTCGCCTACTCCAGCCAGGCGCCACGATGCTGCCGCCTCCACTGAGTAGCGGGCCAACGACTGTTGGTCGCCTACTACCGGCCCTATCCGGGTATCGTATAAATATCAATCACCCAATCACCTATAGCCGTCACACCCAGATAAGCGATAAATCGGTCATCACCAAAGTCGATCACTTGATGCCCGCTGCCTTCTCCGGAATCCCGCACCATCCGAATAGGGCTGTCGTAGCCGGAATTGGTGATCTTCCAAATCTGGATCATGAAAGGAACGGCTCGGCTTGGGGGGCATGTCCACTTCAACATCAGCTTCTCGGTGACAGGGAATCGATCGGTGATCCCCATGCTGGTCCCAATTTCCCGTCGAACCTTGGCGAACGCGTCTTGTGCCATGGCCGACCTCCCGGAATCTCCTGCCTTACGTTCCCTGGATCAGTCTCCTACCCATCCATCTCCGCAGCATCTCGATGCCAGGCAACCGACGTTCATGTGGTTTCCCAGTTGATGCTGGTGAGGTCAGCGTCGTCGCCTTACCGCGGGTGTCTCTGCCAGACTGTTCATCACGTCCTCTGAACCAATGGAAGTTCGGAGGAACCCGTCGAGTAGACGCCGCGTCCGTCTCAGTTCCCGTCTCATTCATCCCCGTGCACGGCCGTCCGGCCCCGTTCACTCAGCCCAATGATCACGGCATCCGTACGCAGCTGAACGCCCCCGAACCGTGCCGGATCACGCTCTGCCCAGCACCAACTAACCTGCAAAGCGAGTTACGTGGGTTCGATTCCCGCCACGGCCTCTGGTGCCTGAACAGGCAAAACGTAAGGGCGGCACCCCTCGGGGGTGCCGCCCTTACGGCCGTCCGTCTCGTTTCCGTCTCGGGCGACCCTGGTCACAGAGCCGTCAGAGCGGGTTGAGACGGGCCTTGAGCAGGCAGAACTCATTGCCTTCGGGGTCGGCGAGAACGTGCCACTGCTCCTCGCCGGTCTGGCCGATGTCGGCCGGACGCGCCCCGAGCTTCAGGAGGCGTTCGAGTTCGGCGTCCTGATCGCGGTCGGTGGCGTTGACGTCGATGTGCAGCCGGGACTTCCCCGGCTCCGGCTCGTCCCGGCGGGTGAGGAAGATCGTCGGCTGTGGGCCGCCGAACCCTTCGCGCGGCCCGATCTCGAGGCTGCCGTCCTCTTCGCGATCGAGTACGACGAAGTCCAGGACCTCGCACCAGAACCGCGCCAGCACCTCGGGGTCGCGGCAACCGAGCACGAGCTCACTGATGCGACATGCCATGGACGAAACCTACTCTCAGCGTGAGAACTGCCGGGGCGGCCGCGCGCGGAGCTCTCGGGCTCGACGCAGCGGGAACACGCTCGAGACCGTACCGGGCGAAGCGAGCAGGTGCGAAGGGGTTTCGAGGTCCTCGCCCCACCCGGCCGGGCCGCCGGACGAGGACCGCCCTCGTGGAACGGCGACGCGAGCGGCGGGAACGGGTGGTCGTGGTGGGACGGGGCGGGCCGGGTCAGAGGATCCCGCCCGCCCCGTCCTGGAACTGCTCCGTCCAGTAGTGCCAGTCGGTGCCCGGCGCCGTGCCCGTGGGGTCGACGGCCGACAGGATGTGGATCATCACGGCGGCCAGCTGGTCGTACGCCACCGTCGTCAGTGCGTTGCCCAAGTGCCCGTCGATGGTGCGCTCGTGGTGCAGGAGCCAGAGCGTGAACGCGAGGGTGGAGACGTCGGTGTTGAGGGGGTGAAGCGTCGCCTCCGGCTCGCCGAAGGTCAGGATCGCGCCCGTTCTGCCGTCGAGCACCAGGCTGTTGTCCTCGGCCAGCCGGCCCAGGCGGATCAAGTGGTCGGCATGGGCCGGGAGTTCGGACAGGGGGTGGTCGCCCGCGCACTCCTCGGTGGCGTACTCGCGGAGCGTCGGCAGCGGGACGTCCGTGTCGGCGTGGAAGAGGACCGCCTCCTCGGGCAGCCCGGTCTCCCGCAGGAAGCGCCGGGTCGGCTCGTGCGTGAGCGTTGCCGGGAAGTCGAACTCCTCGAAGCGGGCCACCCGGCCGTGCCCGAACTCCTGGTCCAGCAGGCGTGCGGGCACGTCCAGGGTGAGACCGGACGTCGTGCCGGGGCCCGCGACGAGGGCGAGCGGGCGGATGAGGGCCGCCGCCTTCCAGTACGGCGGGACCTCGCCGTCCGCGCCCTCCTGGAAGAGGGAGAGCAGACGCCGGGTGGCCTCGGTCACGGCCCTGGGGCCGTACTGTCCCGCGAGCGAGGCGAAACGGCCGCGCAGTCCGGCCAGTTCCTCGGTGACCGCGGCGAAGCGCAGCAGGGTGTCCAGGGAGGGCGCGAAGGGGCGGGGGTCGGCCGGGTCGAAGAGATAGGCCGTCGTCAGCTCGCCGGTGCCGCCGTCGAGCAGGATGGCCTCGCGCCGCATGCCGGCCGGGTTGAGGAGTTCGCCGATCACCAGCCGGTCCCGCAGCTCGTCCGCCACGCGGAACGGGCCGTCCGCGGCGTCGGCGAGCGTGCGCAGGCCGTGGGTGCGCAGCGGGGAGAAGGTCAGCAGGTCGGTGTCCGCGGGCAGTCCGGAACCGGTGAGCAGGCCACGCGTCGGCGCGTGCGTGACATAGCGGTCCAGCTCCGTCTCGGTCAGCGTGATCGCCGCAGGCCCGGCATCGGTCGTCCTCATCGCTCCCCCGCGATTTCCCCGTCGGTGCACACGTGAGTCGGTCCGTGTGCGATCCCGTGTGAGTCCGTGAGCGCGAGTGCCCCCACTGCTCGGCACACTACGCCGCCCCACTGACAACGACCCTCACCTGGAAGGACGTCACACGGCCCGGGCCCGTTGCGCGTCCGCGGGAATCGTCCGCGCCGTCTCTTCGGGCGTCTGCCCGGACGTGTCCGGCCAGACGCCGATGCGCGGGGCGCGCGGGCGCGGTTCCTCGTCCAGGGCGGCCACGGTCCCTCCATCCCCTGCCGTACCCGGTCTTCGCGCGGCCGGCCTCCCGTGCCGCGACCTCCGCCGCGGCCGGCGCCAGGACGACCACGTACAGCGGGCGGGTGCGGACCGGGCCGACGTACGCCCGCAGATCCTCTCCCAGCACCACGTCCTGCACGGCCGCCGTGAAACCGGCCGCCGTGCACCCGTCCGCCGACGCCGCCGACAGGCGGTACCGCAGGCGCGGTTGGGCGAGGGCCTCCCGTCCGCTCCGGGGCGGTCGCACTCGGCCCGTCCCGACACGGTCATCCGGCGGAACAGCCCCCGACGTGGGCGGCGCGCGGCAGCCGTTCGGCCGGCCGCTGGGCGACCGTCGACTCGCCGGCCGCCCTCACCCCGGTGACCGGCACGACGCCGTCCCTCAGCCAGGGGTGGTCACCCGCTGGTCACCACCGCCGCCTGTGGCCGGATCGGGAGCCGGTTGACCGGTCGGCCGGTGGCCGCGCGGACCGCGGAGGCGATCGCGGCCGGTGCCGTCACGACCGGGACCGCGCTGACGGACTTGGCGCCGAAGGGAGCGACCACGTCCCGTTCCTCGACCAGTTTGACGATCCGGATGTCCGGCGCGTCCAGGGCGGTCGGGAGGGCGTATCCGGTCAGGTCGGGGTGGCGGATCAGGCCACGCGGGGTGCGCAGGTTCTCGGTGAGCGCGATGCCGACGCCCTGGGTCACGCCCGCCTCGATACGCGCCGCCAGCTGGGTCGGGTTGAGGATCCGGCCCACGTCCTGGGCGACCGCCAGCTCCACCACCCGGACCGAGCCCAGCTCGATGTCGACGTCGACCACCGCGCGGATCGCGCAGAAGGCCAGGCCCACGAAGGCATCGCCCTGGCCGGAGGCGTTCAGCGGTTCCGTGGGGTGCGGGCGGCACTGCGCGGTGGCCCACAGCTCCTTGCCGTCCATCGCCTCGGTGACGGTCGTCGACAGCACGCCGTCGTACGAGGTGATCTTGCCGTCGGTGATCTGGAGCAGTTCGGTGGACATGCCGAACTTGTGCGCCAGGGGCTGCAGGAGCTGGGTGCGTACCATCTTCGCCGCGCGTTCCACCGCGCCGCCCGACACCCAGGTGTGCCGGCCCCGGCAGCCCGGGCCGGCCGGTGGCTGGTCGGTGTCGACCGGGGCCACGTGGACTTCCTCGATGCCGAGGGTCTCCTGGACGATCTGCCGGGCGAGCGTGGTGAAGCCCTGGCCGGTCTCGACGGCCGCGCACAGCACGGTCGCGACCCCGTCGTGCACCTTGACCGTCGCCGTGGACACCTCGTCGGCGCCCTCCGCGCCGAGCATGTGCACCATGCCGAGGCCGTAGCCGACGCCTCGCCGCACCGCGCCGGGTTCGCCCGCGCCCTCGGGACCGCCGGGCAGCAGCCACTCGTCCTCCGGGGCGTCCTTGGGCAGGGCGGGCAGCGGGAAATCGCTTACTGCCTGGAGGAGTTCGGCGACCGGGGCGGGGCACGTCACGGTCTGGCCGATCGGCAGCACGTCACCGGTCGCCAGCACGTTGCGCAGGCGCATTTCGGCCGGGTCCAGGCCGAGCTTCTTGGCCAGCTTGTCCATCTGCGCCTCGTAGGCGGCGCACACCTGCATGGCGCCCTCGCCGCGCACGTGGCCGGAGGGCGGATTGTTGGTGCGCACGGCCCAGCCCTCGATGAAGGCGTTCGGGACGATGTACGGGCCGCACGCGAAGGAGACGGCCGCGGCCAGGGCGTCGGAGGAGGTGTCGGCGTACGCGCCCGCGTCCAGCAGGATCTGCGCCTCGACCTTCACCAGCTTGCCCTCGGCGTCCGCGTGGTGGCGGTAGCGCAGGAGCGTCGGGTGGCGGTGGGCGTGGCCGAGGAAGGACTCCTCGCGGGTCGCGGTGAGCTTCACCGGACAGCCGGTCTTCAGGGCGAGCAGGCCGAGCGGCAGCTGGAAACCCTGGTCCTCGCGGTCGGCGGTGGCACCCGGCACCCCGGTGACGACGATCTTCACCCGATCCGGGGACAGGCCGTAGCAGGCCGCGGCGGTGTTGCGGTCGCTGTGCGGGTCGGTGGAGGCCAGGTACAGCTCCACGCCGCCGTCGGGGCGCGGCACGGCGAGGCCGGCCTCGGCGCCGATGGGGGCCGGGTCCTGGCGCCCTATGCGGTACTGACCCTCCACGACGACCTCGCCGACCGCCGACGGGTCGCCGTGGTGCAGCGGGATGTGCCGGATCAGGTTCCCGTCGGGGTGCAGCGGTTCGGCCTCGAAGGCCTGCTCGGGATCGGTGACCGGGTCGAGTACTTCGTACTCGACGATGACGGCGGCCGCGGCCATCCGCGCGGTGTCCGGGTGGTCGGCGGCGACGGCGGCGATGGGCTCTCCGTGGTGGCGTACGACCTCGGAGGCGAACACCGGCCGGTCGGGCGTGCCGCGACCGTGGCGCGGGGTGCCGGGCACGTCCTCGTGGGTGACGACGGCACGTACGCCGGGCATCTCGCGCGCGTGGCTGGTGTCGATGGACACGATGCGCGCGTGCGCGTGCGGCGAGCGCAGGACGGCCGCCCACAGGAGGCCCTCGGCCCACAGGTCGGCCGCGTACGGGAAGGTGCCCTCGGTCTTGGCGCGGGCGTCGGCGTGCGGCAGGGAGGCGCCGAGGCCGTGCGGCGACGCCTCGGCCTCGGGAGCGGGTTCCGCGGCGGTCGTCGCCGTGCCGGCTTCGTTGCTCACGCCTGGCCTCCGTCCTGGCCGTAGTGCTGGTCGTGCGGGCCCGGTGTGCCGTGCGGCGGGGTGCCGTACGGGTCGGGCACGCCGTACGGGTCCGGCGTGTCGCCGTAGCCGCCGGGCGCGGCCCGCGGGGTGTCGAACGCGCCCGGCGCCTCGAAGGCCGACGGGTTGACGCCGCCGGCGCCGGGGCCCGCCTGGTGCGGAATCCGGGCCTCGTCCGCGTTCGCGCCGGCGTCGGCGGCATGCGGGGCCTCGCGTTCGGCGACGACCTCCTTGACGGCCTCCAGAACGCCCCGGTAGCCGGAGCAGCGGCACAGGTTGCCGCACAGCGCCTGCCGGGTCTCCAGCTCGGTCGGCGCGGGGTTGCCCTCCAGCAGATCGTGCACGGTCATCGCCATGCCGGGCACACAGAAACCGCACTGCACGGCGCCGCACCGGGCGAGCGCGCGCTGCACGTCGGAGGGCTGTCCGTCGGCGGCCAGGCCCTCGACCGTGCGCACCTCGCTGCCGGCCGCGGTGACCGCCGGGACCAGGCAGGAGGCCACCAGCCGGCCGTCGACCTGGACGTTGCAGGCCCCGCACTCGCCCTGCGAGCAGCCGTCCTTGGCGCCCGCCAGGCCGAGCCGTTCACGCAGGACGTACAGCAGCGACTCGCCGATCCAGGCGTCGGTGACGGGCCGGTCGACGCCGTTGACGCGCAGGACGTAGGACGCGAGCGGGTGGTCGTCGTGCGGCGGGAGGGGCGCGGTGTGTTCCTCGGCGCCCTCGTCGCCGGCCGCCTGCGCGGGGACCGGGGCGGAATCCGGGGCGGTGCCGGGCGCCGGGTCCTCCACGGGGTGCTCGTGGGCGGTGCCGGCGGCGTCGGGGGTCTCACCGGTGGGTCCCTCGCCGGATTCCCCGGCGGCTCCCCCCGCCCGTTCGGGCGTGTCGTGCGGCACGCCCGTGCCGGCCCCGAGGTCCGGTGCGCCGGGCTCGGAGGAGTGCGCCGTGGCCGCCGCGTCCGGGTGCGCGGCCGCGGGGTCCGCCGCCCCGGCCGTGTCCGCCGCTGTGGCGGCCTGCGGGGCGGTGCCGTGGCGTGCGGGGCCTTCGTGGCCCGCGGGGCCGTCAGCGGGGCCCTCAGCGGCCCGCGCGGGGGTGTGCGCGTCGAGGGGCGCCTGTCCGTGCGCGGCCTCGCCAGGGCGACCGGGCTCCGGGTGAGCGGTCCCGTCGTGGGCGAACTCCGGGTGAACGGCCTCCGCGTGGCCCGGCGCGTCGTACCCGGACTCCGCGCGGCCCGCCCTGTCGGGCGTGAACTCCGCGTGCCCGTCCTCCTCGTGACCCGGCGTGCCGTGGGCCGTTTCCGGGTCGGTCGCGGTCGGGTGGCCCGGCTCCGGGTATCCGCCCGGGGCACGCCGGTACCGCTCGTCCCGCGCGTACGCGTCCGGTGCCGGTGCGTCGCCCGCCGGGTGGGTGTCGGTGTGGTCCGGCAGCGGGCTGGGCTCCGGGCCGGCCGGGCCCTGGGCCCAGGCGTTGCCCGCGCCGTCCGTCGCCCACGGGGCCGGCGCGCCGCCGGGCAGGGTGGCCGGCGGAGTGCCGCCCCACTGCTCGACCAGGGAGGACGCGGTGAACTCGCCCGATTCGTCCGGCAGATCACCGCCGGCCACGGGGATGGACCACTGCCCGGTGACGTCGTGGCCCGGCGCGGCCGGGGCGGCGGGCTCCTCGAAGGTCCAGTGCTGGGTCGCACCGGGGGGGTACGTGAACCGGTCGTCCGCGTGCCGTGTCTGCGGCGTGGCGTTCGGGTCGGGCCACTCGGCGCCGCCCGCGGGCGCGGCCCAGGTGCCGGGCGCGGCGGGGTCCCCGGCGCCGGGGGCGACCGCTATCTGCGGCGGCACATAGCCGTGACCGGGCGCGGCCAGCGGGCTGTCGCCCGCCAGCAGGGCGTCGATGCCGCCCTCGGGGAGCTTGACGAAGGCGGTGGCCCCGTCGTCGTAGTCGCCCTGGGGCAGCGGGTCCCAGCGTCCGCCGCCCTGGGGCGTGCCCTCTCCGTGCTGGTCGTCGGTCACGACAGCGCCCTCCCCAGTGCTCGTCGGGCCAGTGCGGCGACGGTGCGCCGCAGGTGCAGTACGGCGGGCGGAAGCGCGGGCACCGAGCCGTCGGGCTCCGGCGCCGGGTCCGGGATGCAGGCCGCGGCGACGTACTCGCCGAAGGCGTTCAGGGCCTCCGGGACGAGCGCGCGGTCGTTGTCCCAGTCGATCAGCTGGGCGACCCACTGCTCGGCCTCCAGGGGCCGCAGCGGCATCGGCGCTATGGCGCCGACGGCGCACCGCACTCCGCGCCGGGCGGGGTCGAGGACGAGGGCCACGGAGGCCAGCGCGCGGCCCGGTCCGGTACGTCCGGTCGCCTTGAGGAAGACCTGCGGGGCGTGCAGCAGCGGCACGCGCACGTAGCCGACGAGTTCGCCGCCGCGCAGCATCTCCATGCCGGCCAGCAGGTGCGACACCGGGATCTCCCGGCGGGCTCCGCCCGGGCCCGCGATGATCAGCGTCGCCTCCAGGGCGGCCAGCACCGGAAGCGCGTCCCCCGTGGGGGCGGCCGAGGCGATGTTGCCGCCGAGTGTGCCCGCGTTGCGGATGTGCGGCGGGCCCGCGGCACGCGCGGCGGCGGCGAGCGCCGGGATCAGGGCCGCGAAGTCGGGGCGGCCCATGCGCGCGTGCGTGAGGCCCGCGCCGAGCAGCGCGTGGCCGTCCTGGTACTGCCAGCCGCGGATCTCGCTGATCCGCCCGAGGCCCACCAGGGCGGCGGGCCTGAGCTGGCCGGAGTTGACGGCGGCCATGAGATCGGTGCCGCCCGCGACGGGCACGGCGGCGGGCATGGCGGTGAGGGCCGCCACCGCCTCGTCCAGCGTCGTGGGCAGCGTGACGGCCTGCGCCGCCTGCGGTGCGTGCGTGGTCAAACCGGCTGCCCCTTCCCGCTGCCCCACCTGGTCCCACCTGTGTGGCCGTACGGTACGTGCTCACAGGGCGGACGTGGCAACTCTGGCACATCTTCGCAAGGGCCGAAGACGGGGGTCCGCTAGGAGGCAGTAGGGGGCATTCGCCCACCTCATCGCGGAGATGGTCCGATTTCGCATGGCATCGCCGGTGCGCGCCGATTGACACTCTTCGGTGACCCTTGGCGCGGTTTTCCGGCACTTGTTCGGGAAAGGGACCTGGACCGGCCGGTCACCTGTTCGGCGGCGGTCCCTCGATGGGGCGGCCGAGGACGCCGGGGCGCTTCTGCCACGGCCGGGGCCCGGTGGGCGGCCGGTAGGCGACACCGAGGGCGTCAAGTCGCGCGTAATGGGCGCCCATCCGGCGCTCGAAACCGGCGAAGTCCCGCTCGGCGGGGGCGGGCAGCCGGCTCCACGCCACCTCGGCGAAGGCCGCGAGCCTGGGAAAGGTCTGGTAGTCGACGCGTGCGGCGTCCTCCATCACCTCGGTCCAGACGTTGGCCTGAGTGCCCAGCACACGCCGGGCCTCCTCCTCGGTGAGGTCGGCCGGGACGGGTTCGAAGCGGTAGACGTCCTCCAGGGTGCGGACGAACCCGATCGGCACCGGTTCGTCCTCTCCGGGAGCCTGACGGTGGTCCAGATACACGTACTGCTCAGGGCACATGACGACGTCGTGGCCGGCTCGCGCGGCCGCGATCCCGCCGCCGTAACCGCGCCAGGACGACACCGCGGCCCCCTTGGCCAGCCCGCCCTCCAGGATCTCGTCCCAGCCGATGAGGCGGCGGCCGCGCGCGGCGAGCCAGGCGTCGAAGTGCCCGATGAACCACGACTGCAGTGCGTCCTCGTCGGCGAGGGCGAGTTCCGCGATCCGGGTCTTGGCGGTCACCGACTCGGTCCACTGCTCCTTGCGGCATTCGTCGCCGCCGACATGGATGAACTGCGAGGGGAACAGTTCCAGGACCTCCTCGAACACCCCCTCGTAGAAGCGCAGGGTGGTGTCGGTGGGGGCGAGTACGTTGGCGGAGATCCCCCAGTTGTCCCAGACGTCCAGGGCGGTGGTGTCGACGACGTCGGTGTTGCCGAGTTCGGGATAGGCGGCGATGGCGGCCTGCGAATGGCCTGGTACGTCGATTTCCGGGACGACGGTGATATGCCGCTCGGCGGCGTAGGCGACGATCTCCCGGATGTCGTCCTGGGTGTAGTAACCACCGTGCGGTTTCTCGTCCCAGAAGGGCGAGGCCCGGTGCCCGAATTTCGACCGTGCCCGCCAGGACGCGGTTTCGGTCAGCTTCGGATACCGCTTGATCTCGATCCGCCAGCCCTGGTCGTCGGTCAGATGGAAGTGGAAGACGTTGAGTTTGTGGGCGGCCATGAGGTCGAGATAGCGCAGCACGCCTTCCTTGGGCATGAAGTGCCGGGCCACGTCGAGAAGTAGACCGCGCCAGCGGAACCGGGGTGCGTCCCGGACGGTGACGGCCGGGAACTCCCACTCGGTCCGGCCGCTGACCGGAGCGCGCCGGAAGGCCTCCGGACCGAGCAGTTGGCGGAAGGTCTGGGCGCCCCAGAACAGGCCGGCCTCGCTCGCGCCGTCGATGCAGACGAGACAGCCGTCGGCGCACAGCCGATAGGCCTCGGAGCTGCCCAGTTCGTCCTCGAGCGAGGGCCTGATCCGCAGCAGGACGCGGGAGCCGCTGTCGCGGTGCGGGGCCAGTGGCAGCCCGGTCGCCGCACCGACGGTCGCACGCAGCCAGCGCGCGACCCGCTCGGTGCCCCCGGTGGCCTCGATCTCGGTCCCCGCGTCGAGGACGAATCCCGTGCCTCCCCCGGGCAGCGAGGCCGACAGGCGGCTCGGCGCCGGGATCAGCGCCACGTCGGGTTCCGGGAAAAGGGGCGTGTCGCTCATGTCGTCGTCAGTCCTCTGCCGCGTCACCGGGAAGGGCATTGCACCGTGCGCAACGCGCATTTCGCCGCGTACAACTCCGTGAGGCTACGGACTCCATGACCATGCCCACAAGAGGTCTGAACCACTCACCCTCGTGCGCGTACACAGAGACCCCCGGCGCACGCGCATCGCGTACTCACCGGGGGCCCCACGACCGCGGACGGACCCTTACTTGTTGTCGCCGCCCTTGTCGTCGCCACCGCTGCCCATGGATTCGTAGATCTCCTTGCACATGGGACACACGGGGTACTTCTTCGGGTCGCGGCCCGGCACCCAGACCTTGCCGCACAGCGCCACGACGGGGGTGCCGTCGAGCGCGCTCGCCATGATCTTGTCCTTCTGGACGTAGTGGGCGAAGCGCTCGTGGTCGCCGTCGCCGTGGGACACCTGTGGCGTCGGCTCTACGAGGGTCCCCGTACCAGTCCCGCGCTCGGGCTCAAGAGTGCTCATATCAGCAAGAGTAATCAACCGCCCCGGGCTGTGGGCCCAGGGCTTGCACAACGAGCTTCACCGGCCGTGACACGGCGCTTGCGTCCCGTCCGTCCTCCTGGGGGCTTCCGGGGAGGGGCAGGGGCGGCCGGCTGCGCCCCGTGTCGCCACAACTCCCGGTCCCGGGCCATGCCACCCGGAAGAGGGATCCATCGGTCCCGGGCTCCGCGTCCGCACCCGCATCAGTTGAGCGAAGGGTCGTCCGGATACGTGGCCACCATCGCCAGCTCGTTGCGCTGGCGGCGGAGCACCTCGCGCCAGAGCCGCTCGGGTGCCGGTGAGGACACGTCCCCGGGCTCCGACTCGACCACGTACCAGGCGCCCTCGACGAGCTCGTCCTCCAGCTGGCCGGGCCCCCAGCCGGCGTATCCGGCGAAGATCCTCAGGGAACCGAGGGCCGCCGCGAGCAGTTCCGGCGGGGCTTCCAGATCGACCAGGCCGATCGCGCCGTGCACCCGTCGCCAGCCGAGCGGGGCGAGGTCGCCGTTCGCGCCACCCGGGATGACCGCGACACCGAGCGCCGAGTCCAGGGAGACGGGGCCGCCCTGGAAGACCACACCGGGCTCGCCGGCGAGGTCGGCCCAGCCCTCCAGGATGTCCCCCACGTCCACCGGCGTGGGGCGGTTGAGGACGACACCGAGGGAGCCCTCCTCGTCGTGGTCGAGAAGGAGCACCACCGCGCGGTCGAAGTTCGGGTCCGCCAGGGCGGGAGTGGCCACGAGCAGCCGCCCTGTGAGCGAGGACACCTCGGTCATGCCAGACATGATCCCGCATCTTCCCCTTCGGTGGGGAGCCAATCGGAGTGCGGGAGTGAACGCAGCTCAGGGAGCACGGAAGCGCCCCGGGCTCACCTCGGCGTCGGTGACCCCATGTGCCGGAAAGGGAACGGTTCGTGTTGTGACACAGCTATGACGCGGTTGGGTGGTACTCGGGCTTACGGGAGGGGGGTAATCGGCGATTACCCTGTCTTCCCGGCCCCTGCGCACAGTGATCGGCCGCCCCCCTGCCCAACTCATCGGAACGCGAGATACATGACCGTCAACGACGATGTCCTGCTTGTCCACGGCGGAACCCCGCTGGAGGGCGAGATCCGTGTCCGCGGTGCGAAGAACCTCGTACCGAAGGCCATGGTCGCCGCCCTTCTGGGCAGCGCGCCGAGCCGCCTGCGCAACGTTCCCGACATCCGTGACGTGCGGGTCGTCCGCGGCCTGCTCCAGCTGCACGGGGTGACGGTCCGCCCGGGCGAGGAGCCCGGCGAGCTGGTGCTCGACCCTACGCACGTCGAGAGCGCCAACGTGGCTGACATCGATGCCCACGCGGGTTCCAGCCGTATTCCGATCCTGTTCTGCGGCCCGCTGCTGCACCGCCTCGGCCACGCCTTCATCCCCGGCCTCGGCGGCTGTGACATCGGCGGCCGGCCCATCGACTTCCACTTCGACGTGCTGCGGCAGTTCGGCGCCACGATCGAGAAGCGCGCGGACGGCCAGTACCTGGAGGCCCCGAAGGGCCTGCGGGGCACGAAGATCCGGCTGCCGTACCCGTCAGTGGGCGCGACCGAGCAGGTGCTGCTGACGGCCGTGATGGCCGACGGCGTCACGGAGTTGTCCAACGCGGCCGTCGAGCCGGAGATCGAGGACCTCATCTGCGTGCTGCAGAAGATGGGCGCGATCATCGCGATGGACACCGACCGGACCATCCGCATCACCGGTGTGGACAAGCTCGGCGGCTACACCCATCGCGCCCTGCCGGACCGCCTGGAGGCCGCGTCCTGGGCGTCGGCGGCACTCGCTACCAACGGCAACATCTACGTCCGCGGCGCCCAGCAGCGCTCGATGATGACGTTCCTGAACACCTACCGGAAGGTGGGCGGTGCCTTCGAGATCGACGACGAGGGCATCCGTTTCTGGCACCCCGGCGGCCAGTTGAAGTCCATCGCGCTGGAGACGGACGTGCACCCCGGGTTCCAGACCGACTGGCAGCAGCCGCTGGTGGTGGCGCTGACGCAGGCCACGGGGCTGTCGATCATCCACGAGACGGTCTACGAGTCCCGACTGGGCTTCACCTCGGCGCTGAACCAGATGGGCGCCCACATCCAGCTCTACCGCGAGTGCCTGGGCGGCTCCGACTGCCGCTTCGGCCAGCGCAACTTCCTGCACTCCGCGGTCGTCTCCGGCCCGACCAGGCTGCAGGGCGCCGACCTGGTCATCCCCGACCTGCGCGGCGGCTTCTCGTACCTCATCGCGGCCCTGGCGGCCGAGGGCACGTCCCGCGTCCACGGCATCGACCTGATCAACCGCGGCTACGAGAACTTCATGGAGAAGCTCGTGGAGCTCGGCGCGAAGGTGGAGCTGCCGGGCAAGGCGCTCGGCTAGGTCGCTACGACAATGGGGCGGCCCCTTCGCTGAAGGGGCCGCCCCATTGTCGTTGTCCACGCCCGCTGTGGACGCGCCCCCAAGGGGCGCGGGGCTGTGTCGGTCCGCGGCTCCGCCGCGCGGGCGCGACCAGCTGCAGACGACACGGCCCACGGCGCTGCAGTCGAACGGCGGTCCGTGGACCGGCGCTCGAAGCGGAGCGCTTACTTGCCCTTGGCCGCTTCCTTGAGCTTGGAGCCCGCGGTGACCTTCACGCTGTAGCCGGCGGGGATGTTGATCGGCTCGCCGGTCTGCGGGTTGCGCGCGGTGCGAGCGGCACGGTGGGTGCGCTCGAAGGTCAGGAAGCCGGGGATGGTGACCTTCTCGTCGCCCTTGGCGACGATCTCGCCGACGGTCTCGGCGAACGCGGCCAGCACGGCGTCGGCGTCCTTGCGGGTCACCTCGGCGCGGTCGGCCAGCGCGGCCACCAGCTCACTGCGGTTCATGTTGTTACTCCCGTGTTTTCTTGCCGTTGGGGTGTGCCACGCGGCGGATGCGCCCGAGGCACTGCGATGCCGATGCGCTCGCGCCCAGGGACGCATCCTGCCCCTACCTGCGGCGGTAAAGCCAATCCGGCACCCGTAGGAGTCGTGAGAACACCCTGGGGAGTCACACGAAAAGCGCCCGCTCGGCGTCACCCTAGAGCGCGCCCGGCATCAGCTGGTTCCACGACGCGCCGGTTCTGGGGCCGCCGTGGGGATCCTCACAGCCCCTGCACAGTACGGCACGCCGTCACCGGGCCGACGCCCGGCCGCCGCTTTCGCTTCACCCGGCCGGGCGCGCGGCGGCGCCCGGACCGGTCTCCCGGTGCGGCCTAGGCCGTCGCCCCGGCCGCCTTCGCGGCCTCGCGGACCGCGCCCGCGACGGCGCCCGCGACCTTGTCGTTGAAGACGCTCGGGATGATGTAGTTCGGGTTCAGCTCGTCCTCGCTGACCACGTCGGCCAGGGCCTTCGCGGCGGCGAGCATCATCTCGGTGTTGACGGTGCGGGACTGGGCGTCCAGCAGGCCGCGGAAGACGCCCGGGAAGACCAGCACGTTGTTGATCTGGTTCGGGAAGTCGGAGCGGCCGGTGGCCACAACGGCCGCCGTCTGACGGGCGATTGCCGGGTCGACCTCGGGGTCGGGGTTCGCGAGCGCGAACACGATGGCACCGTCGGCCATGGCGGCCACGTCGGCGCCGTCGAGGACGTTCGGGGCGGAGACGCCGATGAACACGTCGGCGCCGCGCACGGCCTCCTTCAGGGTGCCGGTGAGGCCCTCGGGGTTGGTGTTGTCGGCGATCCAGCGCAGCGGCGAGTCGGCCGGGGCGTTCACCAGGTCCTCACGGCCGGAGTGGACGACCCCGTGGATGTCGGCGACGACGGCGTTCTTCACACCGGCGGCGAGCAGCAGCTTGAGGATGGCCGTACCCGCCGCGCCGGCGCCGGACATGACGACGCGGATGTTCTCGATGGCCTTGTCCGTGACGCGGAGGGCGTTGGTCAGGGCGGCGAGGACGACGATGGCGGTGCCGTGCTGGTCGTCGTGGAAGACGGGGATGTCGAGGGCCTCGCGCAGCCGGGCCTCGATCTCGAAGCAGCGGGGCGCGGAGATGTCCTCGAGGTTGATGCCGGCGAACCCGGGGGCGATCGCCTTGACGATCTCCACGATGGCGTCGGTGTCCTGGGTGTCCAGGCAGATCGGCCAGGCGTCGATGCCGGCGAAGCGCTTGAAGAGGGCCGCCTTGCCCTCCATGACGGGGAGGGCCGCCTTCGGGCCGATGTTGCCGAGGCCGAGCACGGCGGAGCCGTCCGTCACGACCGCAACGGAGTTGCGCTTGATGGTGAGGCGGCGGGCGTCCTCGGGGTTCTCGGCGATCGCCATGCAGACGCGGGCCACGCCGGGCGTGTAGACCATGGAGAGGTCGTCACGGTTGCGGATGGGGTGCTTCGACGCCATCTCGATCTTGCCGCCGAGGTGCATCAGGAACGTACGGTCGGAGACCTTGCCGAGGGTGACGCCCTCGATCCCGCGCAGCTTCTCGACGATCTCCTCGGCGTGGGCCGTGGAGGTGGCCGCGATGGTGACGTCGATACGGAGCTTCTCGTGGCCGGACGCGGTGACGTCGAGGCCGGTCACCGAGCCTCCGGAGGACTCCACGGCGGTGGTGAGCTGCGAGACGGCCGTTCCGCTCGCGGGCACCTCCAGCCGGATGGTCATCGAGTAGGAGACGCTGGGCGCCGTTGCCATGGCCGACTTCCTCTGCTTTCACCGTGTCGCGAGTTGTGCCGTCCGATCGTCGCACCTACCGCGGAGTACGCGGTAGTCGCCCTGGATTGCGGACGTTGTGTTCATGAGCGGTGCGTGATTTCGGAAAACCACTTCCACCATACGAGAGACGATCAAACAAAGAAAGAGACCCACGTCACACGGACGTGGGTCTCTCTCACGCTGGCGACACCGACCCGCCATGCTCGCCTCGCGGCAAGTGGTCCCTCGCAGGGACAAAGGTTGGGCCCGGGGGCTTGGATCGAGCCGGTGCCGTGTCCAGGCTAACAAACGGATGCCGAGGACCATTCCCCCTGCGGGGACTTCACAGGAAAGTCACTCCCGCAGCAGGTCCGGCACCCCGGTCGCGTCCGGCTCGTCCCGCTCCGCGGACACCACCGTCAGCTGCTGGGTGGCCCGGGTCAGGGCCACGTAGAGCACGCGCAGGCCGGCCGGGGACTCGTCGGCGATCTCCGCCGGCGAGACGACGACCGTGGCGTCGTACTCCAGGCCCTTGGCCTCCAGGCTGCCGAGCGCCGCCACCCGGTCGCCGAGCCCGGCCAGCCAGCGCCGGGCCTCCTCGCGCCGGTTCATGGCGACGACCACGCCGACCGTGCCGTCCACCAGGTCCAGCAGCCGCTCGGCCTCCGCCCGCACGGTCCGCGCGAGCGACTCCCGTACGACCGTGAAGCGCGGCTCGACGCCCGTGGACCGTACGGCGCTGGGCGCCTCGGAACCGGGCATCGCCAGCGCCAGCACCTTGGCGGCCAGATCGGCGATCTCCGCCGGGTTGCGGTAGTTCACGGTGAGCTGGAAGCGGCGCCGCGGGCGGGTGCCGAGGGCCTCGTCGCGGGCCGCGGCCGCCTCGTCCGGGTCGGACCAGGAGGACTGGGCCGGGTCACCCACGACCGTCCAGGTGGCGTGCCGTCCGCGCCGGCCGACCATCCGCCACTGCATCGGCGTGAGGTCCTGCGCCTCGTCCACGATGACGTGCGCGTACTCGGTGCGCTCCTGCGCGAGCCGCTCGGCCCGCTCGCGCTGGGTCTCCTCGCGCACCGGCATCAGCTCCTCCAGGCCGGTGAGCTGGTCCAGCGGGTCGACCTCGCGCTTCCTCCGCGGGCGGGCCGGGGCGCCGAGGATGGCCTGGAGCTCGTCCAGCATGGCGATGTCGTGCACGGAGTGGCCGTCACGCTGGAGGGAGCGGGCGACCTTGCGGACCTCGCCGGGGTTGAGGATCCGGCGGGCCCAGCGGCCGAGCCGCCGCTCGTCGGCCATGGCGGCGAGCACGGCCTTCGGGGTCAGCTCGGGCCACCAGGCGTCGAGGAAGGCGGCGAAGGCGTCCTCGCCGATGACGTCCTCGTCGAAGGAGGAGCGCAGCTCGGCGGTCAGCTCGGGGTCGGTGTGCCGGGCGGCCGCTCCGGACTTGGCCCACAGGGCGTCCAGGAGCAGCTTGCGGGCGCGGGGACGGAGCAGGTTGACGGGGGCGGTGCCGCCGAGGGCGGTCCGGCGGACACGTTCCAGCTCCTCCGCCTCCAGCTCGAGACGGCGCCCGAAGGCGACGACGCGCAGGCGGGACGGCGGCCCGTCGAAGGCCCGCGGCGTGCCGTCCTCGTCCGCCGCGCCGGTACCGGCCGGCCCCAGTTCGAGCGCCCCCCGGGCGGCCTTCCGCAGCACCTTCAGCATGCGGCACGAGCCCTTGGCCCGGGCCACGGACGGGGAGTCGTACAGCGTGGCCTCGGCGCCGTCGACGAGCGAGCCGATGGCGCGGATCGCGACCTGGCCCTCCTCGCCGAGCGAGGGCAGCACTCCCTCGGTGTAGGCCACGAGCAGCGGGGTCGGGGAGACGATGAGGATGCCGCCCGCGTACCGGCGTCTGTCCTGGTAGAGCAGGTAGGCGGCGCGGTGCAGGGCGACGGCGGTCTTGCCGGTGCCGGGCCCGCCCTCGACGTAGGTGATGGAGGCGGCGGGGGCGCGGATGACCAGGTCCTGTTCGGCCTGGATGGAGGACACGATGTCCCGCATGGTGTGTGTGCGGGCCTGGCCGAGGGCGGCCATGAGGGCGCCGTCACCGATGACGGGGAGTTCGCGGCCGTCGAGGGAGGCGGTCAGCTCGGGGCGCATGAGGTCGTCCTCGACCCCGAGCACGCGGCGCCCCTTGGACCGGATGACCCGGCGCCGTACCACGCGCCCGGGATCCACCGGAGTGGCCCGGTAGAAGGGGGCGGCGGCGGGCGCCCGCCAGTCGATGACCAGCGGCGCGTAGTCCTCGTCGAGCACACCGATGCGCCCGATGTGCAGGGTCTCGGCGATGTCGGCGGTGTTGTCGTCCCGCACGGCACCCTCGGCGGGCTCCACGGCGGTGTAGGCGCCGTCGGGCCCCTTCTTCCCGTCCTTGCCGAGAAGGAGGTCGATCCGCCCGAAGAGGAAGTCCTCGAACTCGTTGTTGAGCCGGTTCAGGTGGACACCGGCCCGGAAGACCTGCGCGTCCCGCTCGGCCAGCGCGCCCGGGGTGCCGACCTGGCCCCGCTTGGCCGCGTCGTTCATCAGGAACTCGGCCTCGTGGATCTTCTCCTCCAGCCGGCGGTACACCCGGTCCAGGTGTTCCTGCTCGACGCTGATCTCCCGGTCACGGACGGAATCGTGTGCGTCGTGTACCGAGCCGACCGCGGACTGCTGAACCTGAGCGGCCACCGGGCCCCCTTCTGACGTGCTGGGCAGCCGTCAACCGTACGCGAAGGGGGCCCGTGGAAGCTACGGCAGCTACGCCTGTACCTGCACCAGCTTCTGGCCCTGGAAGGTCACCACCTCGAAGTGGTCGATCTCGTTGGGCTTGAAGGCCGCCGCGCCGCCGATGTACAGCGGCTTCCTGGACTCCGGCGTCTTCCCGTCCGAGATGCCGTAGCCCGTGTCCGGCACGGACCAGGAGGACATCGTCACGCGCTGCCCGTTCTTCGCGACGAGCACCAGCGAGCACTTCAGCGGGCCCTTGGCGTTCTTCAGCTGCAGGACCGCCTGGGTGCCCCACTCCTTCTGGGTCATCGCGACGGTGGCGCTGATCTGCGACGACGGGTCCGTGGCCGACTTCTTGTCGGGCATGGCCTCGAAGGTGGTCTGCGCCGCGGAGGCGGTGGTCTGGCCCCCGTTCCCGCCGGAGCCGCTGTTCACCGCCACCGCGGCCAGCGGTCCGGCGATGATCAGCGCGGCAGCCGCCGCGATCATGTAGAAGCTGCGCCGGCGCTTCCGGGCGCGCTTCTCCGCGACCTCGTCGACCAGCTTCTCCACGATCCGCGGGCTGGGCCTGGCGGACAGCGACTCGCCGATCGCGGGGGTGCTGCCGGAGCCCGGCAGATCCGCGAGCGCGGCCAGCATCGGCTCCATCCCGGCCAGCTCGTCCAGCTGCTGGGCGCACCACTCGCAGCCGGCGAGATGGGCCTCGAAAGCGGTTGCCTCGGCGTCGTCGAGAATCCCGAGGGCATAGGCGCCCACGGTCTCGTGCTCGCTCGGCACGGAAGATCCCGATTGGGGGCTCATAGGCCCAGACATACCCGGACCACCCGCACCGAATCCCTGCATTCCCCCGTAACCACTGCTCATCACGCCGTCACCCCCCGCTCCTCCAGTGCCAGCTTCATCGACCGCAGGGCGTAGAACACCCGAGACCGCACGGTGCCGCTGGGGATGCCCAGCGTCTCTGCCGCCTCATTGACCGTACGCCCCTTGAAGTACGTCTCGACGAGGACCTCCCGGTGGGCCGGGGTCAGGTCGTCGAGCGCGTCCGACAGCGTCATCAGCCACAGCGCCTTGTCGATCTCGTCCTCCGCGGGGATGACCTCCAGCGGCGACGGATCGACCTCCTGCGGCCGGGCCTGCCGGCTGCGGTGGCCGTCGATGACGATGCGGCGCGCGACCGTCACCAGCCAGGGGCGTACCGAACCGGTCGCCCGATTGAGCTGACCGGCGTTCTTCCAGGCACGGATGAGCGTTTCCTGTACGACGTCCTCGGCGCGCTGCCGGTCACCGGCGACCAGCCGCAGGACATACGCGAGCAGGGGTCCGGCGTGCTCCCGATAGAGCGCACGCATCAACTCCTCGTCAGGTTCCGAGGGCTGTGAGGACATGCGATGTCGGGCCCTCGATCCACGTTCATTGGCCACGGCCGCATCCTTGCGCACGCCCACCTCCGGTGTCCGGGGGTTCCCCCAGTCGGTCGCTCGCCCACCCGTACGGAAGGGAACGGCGCGGCGTTCAAACGGAGGTGACAGTTTTCTCCGGGGTGACGTGACGAGGGGGACATGCGCGCACATACCTCCCGCGCGATCTTTACATTTCCGACACATCGCCGGAGGCCGCAAGAATGTCCGGTGTAGAGGGCATCCAAACGCACTGTTACGGAAATCACGCCCGCGTGAGAGCCGCCCGCCGCCGGTGCCGGGCCACCCGCTCCCGGTTCCCGCACGCCTCGCTGGAACACCACCGCCGGCGCCGGCCCCGGGACGTGTCCACGTACACGAGCGGGCAGTTGTCCCCCTCGCACTCCCGGACGGCCGCCCGCACGACGGGATCAGTGAGCAGTTCCACGGCGTCCCGGGCGACGAGCGCGAGCAGCCCCGCGCAGCTCGGCGGATCGGCCAGCTCCCGCACCAGGGCGCCCCCGTCCCCGCGTACGGCACGCAGGACCGGAGGCGCGGCACGGGCGACCTCGTTGACCCGCCCGAGCGCCCGCAGGTACGAGGGCGTCTCCAGGGCTTGGGGGCTTCGCACCAACTGCCCGATGTACGCCCGCAGTTCCCGGAAGGGAGCCGGCCAGGAGGCGTCCGCGTGACCGAGCGCCGTACCCTCCGGCACCAGGCGGGCCCCGCCGATCCACGCGCACAAGTCCTCGGCGGAGCTCAGCCGTTCGGCCGGATGCGTGGTCGCGAGGAGATCGAGGCAGATCCGTCCGGCGTCGAACCGCGGCTCGTAGGGGGGCGTGGCCGTACCCAGTGCCATGTGCCTGTCACCGCCTAGGCAGGAAGCGTGGGGTGTTCTCTTCACAGTGCCCGCCCGGGCGCCCGGCCGGAAGCCCTCGTACCGGCTGGACGCACGCGTACGCGCTCGCGCGCCTCGGCCATGTCCGGGGCAGGGGTCTCCCGGTTCGCTGGAGACATGACGAAAACGACACACAGGCCGCACACGGCCGACACGACGAGCGCGACGGCCACGCCCGCCAGGACCGCCGTGCTGATCGCGGCCACGATCACCACGGGCCTGAGCGCCGGGGTCTTCTACATCTTCGCCTGCGCGGTGATGCCGGCCCTGGCCCGCAGCGACGACCGGACGTACGTCGAGGTCATGCGGAACATCAACACGGCGATCCAGAACCCGGCGTTCTTCCTGAGCTTCATGGGTGCGCTGTTGCTGACCGGGCTGTCGGCGTGGCAGCTGCGCCGGGCACCGGGCGGGCGACGGGTCCGGGCCGCCCTGCCGGCGTACGCCCTGGTCTTCCTCGTCACGATGGCGTTCGGCATCCCGCTCAACATCGCCCTGGCGGCGCAGGGCGATCCGGCCGCCCTGCGTGCGCACTTCGAGGGCCCGTGGGTGGCGTGGAACGGGGTGCGGGCGCTGGGTTCGACGCCGGCCCTGGGGCTCCTGGACCGGGCCCTGATGCTGTACGGCCGCCCCGCCCACTCCTCGTAGGCCAGGCCGACTCGGGTGCCGACGGCAGGCACGCACACCCCGTCCCCGGCCGACCGCTCCTCCTACGCGTCCGCGTACTTCGCGTCCGCCGCCGGGTCCAGGGCCAGGCGGTAACCGCGCTTCACCACCGTCTGGATCAGCTTCGGTGCCCCGAGGGCCGTGCGCAGGCGGGCCATCGCCGTCTCCACCGCGTGTTCGTCGCGGCCCGCGCCCGGCAGGGCGCGCAGGAGGTCCGCCCGGGGCACCACCCAGCCGGGACGGCGCGACAGGACCCGCAGCAGGGACATGCCTGCCGGGGGAACCGGTTTCAGGGTGCCGTCCACCAGGACCGCATGGCCCCGGATCTCCACCCGGTGACCGGCGACCGGCAACATGCGGGCGCGGCCCGGGAGTTCCTGGCACAGCAGCTGGACGAGGGGGCCGAGGCGGAAGCGTTCCGGCTGGACCGTGTCCACGCCGTGTGCCTGGAGCGGCAGCGCCGTCACCGGGCCCACGCAGGCCGGCAGGACGTCGTGGGACAGCGCCGCCAGCAGGTCCGGCAGCACGCCCCGGTCCTCGGCACGGGACAGGAGGGACGCGGCCGCCGGCGCGCTGGTGAAGGTCAGGGCGTCCACCGACCGCGCCACCGTCGCGTCCAGCAGGCGGTCCAGCGGGGTGATGTCCTCCGGGGGCATCCAGCGGTACACCGGCACCGGGAGCACCTCCGCTCCCCCGGCGCGCAGGGACTCGACGAACCCCGGCAGCGGTTCGCCGTGCAGCTGGACGGCGATACGGCGGCCGTCCACGCCCTCCTCCAGGAGGCGGTCCAGGACCTCGGCCAGCGATTCCGACGACGGCGACCACTCCTCCGTCAGACCGGCCGCCCGGATCGCGCCCTTGACCTTGGGGCCCCGGGCCAGCAGCTCGGCCTGCCGGAGCCGGCCGAGGAGCGGATCGCCCAGGCCCCAGCCCTCGGCCGCCTCCACCCAGCCCCGGAAGCCGATCGCCGTGGTGGCCACGACCACGTCCGGACCACGGTCGATGATCTCCTTCGTGGCGGCGAGGAGTTCGCCGTCGTCGGCGAGCGGCACGATCCGCAGAGCCGGTGCGTGCAGGACGGCGGCACCGCGCCGGTCGAGCAGGGCGCTCAGCTCCTCGGCCCGGCGCGCGGCGGTGACGCCCACGGTGAATCCCGCGAGCGGACCGTGCTCGGGGTGCTGCTCTTCGTCGTACATCGGCTCTCCTAGCTGACCGGTGCGCCTCTCGAGCCTGTCAACGGTGCGTGACAGGCTCGGTTCGGCCCGATGTCACCGGTGTTACGTCACACTTCGGCGTAGCCGAGCTGCGGCTCCGTCTCCGCCGTGGGTACCTTCCCAGCCTGCCGCGCCGGGCGGCGAAGGTATACGGCCCACGTCACCGCGAAGCAGAGGGCGTAGAAGGCGAGGAAGGCGACGAACGCGCCGGTGCCGGATCCGTAGGAGAGGAAGGACTGGCGGAAGGCCAGGTTGATGCCCACGCCGCCGAGCGCGCCCACCGCGCCGATCAGCCCCATCGAGGCGCCGGACAGCCGCCGGCCGCAGGCCACGGCCGCCTCCCCCTCCAACCCCTTGGCCAGGGCCTTCGCCTGGAAGATGCCCGGGATCATCTTGTACGTGGAGCCGTTGCCGAGCCCGCTGAGCACGAACAGGACGACGAAGACGGACACGAACAGCCCGAGCGACTTCTGTCGGCTCGCGACGATCAGTACGGCGGTGGCGGCGGCCATGGCGACGTAGTTCCACAGGGTGATGCGGGCGCCGCCGAAGCGGTCGGCGAGCCGCCCGCCGAGGGGGCGGATCAGGGAACCGAGCAGCGGGCCGATGAAGGTGAGGTAGGCCGCCTGGAGCGGCGTGCGGCCGAACTGGATCGTCAGGACCTGGCCGAAGGCGAAGCTGTAGCCGATGAAGGAGCCGAAGGTGCCGACGTAGAGGAAGGCCATGATCCAGGTGTGGGCGTCCTTGGCCGCGTCCTTGGCCGCTCCGGTGTCGTTCTTCACCGTCGCCAGGTTGTCCATGAAGAGGGCGGCGAGGGTCGCGGCCACGACGATCAGCGGGATGTAGATGCCCAGCAGGAGGCGCGGGCCGCCGTTCGCGCCGATGACGGCGAGGGCGACGAGCTGGATGACGGGCACGCCGATGTTGCCGCCGCCGGCGTTCAGGCCGAGCGCCCAGCCCTTCCGCTTCAGCGGGAAGAAGGCGTTGATGTTGGTCATGGAGGAGGCGAAGTTGCCGCCGCCGATGCCGGCCAGCAGGCCGACGAGGAGGAACGTGGTGAAGGAGGTTCCGGGCTCCATGACCACGAAGGCGGCGATCGTCGGGACGAGCAGGAGGCAGGCCGAGACGATCGTCCAGTTGCGGCCGCCGAAGACGGCCACGGCGAAGGTGTAGGGGACGCGCACGACGGCGCCGACGAGGGTGACCATCGAGGTCAGCAGGAACTTGTCGGCGGGAGTGAGGCCGTACTCCGGGCCCATGAAGAGGACCAGCACGGACCACAGGGTCCAGATCGAGAAGCCGATGTGCTCCGAGAGGACGGAGAACCAGAGGTTCCGGTTGGCGATCCGTTCACCGGTCACCTTCCAGAACCCCTCGTCCTCCGGATCCCAGCGCTCGATCCAGCGGCCACTGCGTCGGGTTGGTGCTGGGGCTGTCATCGCTCCTCCAGGTGCTCCGGGCTGCTCCGTCTGCCGTACGACCGACTGAGCCCGAAGGTAGGGAGGACGCGTTTCCGCGCTGTGGCTGTGAGTGACCGGAAGGGAACGTTGCTCTCACTCACAGGGAGGCGCCCCGGTGAGGGGAGGCGGCCGGGAGCTCAGGACGCGATCCGGTACCGGTGCTCCGGACGGCCCGTCGCCCCGTAGCGCAGGATCAGCCGGACCGTGCCCTCCTTGACGAGGTACGACAGGTAGCGCTGGGCCGTGGCCCGGGAGACCCCGGTCAGCTCGGCGGCCTCGGCGGCCGACAGGTCGCCGTGCGCGGCGCGCAGCGCCTGCTGCACGAGGGCGAGCGTGGGCGCCGAGTGGCCCTTGGCCGGCACCCGGGGGACGGCCGGTGGCCTGACCGCGCTGAACAGGGCGTCCACGTCGGCCTGTTCGGTCTCCGTGGTCTCCCCGAGGGTGTCGACGCGGTGCTGGAGTTCGCGGTACGAGGTGAGCCGCTCGGCGAGGTCGGCGGCGCCGAAGGGCTTGACCAGGTAGCCCACGGCGCCGAGTTTCATCGCCGTGCGCACCGAGGCGATGTCCCGGTCCGCGGTGATCATGATGGCGTCGGGGCGGGCACCTCCCGCGTCCCCCGTCAGCCGCCGCAGTACGTCGAGTCCGCTGCCGTCGGGCAGGAAGATGTCGAGCAGGAGCAGGTCGGGGCGGAGTTCGGACGTCGCCTGGAGCGCCTCGGCCACGGTCGCCGCCTCGCCCACCACCTCGTAGCCCTTGACCCGGGACACGTAGTCGCAGTGGATGTGGCTGACCCGGAAGTCGTCGTCCACGACCAGGGTGCGGATCATCAGCGGTCACCTCCCACGGGGAACGCCTTCGCCCCGGCGGCCCTCACGAGGTCGGGCAGTGGCAGTCGCACCGTGAACACCGCCCCCGGGCCCTCGCTGACGGTGATGGCGCCGCCGTGCCGCGACACCAGGCGATGGACCAGCGCCAGGCCCAGGCCGCGCCGGGCCGTGCCCCGGTCGGGGCGGGTCGACCAGCCGTCCTCGAAGATCGATTCGCGGGCGCCGGGCGGAACGCCGGGGCCGGTGTCCGCCACCCGCACGGTCGTGCCTCGCCCGTCCTCGGCGAGCGTGAGCCGCACCCCGCGTCCGCCCGCCGGCGGCGGCCCGTCGCCCGCCGCGTCGATCGCGTTGTCCAGCAGGTTGCCGACGATCGTCAGCAACCGCGGCAGGTGCGCCGGATCCTGGCCCAGCGCGGAGTCGTCGTCCAGCTCGACCCGCACCCCGCGTTCGGCGGCGACGGTGGTCTTGGCCACGACCAGGCCGACCATCAGCGGGTTGCCGATCCGCTCGCGCACGGACTCCGTGAGCGCCTGCCCGGCGCCGGCCGACTCCACGGCCAGTTCGTACGCGTCGTCGTGCGCCCCTATGTCGAGCAGCCCGGCGACCGTGTGCATCCGGTTGGTGAACTCGTGCTGCTGCGCCCGCAGCGCGTCGGTCAGCCCGCGCACGGAGTCCAGCTCCCGCAGCAGACCGACCAGTTCGGTGCGGTCGCGGACGGTGACCACGGCGCCCAGTGCGCGCCCGTGCAGGGTCACCGGCATCCGGTTGACGACCAGACAGTGTTCGTCGGTCAGCACGCTGATGTCGGTGCCGGTCAGGGTCCCGTCCAGGGCGCGGCGCAGCCGTCCGCCGGGCAGCACCTCCTCCAGGGTGCTGCCGAGCGCGGTGCCGAGGCCGAGCAGGCGGCGGGCCTCGTCGTTCACCACGGTGATCCTGCCGTCCGGGGCGAAGGCGAGCACCCCCTCGCGGATGCCGTGCAGCATCGCCTCCCGGTCCTGCAACAGCCCGGCGATCTCCTCCAGTTCCAGCCCGAACGTGGTCCGCTTCAGCCGCCCGGCCAGCAGGAACGCGGCCACCGCGCCCAGGGCGGTGGCGATCGCGGCGTACAGGGCGAAGGTGGGCAGCTCGCGCCACAGCTCGCCGAGCACATCGTGTTCCGGGATACCCACCGACACCTCACCGACCAGCTCGCCCGTCGGCCCGTACAGCGGGACCCTGCCGTTGGCGGACCGCCCGGTCGCGCCCTGGTCGGTGCCGACGTGCGGCAGGCCGTCCCGCGCCACGATCGGCTCGGACACCGGCGAACCGACCAGTCGCGGCATGGGGTGCGAGTGGCGGATGCCCCGCAGGTCGATCACCACCACGTACGACGCCCCCGACGCCTGCCGGATCCGCTCGGCGACGCTCTGCACCACGTCACCGCCGCCGTCCTGCATGGCCCGCCGGATCTGCGGGTCCGCGGCCGTCGTCTTGGCGATGGCCACGGCCCGCTCCTCGTAGGTGCGGTCGAGGGCGGAGCGTTGCGCGAAGGCGAACAGCACGAATCCGATGACGCCCGTCAGCGCCAGGATGACAAGCTGGCTGGCCAGGATCCGCGCGGAGAGTCTCCCCCTCCCGCCGCGCCGGATTCGTATACGGATGGGTGTCACAGGTGCCTCTTCGCCCCTGTTCTGGGTGGTGCCGGGCCGGCCCTGCGCCGGACCCGTGGTGGCGTGATTGTGCCTGATGACCGAAAACCTGCCCACCCCCGGAGGGCTGAGCTAAACGAGCAGAACCCCGGTTTACGCGGCTATCGCGGGATACCTGGGAAACAGCGACGTCACGCCCGGTGGCCCCTAACGTCTGCCTTCCTCGACCCCAAGAGGTGTGGAAGGAGACGGACCCCCATGGCTTCGCGCAACGATGTCGCGAAGAGCCCGATCGCCGGCGGCAGTGCCGGTGCGGCGGAGCGCGAGGACGCGCGCATCGAGATATCCGGGCTCACCAAGCGATTCCTGACTCCTGCCGGTGAGGTGTTCACGGCACTGCAAGGCGTGTCGTTCACCGTGGAGCCGGGCCAGTTCTGTGCGGTGGTCGGCCCCACCGGCTGCGGCAAGTCGACCACGCTGAGCATGGTGTCCGGGCTCGACCGGCCCAGTGAGGGCTCGGTCAGGGTCGGTGGCCGAGAGGTGGACGGCATCACCGACGGCGTCAGCTTCATGTTCCAGGCGGACGCCCTGCTGCCCTGGAAGACCGTCCTCGGCAATGTGCTGATGGGACCGGTCTTCCGTGGCGTGCCGAAACAGCAGGCGCAGGCCTCCGCCCGCGACTGGCTGCGCCGGGTCGGCCTGACGGGTTTCGAGGACCGCTATCCGCACCAGCTCTCCGGCGGTATGCGCAAGCGCGTGGCCATGGCCGCGGCGCTGATCAACGAACCCAAGATCCTGATCATGGACGAGCCGTTCGGCGCCCTGGACGTGCAGACCAAGGCGATCATGTCGACCGAACTGCTGGGCCTGTGGGAGCAGATCCGCCCGTCCGTCATCTTCATCACCCACGACCTCGACGAGGCCGTCGCGCTCGCCGACCGGGTCGTCGTGATGACCTCCGGCCCCGGTTCGGTCAAGGCGGTCTTCGACATCGACCTGCCGCGCCCGCGCGGCTCCGTCCAGGAGATCCGCTTCCAGCCCCGCTTCATCGAACTCCAGCAACAGATCTGGGAAACGCTGCGCGAAGAGGTCGAGCGCGCCTACGCACGCACCGCAGGAGGCGCCGCATGAGCACGACGTCCACCGCGCCCGCCTCCGCCACGGGCGGCAAGCAGGCCCCGGCGGCCGCCGCCGCCAAGCGGGCCGCCCGGCGCCGCGTCGCACGGGTGTGGGCGGGCCGCATCGGCATCGCGGCACTCGTCATCGGCGGCTGGCAGGCCTTCACCACCTGGGGCATCGTCGACCCGTTCTTCTTCGGTCAGCCGTCGGGCATCTGGAAGCGGCTGATCGACCTCTTCCAGAACGGCACCGAGTTCGGCTCCTTCTACACGAACATCTGGACCACCATCCAGGAGGCGCTCATCGGCTTCGCCGTCGGCGCCGTCACCGGAGTCGTCTTCGGCGTGGCACTCGGCCAGAGCCGCTACCTGTCCGACGTCCTCGGGCCCTACATCAAGATGGTCAACGCGATCCCGCGGATCGTCCTCGGCTCGATCTTCATCGTCGCCTTCGGCATCGGCGTGACCCCGAAGATCCTGCTCGCCGCCGTGCTGGTGTTCTTCATCGTCTTCTTCAACGCCTTCCAGGGCGTCCGCGAGGTCGACCGCAACATCCTCGCCAACGCCCGGGTGCTCGGCGCCTCCCAGATGCAGATCATCCGGCACGTCATCGTGCCCTCCGCGCTCACCTGGATCATCGCCAGCCTGCACAGCGCCTTCGGCTTCGCCATCGTCGGCGCGCTGGTCGGCGAGGTGCTCGGCGCGCAGAGCGGTCTCGGTCTCGTCATCAAGACCGCGCAGAACAACTTCGACCCCAACGGCGTGTTCGCGACGATGCTCGTCATCGCGGTCATCGTGCTGGGCGCGGAGTGGCTGATCGGCAAGCTCGAACACCGGCTGCTGGCGTGGCGCCCGCCGGCCCCCTCCGAGGCCAACTCCCTCTGAACTCCCTCTCCCCTTCCTCGCATTGCGCGTCCCCGTACACCCGAAAGGAAAGAGCCGCCATGTTCAACAGAGCCCTCACCGCATCGCTCGTCACCGTTCTCGCCCTCGGCGCGGCCACCGCGTGTTCCAGCAGTTCCGGCAGCTCCGGGGCGAGCGGCTCCGGCGGCACCCCGACCGTCAAGCTCATGGTCGGCGGCATCGACAAGCAGATCTACCTGCCGTACCAGCTCGCCCAGAACCTCGGCTTCTACAAGAAGTACGGCGTCAACGTCGTGCTGAGCACCGAGCAGGACGGCGGCACCGGTGCCGAGGACGCGATGGCCTCGGGCCAGGTGGACATGGCGGGCGCCTGGTACAACCACACCATCGACTTCCAGGTGAAGGGCAAGGCGGTCGAGGACGTCGTCCAGCTGTCCGGGGCGCCGGGTGAGCGGGAGATGTGCGCCACGAAGAGCGGAGTGCACTCGGCCGCCGACTTCAAGGGAAAGACGCTCGGCGTCACCGACCTGGGTTCCGGCACCGACACGCTCACCCAGTTCCTGGCCGCCAAGAGGAACGTGAAGGCCGGCGACATCCACCGGATCGGGGTCGGCGCGGGCTCGACCGCCATCGCCGCGCTCCAGAACGGCAAGGTCGCCTGCGTGATGACCACGCAGCCGACGGTCGCCGCCATCGAGAAGAAGGGCGTCGGTTACTCGGCGGTCGACGTGGCCACCACCTCCGGTGCGAAGGCCGCGACGGGCGGCGCCTGGCCGGCCGCTGGTGTCATCGCCCGTACCGACTGGGTGAACTCACACAAGGACGCGGTGCAGAAGGTCGTCGACGCGCTCGTGGCCACCATGCACTGGATCAACACCCACAGCGCGGCCGACATCGCCGACAAGCTGCCGCAGTCGTTCGTGCAGAACCAGTTGGTGAGCAAGGCCGACTACGTCTCGGCCCTGAACCAGGACAAGGGGCAGTTCCTCCCGGACGGCATCATGCCGGCGGGCGGCCCGAAGAACGTCCTGGCCACGGAGGAGCTGGTGGGCCACGCGACCTCGAAGGTGAACCTCGCCACGACGTTCACCAACGACTTCGCCGTCGCGGCCAACAAGAAGGAGGGCTTCACCACGACGACGAGCCCGGCGGGCGCCGACGGCTGATCCCGGGCTCGGGCTCCGGCTACGGCCGGCGCGGGGCTCCCCCTCGGCCGGCGGTCATCGTCCTGTCGTCCGCCGCGGGGATCCAGCTCCCGGCCGGCCGCCGCAGCCAGCCCTCCGCTTCCGCCACCTCTCCCGCCGCCCTCCGCAGGCCGTCCAGGGCGGGATGGACCAGCCCCTTGCGCCACACCAGGGAGACCGGTGACAGCGGGACGGGGTCGACGAGCGGACGGCGGACCGTGCGGGGCAGGGCGGGGAAGTCCACCACGGCCAGCACCGGATGGCGGGTCTTGGCCATCATCCGCTCGAACTCCTCGTCCCCCACGGCCAGCGGCAGGGCCGGGGCGAGCCGGACGCCGTACTCCTCGAAGAGCCGGAGCGCCAGATCGGTCCACTCCAGGGTGCGCGGGTTCCCGGCACCGGCGTACACCGTCTCCCCGGCCAGCGCGGCGACGGGCACCTCGGGCAGACCGGCCAGCCGGTGGTCCTCGGGCAGGACGACGGCCATCGGCTCGTACCGCACCGGCTGCTGTGCGAGCCCGGACCTGAGCGCCGGGTCCAGGCCCGCGAAACGGCCGAAGGAGGCGTCCAGCCGCCCGGACAGCACCTGCTCGGCGGCTCCGGTCAGACCGCTCTCGTAGCGGGCCATCAGCTCGCAGTCCGGGGCGAGTTCACGGGCCCGGTGCAGCACCCGGCGGCCGGTGACCAGGCCGGGCGAGTTGAGGTCCACCAGCAGCGGACGAGCCTGCGCCGAGGACGCGAAGGCCGCCAGCAACTCGTCCTGTGCCGCCAGGACCCGGCGCGCGTGCGGCAGCAGCCGGACACCGTCGGCGGTGAGCGTCACCTGCCGGGTGGTCCGCAGGAAGAGTTCGGCGCCCAACTCCCGCTCCAGCCGCCGTACATCACGGCTGAGCGCCTGCTGGGCGACGTACAGGCGGGCGGCCGCCCGGGTGAAGTGGAGTTCCTCGGCCACGGCGACGAAGGCACGCAGGAGACGGGGGTCGACGGCGGCGGGCACGCCACGCAACTTACAACAGGGATGCGTGAATCGGCGCCGAGAAGGTGTTGGACCCGTTGATCCACTCCGGGCGAGGGTGGATCCATGCCCCCGCTCATATCCGTGACCCACGCCTACCGCCGTCTCTTCACCCTCCCCGGCACCCGTGCCTTCACCACCGGCAACCTGCTCGCCCGGCTGCCCATGGGCATGTTCAGCGTGAGCGCGGTCGTGATGATCGCCGGCTCGCGGGGCTCGTACGCCCTGGCCGGTGCCGTCACCGCGACCGGTCTCGCGGCGACCGCGCTGGCCGGGCCCTGGATCGCCCGGCTGGTCGACCGGCACGGGCAGGCCCGGGTCGCCGTACCTGCCACGCTCACCTCCGCCCTCGGCAGCCTCGCGCTGCTGCTGTGCGTGCGCTGCGGAGCTCCGGACTGGACGCTGTTCGCCGCGTACGCCGTGACCGCCGTCACCCCCAACATCGGCGGCCTGTCCCGCGCCCGCTGGGCCCATCTGCTGCGCGACGACGCCGGGGCGCTGCACACCGCGAACTCCTTCGAGCAGGCCGCCGACGAGCTGTGTTTCATGTTCGGCCCGGTACTCGCGTCCTTTCTGACCGGCACGTTGTTCCCGGAGGCCGGCACGCTCGTGGGCGTGGTGCTGCTGCTGGCCGGCATGCTGCTGTTCGCCGCCCAGCGGGCCACCGAGCCGCCGCCGCAGGCCCGTTCACGCACCCGGTCGCCGCTGCGCAGTCCGGGCATCCCGCCACTGCTGGTCTGTTTCACCGCGACCGGGGCGGTGTTCGGCTCGACGGAGGTCGTGACGATCGCCTACGCCGACGCGCAGGGACACCGCGCGGCGGCGGGTGTGATCCTGGCCCTCCAGGCGGCGGGTTCGTGCGCGGCGGGGCTGGCGTACGGCGCGCTGAAACCGGCCGGGCTGCGGCTCGGCCACTGCCTGGCCGGGATGGCCGTGCTGATGACCCTGCCGTGGGTGGCCGCGGAGGTCGCCGGTTCGCTGTGGCTGCTGGCGGGCGCGCTGCTGGTGGCGGGGATGGCGACGGCCCCGACGATGGTCACGGCGATGACGCTGGTGCAGCGTCGCACCTCGGCCGACCGCCTGAACGAGGGCATGAGCCTGATGGTGACGGGCCTGCTCACGGGGATCGCGTGCGGTTCGGCGACGGGGGGCTGGGCGACGGAGCACCTCTCCCCCACGCTCGCGTACGCCGCACCGACGACGGCCGCCGTCCTCGCCCTGGGCCTGGCCACGCTCACCCGTGCGGACGGCACCGCGGCTTGACTGAGACGGCGAAGGCCCCGCCGCTCGAAAGCGACGGGGCCTTGCCCACATGGGGTACCCCCCGGAGGGAGTTCGTGGAGATGGCGGGAATCGAACCCGCGTCCAACGGTGCGGAATCAGGGCTTCTCCGTGTGCAGTTCGCTTCGCTTTTCTCGGCCCCGGCGATCACGCGAACAAGTCGCCGACGGGCTCAGTCACTGTTGGGTTTCCCTCTTCACCCCGTGACCGGGATCAAGGTTTAGTTCCCTAGCTGATGCCAGGATCCGGGTCGGGAACAGCCCCGGGCTGACACTTCGCAAGTCGCTACTTAGGCAGCGAGGGCGAAGGAATCGCGCTTGGTGTTGGCGATTATTTTTTGCGACATATGGTTTACGAGATCATTGCCGCTTCCTCGACACGCTTCCCCTGCTTCGACAGCCGCTGTCGAAACCGATCATCCCCATGTTGATTTTTCAAGCCCCTCCGTGGAGAGGTGCGCACCCTCCGTGGAGTGCACTGCCATCGTACGTGACCAACGTACGACGATGCCAGCCTATTCCCGGCGGTCGGCCGGCTAGACGCCGCGCTGCCTGCGCTTCGCCGCCGCGATCGCCCGGTCCGACTCCCGCCGGTCCTGCTTCTCCCGCAGCGTCTGCCGCTTGTCGTACTCCTTCTTGCCCCGTGCGAGGGCGATCTCGGCCTTCGCACGGCCGTCCTTGAAGTAGATGGCGAGGGGCACGATCGTGTGACCCGTCTCCTGGGACTTCGACTCCAGCTTGTCGATCTCCTCGCGGTGCAGGAGCAGCTTGCGCTTGCGGCGCGCGGAGTGGTTGGTCCAGCTGCCCTGGTGGTACTCGGGGATGTGGGCGTTGTGCAGCCACGCCTCGCCGCGGTCGATCTGGACAAAGCCGTCGGTCAGCGAGGTCCGCCCCTCGCGCAGCGACTTGACCTCGGTGCCCATGAGCACGAGCCCGGCCTCGTAGGTGTCGATGATCGCGTAGTCGTGCCGGGCCTTCTTGTTCTGGGCGACGATCTTGCGCTTGCCGCCCTTCTCGCCGTCCCTGGCCTTGCCGGCCCCGCCGCCCTGCTTGGGCTGGGACTCCTTCGGTACGTACATTCCCTTGCTCATAGTGCCGCCCATTTTCGCACCACGCAGGGGGTGTGAGTACAGCCGATTACAAGGGGCCGCACGAGGTGACTAGGAGGGGTCGCCCAGACCGGTGAGGACCGCCTCGGCCCGCTTCAGCGTGTCCGGGCCGGCGTCCAGGTCGGGGGTGATGCCCCGGCCGTCGACGGCGTGGCCGGAGGGGGTGCGGTAGTGGCCGACGGTCAGCTCGGCCACCGAGCCGTCGGGCAGGTCGGTCGGCATCTGGACGGAGCCCTTGCCGAAGGTGCGCGAGCCGATCACCACCGCGCGGCCGCGGTCCTGCAGGGCCCCGGTGAGCATCTCGGCCGCGCTCATCGTGCCGCCGTCGACGAGGGTGACCAGCGGCCGGGTGGTGTCGCCGCCGGCGTCGGCGTGCAGGGAGCGCTGGGCGCCGTCCACGTCGTAGGTGGCGACCAGGCCGCCGTCGAGGAAGGCGGAGGCGGTCTCCACCGCCTCGGTGACCAGGCCGCCGGAGTTGCCGCGCAGGTCCAGGACGATCCCGCCGTCGGCCGGGGCCCGCCGTACCGCCGCGCGGACGGCGTCCCCGGAGCCCTTGGTGAACGCGGCGATCTTGATGACGGTGACCCCGCCGGGCAGCTTGCGCACGGTCACGGAGTCGGTGGACAGGCTGGCCCGGCGCAGTGTCTCGGTCCACGCGCGTGTGCCGCGCTGAAGGCCAAGGGTGACGGGTGTGCCGGCGGCCGCGTCGTCGGCGTCGCCGCGCAGTAAGGAGACCACGTCGGTGACCGGCCGTCCGTCGACCCTGCTGCCGTCGACGCTGCGCAGCCGGTCGCCCTTGCGGATCCCCGCCTCGGCGGCGGGTGAGCCGGGCTGCACCCTCGTCACGTCGATCCGGCCGTCCCGCTCGCGGCGCGCCCACAGGCCGACGCCGGTGTAGCGGCCGTCGAGGGCCTCCTGGAACTCCTGGTACTCGCCTTCGGAGTAGACGGCGCCCCATCTGTCCCCGCTGCGGCTGACGGCCCGCTCGGCGGCGTCCATCGGGGACTTGCCGTCGGCCATCGCCTCGGCGGCGGCCTTCTGGACGTCCTCGTCCCGGGTTGCCGTGGGCGCCGGCCCGGCGGCGGCCTTGCGCGCGGAGACGGCGGCCTCGGGCTGCGGGAAGGAGCCGGTGGCGGCGCCGGTGACCAGGACCCCGGCGAAGACCAATGTCAGGGCGGCCCCGCGGCGGAAGCGACGGGGCTGACAGAACAGGTCTCGGCCTGACATGGCGGTGAGTCTAGGACAACGCGAAGGGCCGCACGGCGGGATGTCCGTACGGCCCTCTTGGGGATGCGTCACACCTTCAGGTACTTGCGCAACGCGAAGAACGCCGCCAGCGACGGCATCGCCACGCTCGTGGCGAGGATGAGCGGCAGCTTGGTCAACACCGCGTCCCAGCCGACGAAGTTGATCAGCGTGAGCTTGTGCGCGAGGTCCATGCCGTGGTCGATGGTGAAGTACCGGCCCACCACCAGGGCCACGCAGGCGAGCCCGCCGCCGATGAGTCCGGCGACCGCGGCCTCGGCGATGAACGGCGCCTGGATGTAGAAGCCCGAGGCGCCGACCAGGCGCATGATCCCGGTCTCGCGCCGGCGGCTGAACGCCGAGACACGCACGGTGTTGACGATCAGCAGCAGTGCGACGATCAGCATCATCGCCATCACGCCGAGCGCGCCCCGGTTCATCAGGTTCAACAGCTGGAAGAGATTGTCCAGGATGCCCTTCTGGTCCTGCACGGACTGCACACCGGCGCGGCCGTTGAAGGCCGATGCGATCACCTGGTACTTCTGCGGGTCCTTGAGCTTGATCCGGTACGACTCCTGCATCTGGTCCGGCGTCAGCGAGCTGGCCAGCGGGGAGTTGCCGAACTGCTCCTTGTAGTGCTTGTACGCCTCGTCCTGCGACTCGTACGCCACCTTCTCGACGACCGGCATCTTGTGCAGGTCCGAGAGGATCTGCTTCTTCTGGTCCTCGGTGACCGCGCCCTTGGCGCAGTTGACGTCGGAGTCGGCGTCGTGCTTGTTGCACAGGAAGATCGAGACGTTGACCTTGTCGTACCAGTAGCCCTTCATGGTGCTCACCTGGTCGCTCATCAGCAGCGAGCCGCCGAACAGCGCCAGGGACAGGGCGACGGAGACGATGACGGCGAAGGTCATCGTCAGATTGCGGCGGAGACCGACACCGATCTCCGACAGGACGAACTGGGCGCGCATGGCGTCTTGTCGAGCCTTTCCGTCGTGAACTTGCTTAGTGCTGGTAGCCGTAGACGCCGCGGGCCTGGTCGCGGACGAGGCGGCCCTTCTCCAGCTCGATGACGCGCTTGCGCATCTGGTCCACGATGTTCTGATCGTGCGTCGCCATGATGACCGTGGTGCCCGTCCGGTTGATGCGGTCGAGCAGCTTCATGATGCCGACGGAGGTCTGCGGGTCGAGGTTGCCGGTGGGCTCGTCGGCGATCAGCAGCTTGGGCCGGTTGACGAAGGCCCGCGCGATGGCCACGCGCTGCTGCTCACCACCGGACAGCTCGCCCGGCATGCGCTCCTCCTTGCCGCCGAGCCCGACGAGATCGAGCACCTGCGGAACGGACTTGCGGATCTCGCCGCGGGACTTGCCGATGACCTCCTGGGCGAAGGCCACGTTCTCCGCGACGGTCTTGTTGGGCAGGAGCCGGAAGTCCTGGAACACCGTCCCCAGCTGGCGGCGCATCTGCGGCACCTTCCAGTTGGAGAGGCGCGCGAGGTCCTTGCCCAGCACGTGCACCTGTCCGTGGCTGCACCGCTCCTCGCGGAGGACGAGCCGCAGGAAGGTGGACTTTCCGGAGCCGGAGGACCCCACGAGGAACACGAACTCGCCCTTCTCCACTTCCAGGGAGACATCCCTGAGTGCGGGGCGGGTCTGCTTGGGGTAGACCTTGGAGACGTTGTCGAATCGGATCACGGATGCACCACGGGTCGCCGGGGGTAGATGAGCGTGACCATACGCGAACCGGGTGTGCAAGTGCAGTCGCAGGTCGAGGTTGGGTAAGGCTTGTACGTTTTTGTACCGGCCCCTGTGCTCTCCCCGCTCTCCAAGGCCCCGCGCATGCGCTCCGCGAACCTGGCACAGTGGAGGGGGAACGTTCTCGTTCCCGTGAGCGTTGTATGACAGTGATGGCCGGTGCGAGGAGGGCGAGCGCATGACGTACGACCGGTTGGTGTGCGCGAACTGCGCGGCGCCCGTGAGCGAGGGCCGGTGCCCGGTGTGCCGTGCCAACCGCGAGCGACTGCAGCAAGAGGGTTTTCTGGGTGGGGTGAACCCGATGGCGCTGATCGCGCTGCTGGCGGTGCTGATCGCCGCGGTGGCGCTGCTGGCGCACCAGACCGCTTGAGAAAAGCCCGAGAAAGCCGTAAGGGCCCGGAGCGCCGAGCTCCGGGCCCTTACGTATGCACGGCAGGCGCACTGCGTGACCGTGCGGCTACGCTCAGGCGGCCGCGCCGCCCCGGCCGTTCGCCAGACGCGGCAGGACGCGGAAGCCGATGCCGCCGGCGATCATCGTCGCGGCACCGATGAGCAGGAACGCGGTCTGGCCGGCACCGGTCTCGGCGAGCTGCTTGTCGCCGCCCTGGGGCTTGCTGTCGGAGCCGGTGTCGGTGAGGGCCGAGGAGCCCTGGTCCTGGGTGGCGTTGTTGTTCCCGCCCTGCGGGGTGTCGTTGTTGCCACCGGTGCTGGAGCCGCCGCCGGTGCTGGAGCCACCCGTGCTGCCGCCACCGGTCGTGCTGCCACCGCCCGTGGTGCTGCCACCGCCCGTGGTGCTGCCACCACCGGTCGTGCTGCCACCACCGGTCGTGGTGTCGCCGCCGGTCGTGCTGCCGCCACCGGTCGTCGTGTCACCGCCCGTGGTGGTGTCACCGCCGGTCGTCGTGTCACCGCCGGTCGTCGTGTCACCGCCCGTGGTGGTGTCACCGCCGGTCGTGGTGTCACCGCCGCCGATGACTCCGCCGATGGTGACGTCGCCGCCGACCGTGTTGTCACCGCCGGTGGTCGTGTCACCGCCGGTCGTCGTGTCACCACCGGTGGTCGTGTCACCACCGGTGGTCGTGTCGCCGCCGGTCGTGGTGTCGCCGCCGGTCGTGGTGTCGCCGCCGGTCGTGTTGTCACCGCCGGTCGTGCAGATGCCGAGGTCGCACCCGCCGTCACCGCCGTCGGTGCCGCCGTCGGTACCACCGTCCGCGTGGATGCCCGGGACGTTGAGGTCCAGGGCGGATGCCGCGCCGGCCGCGGTCAAGGACGCACCGGCCGCGATCACGGCGCCGGCGGCTATCCGCGCGACCCGGATCCGCGTCTTCTTCGTCATGTAGTTGCTACCCCCAGTAGCTGTTCGCCAATGAGGCTGCGCATGGGGCGTGCCGTGATCGACGGAGGGCAGCCGGTGACGAAGTCCGCGTCAACTCATTCCCCCGGTTCACATGCGCCCCTCGAGTACGCATGCCGCGCCTCACCTTTCCGATTTTTCAAAGCAACGTCAAGGCCGTTGCGGGCGCGATGTCCCTTCGGGGGGCGTTTGCGGTGAGTTGAAGCCTGTGAGTGTGACGTAAAACCCAGACAAAAGACAACTGCCGCCCCTCGGGCGGCAGTTGTCCAGTCGACTGTCATGTCGACAAAGTTACTTCTCCTGCTGCTTGCGCCAGCGAATGCCGGCCTCCAGGAACCCGTCGATCTCACCGTTGAACACGGCCTCCGGGTTGCCCACTTCGTACTCCGTCCTCAGGTCCTTGACCATCTGGTACGGGTGCAGGACGTACGAACGCATCTGGTTGCCCCAGGAGTTGCCTCCGTCGCCCTTGAGCGCGTCCATCTTGGCCTGCTCCTCCTGCCGGCGGCGCTCCAGCAGCTTGGCCTGCAGCACGTTCATCGCCGTGGCCTTGTTCTGGATCTGCGAGCGCTCGTTCTGGCAGGAGACGACGATGCCGGTGGGGAGGTGGGTGATGCGCACGGCCGAGTCGGTGGTGTTCACGCCCTGACCACCGGGCCCGGAGGAACGGTAGACGTCGATCCGCAGCTCGGACTCGTCGATCTCGACGTGGTCGGACTGCTCGACGACGGGAAGCACCTCGACACCCGCGAAGGAGGTCTGACGGCGGCCCTGGTTGTCGTAGGGCGAGATGCGCACCAGTCGGTGCGTGCCCTGCTCGACGGAGAGGGTGCCGTAGGCGTACGGCGCCTGCACGGAGAAGGTGGTCGACTTGATGCCGGCCTCTTCGGCGTACGACGTCTCGATGAGCTCCGTCTTGTAGCCGCGCTGCTCGGCCCAGCGCAGGTACATGCGCTGGAGCTTCTCCGCGAAGTCGGCGGCGTCGACGCCACCGGCCTCGGCGCGGATGTTGACGAGCGCCTCACGGGAGTCGTACTCGCCGGACAGCAGGGTGCGGACCTCCATCTCGTCCAGCGACTTCTTCACCGCGGCCAGCTCGGACTCGGCCTCGGCGCGGGTGTCCGGGTCGTCCTCCTCCTCGGCCATCTCGAAGAGGACGGCGAGATCGTCGATCCGGCCGCGCAGCGCCTCCGCCTTCCTGACCTCGGCCTGGAGGTGGGAGAGCTTGCTGGTGATCTTCTGCGCCTCGTCCGGGTTGTCCCAGAGGGACGGCGCGGCCGCCTGCTCCTCGAGCACGGCGATGTCTGCCCTCAGCCTGTCGAGGTCCAGGACGGCCTCGATCGACTCCATGGTCGAGGAGAGGGACTTCAGCTCTTCGGATACATCGACGACTGCCACGCCTTCAAGCGTAACGGCTGTGGCAACCGTCCTCGGCCGAGCAGCCCCCGGCCCTGCGGTGGCCCTCCTGGAGGCTCCGCCCCAGAGCCTCCGCCCGGCCGCCCTTCCACTCGACTCGATCGGCCGGGGAGGGTGCCCTCTCGGCCGGCAGCCACGGGTGCGGAACGGGGCTCCGGGGGGCGGCGCCCCCGGGCGGGTCACGGGGTCGACGTGCTGTGGGTGCCGGAGGGCGCCTCGGAGTGCCCGTCGGCCGAGGCCCACCACGCACCGACGCCCACCACAGCCGCCAGCACCACGCCGGCCACGCCCAGAGTCACCCGGCGCCTGCGCACCGCGGCCTTGTGGCGGGCCGAGCCGGGCCGGGGCGTACCGGATGCGCGAGGAGCGCGAGCCGTGCCGTGCGCGCCCCCCGCCAGCTCGTCCGGCCCCGGCACTCTCATCGACGTGTGCGTGTCCCGGTTGGAGTCCGGCTTGGCTCCGGGGACGAGGGACACCGCCCCCCGCCGCCGTAGCGGCTCGGCACCGGACGGAGCCGCCGGCGCCGGCTCGTCCTGTGCCGGCTCCGCGGAGAGGTCCGGCTCGTCCACGTCCAGCGGCGGCATCCCGGCCAGTGTCGGCAGCTGCTCCCGCAGCCGCGCCGCCAGCTCGGAGGCGCGCAGCCGGGACGCGGGCGCCTTGGCCAGGCACTGCACGATCAGCTGCCAGAGCTCCTCCGGGATACCGGGGAGGGGTACGACGGTCTCGGTGACATGGCGTCGCAGCACCGCGCCGGGGTGACCGCCGCCGAAGGGGGTGAAGCCCGCCAGCAGCTCGTAGAGGACGGTCGCCAGGGCGTAGATGTCCACGGCCGCGCGCGGCGGCAGGCCCTCGACGATCTCGGGGGCGAGGTAGTCCGGTGTACCGATGATCTTCGTGGCCCGCGTCCGCTTCGGCGAATCGATGAGCTTGGCGACGCCGAAGTCGGTGAGCAGGGCGGGGTGGGATCCGCCGGGCCCGAGCGGTCCCTGCATGTCGAGGAGGACGTTCTCGGGCTTGACGTCCCGGTGGACGACCCCGGCCGCGTGGGCCGCCGCCAGCGCGTCGGCCACGTCGGCGACGATCGCCACGGCCGCCTCGGGGGGGAGCCGCCGCTCGCGCTCCAGCCGGGTGCGCAGGTCGGTGCCGCGCACGAGGTCCATGACCAGGGCCAGGTCGTTGCCGTCGACCACCAGGTCACGCACCGTCACGATGTGCGGATGCTCCAGGCCGAGCAGCGCGGTGCGCTCCTGGACGAAGCGCCCGACGAGCTCCTGGTCGGAGGCGAGGTCCTCGCGCAGCAGCTTGACGGCGACGGGACCCTCCGGCCCCTCGCCCAGCCACACCGTGCCGGCGCTGCCCCGCCCCAGGATCTGGTGCGCGGTGTACCGGCTGCCGATCTTCCGTGCCAAGACTGCTCCTACAGACGCGTGTTGTCGCTGCTGCGTCATTCCGGGGGACGACCCCGGGACCCCAGCCGCCAGACCAGGAACCCTGGTCGATAAAACTACGCGTTGAACGAGCCAACCTTCACCGCGGAGACGGAAATCACCCGTCAGATGTCGACAAATCCGCAAACTCGCGGCGAGTTACCGCGAGTTCGCCCGCTCAGTTACCGCCGCCGGAGGAACCGCCCAGGTCCTTGATCCACTTACCGATCTGGCCGGTCCAGTGGCTCACCTCGTGCCAGTAGCTCCGGCCCTGACCGATCCAGGTGTGCACCGGGGTCAGCTCGTAGATCAGCCAGCTCGCCACGACCAGGATGACGATCGTGAACAGACAGCCCTTCAGGCAGCCGAGCCCCGGGATCTTCATCGGGTTGGCGCTGCGCTGCCGCGGCGCGCGGGGCTCGCGCGCGGGCCGCTGCGGCTCCGGGGCGGGCGGCGCGTACCGCTGCTGCGGCGCCTGCGGCGGGGCGTACTGCTGGGGTTGCTGCTGCGGCGCGTAGCCGTACCCCTGCTGGTACCCCTGCTGCCGGCCGCGCGGCTGCGGCTGCTGGGGGCGGGCCTGCGAGGCCTGCCGCGGCTGCTGCTGGGGCCGGGCCACCTGTCGCTGCGGCCGGTGGCGCAGCGGGTCGTCCTCCGGCGCGAGGTACTGGATCTGCGTCTGCTCGTTGCGGTCGCGGGCGGCACGCAGCTGGGTCTGCCAGGGGTGCGGCTGCTCGGGCTGCTGCCCCTGCGGACCCGTGTTCGGCAGCACCGCCGTCGGGTCCGCCGCGCCCGTGTTCGGCAGCACGGCGGTGGGGTCGGCGGCGCCGACGGGGCCGCCGGTGTGCGGCAGCACGCTGGTCGCGGCGTTCGGGTCGTACGCGCCCCGGGGGCCGGTGTTCGGCAGCACCTGGGTGGGGTCGGCGGCACCGGGTACGCCCGGAACGGCGGTCGGGGCCGGGTCCGGGGCGAGCAGCGCGCCCACGCCCTCGGCGGCGGCGATCTGCGCGGCGTTCGCGTGCACGCCGATGCCCTCGGCCACGACCCTGAGGCCGCGCGCCAGGTTCTCGGCGCTCGGCCGTTCGTCGGGGTTCTTGCGCAGGCAGCGCTCTATGACCGTCCACAGCGGGTCCGGGACCGTGGAGGGACGGCGCGGCTCGGCGCTCAGGTGCTGGTGCAGCACCTCGAGCGCGGTGCCGCCGGCGAACGGCGGGCGGCCGGTGACCAGCTCGTACAGCAGGATGCCGGCGCCGTAGATGTCGACCGCGGAGGTCTGCGGGCGACCCTCGGCGGACTCCGGTGCCACGTACGCGGGCGTGCCGACGAACTCCTGGGTGCGGGTCAGGCCCGGGGAGTCGGCGAGGCGGGCGATGCCGAAGTCGGTCAGCATCGGGTGCATCTGACCCTCGTACTGCGCGAGCAGCACGTTGGCGGGCTTCAGGTCGCGGTGGACGACGCCGTCGGCGTGGCTCGCGGCGAGCGCGTCGGCGATCTGTGCCGTCATCAGCGCGGCGGCGACGGGGGTCAGGGGGCCGTTCTCGCGCAGGTAGCGGTGCAGGTCGGGACCGTCGACCAGGTCCATGACCAGCGCCAGCAGATCGCCCTCGACGACCAGGTCGCGGACCCGGACGATGTTCGGGTGGGTGAGGCGGAGCAGGACGGAGCGCTCGCGAAGGAAGCGCATCACGATGTCCGGATCGCTCGCCAGCTCCTCCTTCAGGACCTTGATCGCGACCGTCTCGCCGGGCTGCCCTGGCACGGCCGCCTCGGCGCCCGCCGTCTCGCGCTGGCGGGCACGCCAGACGGTGCCTGTGGCGCCGCGTCCGAGCGGCTCCTCAAGCAGGTACTTGCTGCCGACTGGCCGCACGTCACGCGCTCCCTGCTGTCTGCTGCTGCTTGCTTGCCTGCATTCCGGTTGTTCCGCCCCACTGTAGTGCCGCCCTTGTGGGCACCACGTGTCGACGGGAAGACGCACGTACCGGTCTGCTGGTTGCCGGAGCCGGACGTGACCGATCTCAACTGATCGCCGGTGAGGCACCGGTCAGGCATTTTTGGGGGCACAGCCGACCAATCAAGATCACTTGTCACCGGGTGCCGGGCGCGTTGTCGGTGGCAGGTGCGAGGATGCCTTCCAGTACTGGCCGACGTGCTCGTGTTGGGGTGGGGATGCAGATCCGGCTGACCGTCGTAGACCCGCTGGTCCCGGCCTCGCAGCGGGGTCGCACCGCGAGTCGCGACGTGCTGGTCACGGCCCCCACGGGCACGGACCTGGCCGCGGTCGCCTCGGCGCTGGCCGGAGCGGTCACCGGGGAGGGCCGCGACGCCTCCGGCTCCCCGGTCGTGCTGTACGCCGGCACCGAACGCCTCGACCCGCGCCGCCGCACCCTCGGCGAGCCCCCGCTGGTCGACGGCGCCGTGCTGTCCCTGGGCGCCCCCGCGGCCGCCGAGCCGCACCCCGAGCTGGACGACGCGCCGACCCAGCTGCACGTCGTCGCCGGCCCCGACGCGGGCGGGGTCCATCTGCTGCACGGCGGCCGGATCACCGTGGGCCGCTCGGCCGACGCGGACGTACCGCTGGACGACCCCGACGTGTCCCGGCTGCACTGCGCGGTCACCGTCGGCCCCGACGGCCGCGTCTCGGTCGCCGACCTCGGCTCCACCAACGGAACGGCGCTGGACGGGGTGCGGCTCGCTGAGCGGCCGGTGCGGTTCCCTGCCGGGAGCCTGCTGCGGATCGGGGAGTCGGCGCTGCGGGTTACTCCGTCCGGGGGACCCGGGGCGCGCCTGCCCACTGTCTCCGACGGGGAGGGGTGCGTCCGGGTCGTACGCGACGGTTCGCCGGGTGCGGGGCCGGTGCGGGGCGCGCGGGACGCAACGCCGGGTGCGGGTGGCCCCTCCGGGGGTGCGGGTCAGGTTCACGACGTGCCGGGTGCGGCGCCGTCCGCAGGTGCGGGGGGTGCCGGTGGCGCTCAGCACGGGTACGACCCCGTCGGGTGGGGAGCCTCCGGTGCGGGGGGCGGGGCCCAGGAGCACCGGCAGGGGGAAGCCGTGGTGCCGGGGCAGGCCGGGGCGCCCGGGATCGAGCGGCGCGGCCGGGCGGGTTCCGGGGACACGCATGCCGGGCGCTTCGGCGTCGGTGGGCAGGGCGGGGCGCCCGGGCAGAGGCACGCCGGCCCGGCGGGGCACGGGACGGCGGAATCAGGCCCCGGATCCGGCGAGGACGCGCGCTCGAGCGGTCGTCACGGCGCGCCCGTCAGGGGCATCGACGCCGCCCAGGGCGCGCGGCGGCGCGGTCTCGGCGCCTGGGCCCGCCGACTGGCCGGCGGACGCGGGGAGCAGGCTCCCGGCCCCGGGGCGTACGACGCCACCGCCGCCCACGCCGGCGCCGCTCCGTCGTCCGTCGCGCCGCAGCAGTCCGAGACCTGGCCGGATCCGGCCGCGCTGCTGCTGACGGTGCTCGATCCCGGGCCCCGGCTGTGGGAGCGCGGGCCGGGTCACCCGGAGACGCTGACCGTGCGGCTCGGAACGGCCGACCGGAGCGCGCCGGACGGCTCCGGCCTGCTGCCCGCGGTGCCCGTCACGGCGGCACTGCGCGAGGCGGGCGCGCTGGGCCTCGCCGGTCCGCGTCCCCGGCTGTCGGGGCTGGCCCGTGCGGTGCTGGCCCAGCTGGCGGCGCTGCACTCCCCCGATCTGCTGGAGATCGTGCTGATCAGCGCCGACCGCTCCCGTCCCGCGGCGGAGCGCGCGGCCGAGTGGTCCTGGCTGGGCTGGCTCCCCCATGTCCGGCCGGGCCACGGCCAGGACTGCCGGCTGCTGCTGGCCTACGACCGCGAACAGGCGGCCGCCCGCACCGAGGAACTGCTGCGCCGGGTGGAGGACCACGCGGCGACCGGCCGGAGCGCGGCCCACCCCGCCTCCGTCCGCGTCCCGGCGCCCGGCACCGCACCGGACGCCCCCGCGCACGGCTCCCGCACGGGCGGCGCGGACCAGGCATCCCTTCCAGGCGCGTCCGCCCAGGGCACCTTGTCCGAGGCGTTCGGCACTCCCGCCCAGGCCCCGGCAGCCACCAGCGGCACCCCCGGCCCCCCGGACATCCCCGCCCAGGGCCTCGTCCCCGGCCGTCCCGGTACCGCCCCACCCTCCTCCGGCGCTCCCGCCCTCCGAGCCGAGGACCTCTTTCCCGGCCACGCCGGCCCCACGGCACCCGCCTCCGGCGCGTCCGGCGTCCCGGCCCAGCACCTCTCCCCCGGCCGCGCCGGCACCTCCGCGCACGCCTCCGGCGCCGCGCACCGCCCCTCCTGGGCCAAGGAAGACGCCGATGCCGGTGGGTTCCCGGGGCCGTACACCGTCGTCGTCGTGGACGGAGATCCCGGCGGCAGCGCCCTGCGGGACGCCGTGGCGCGGCTGGCCGTGGCCGGGCCGCGGGCCGGGATCCATGTGATCTGTCTCGCCGAGACCGAGCCCGCCTCGCCCGCCTCCCCCGTGGCGCTGACGTACGAGGCCGCGTGCGCGGCGACGCCGACGTTCCGGCACTGCGGTGCGGTGGCGCTGCTCGGCGGCGATGTCGCGACGGCGCTGCATCTGATGCGGGTGGCGCCGAGCGGTCCCGTCGGCCCGGGCACACTCGCCGCCGTCGACGCCGTGTCCGTCGCCTGGGCGGAGCGGTTCGCGCGGGCGCTGGCGCCGCTGCGTCCGGACGGCCCGGTCGGCGGGCGGGACACGCGCGTGGCGGCGCCGTTGCCGCAGTCTGCGCGGCTGCTGGACGAGTTGGGGCTGGCCCGGGCCACCCCGGCGTCGCTGATGGCGCGCTGGGCGGACGCGGCAGACGACACCCAGGCGCTGGGCGGCCGGGCGCGTGCGGTGCTCGGTGCCGGGCCGCGCGGGCCGCTCACCGCCGATCTGGTGGCCGACGGGCCGCATCTGCTGATCGAGGGGCCGGCCGCCAGCGGTCGTACGGAGTTGCTGCGGGCCGTGGTGGCCTCGCTGGCCGCCGCCGAGCGGCCGGACCGGCTGGGCATCGTACTGATCGACGGCCGGGACGGCGTCGGGACGGGCGCGGCACGGGGCGAGGGCTTGCGGATGTGCACCGAGATACCGCATGTGACCACTCATCTGATCGCCAACGACCCCGTGCGCATGCGGGAGTTCGCCCAGTCGCTGTCCGCCGAACTGAAGCGGCGGGCGGAGCTGCTGGGCCGGACGGACTTCGCCCAGTGGCACGCGGGGCGTGCGGTGTCGGGCCGGATCGTGGCGCAGCGCACGGCCGCGAACGGGGACATAGAGGCGCCGCCCAGCTCCACCCTGCGGCTGCGGCCGGGCGCGGCGGCGCGGCAGCGGGCCGAGGCGGCACCGCCGTTGCCGCGGCTCGTGATCGTCGTCGACGACCTGGACGCGCTGGTCTCGCCGCCGCTCGGCTCGCCGGGCCGGCCCGCCGCCGGGTCGGTGATGCGCGCCTTGGAGGCGGTGGCCCGGGAGGGCGAGCGGCTCGGGGTCCATCTGGTGGCGGCGACCGGGATCGGCGGGCGTACCGCGGAGACGGAGCCCGCGCGCCGGGCCACCGTGCGGATCGCGCTGGACGCTCCCCAGCAGGGGCCGGACGAACCGGCGCCGGGGCGGGGCATGGTGGCGTTCGCGGACGGCCGGGTCATCGGTTTCCAGGGCGGCCGGGTGACGGGCCGTATCCCCCGTACGGCGACCCAGCGGCCCACGGTGGTCCCGCTGGACTGGCAGCGCATGGGCGATCCGCCGGCCCGCCGGCCCGTACGGGAGCTGGGCAACGGCCCCACCGACCTGGCCCTGCTGGCGAGCGCGGTGGAGCGGGCGGCGCGGGAGGTGTCGGCCGCGGAGGTGCCGTCGCTGCTCTAGCCGGAGGAATCCGCGCCGTAACCGAAGAAGGACGCATACGCCCCTGGTCACGAGCCGGTCACGATGCGCCGCTTGACACCGCAGGCGCTCTTGCCCGCCCCGAGCGGCCCGCGTACACCGGAGCGCACGGGACACGCTCGACGACGTTCACCCAGGAACGACGAACGGGGAAGTGATGCGCATATGAGCAGCATCATCCGGACACACAGGGCCGTCGCCACACTCGCCGCACTGCTCGCGGGAGCCCTCGCGCTCACCGCCTGCTCCAGCAGCGGCAACGACAAGAAGGGCAGCGGGGGCGGCAGCGCCGTCCCGACCGGTTCCACCGTCGGCCTGCCGAAACTGAACGGCGCGAACCTGGAGATCGCGGCCGTCTGGACCGGTCAGGAGCAGAAGAACTTCAAGCAGGTCCTCGCCGAGTTCGAGAGGCGCACCGGCGCGAAGGTCACCTTCGTGCCCGCCCAGGACCCGATCATCAACTTCGTCGGTTCGAAGATCGCGGGCGGCCAGCCGCCGGACGTGGCCATGCTGCCGCAGCCCGGCGCCATCAAGCAGGCCGTGCAGCGGGGATGGGCCAAGCCGCTCGGCCCGGAGGTCCTGAAGGAGCTGCGGAAGAACTACTCCCAGGGGTGGCAGGACATCGGCAAGGTCGGGGGCAAGCAGTACGGCGTCTACTACAAGGCCGCCAACAAGTCGCTGATCTGGTACAACGCCAAGGTCTTCGGGAACGCGGGCGCCAAGGAGCCCAAGACCTGGCAGGACCTGCTGACCACCACCCGGGCGGTGTACGACTCCGGGGTCACGCCGTTCTCCGTGGGCGGCGCGGACGGCTGGACGCTGACGGACTGGTTCGAGAACGTGTATCTGTCCCAGGCGGGCCCGCAGAAGTACGACCAGCTCGCCCAGCACAGGATCAAGTGGACGGATCCCTCGGTCAGGCAGGCGCTGACGACCCTCGCCCAGATCTGGGGCAAGAAGGACTACCTCGCGGGCGGCCAGGACGGCGCACTGCAGACGGAGTTCCCGGCCTCGGTCACCCAGACGTTCACCGGCGGCGACCAGCCGAAGGCCGCGATGGTCTACGAGGGCGACTTCGTGCAGGTCAACATCGGTGAGACCAAGGCGAAGGTGGGCACGGACGCGAAGGTGTTCCCGTTCCCGGCGGTCGGCTCCACCGCGCCGGTGGTCTCCGGCGGTGACGCCGCGGTGATCCTGAAGGACTCCAAGGCGGCTCAGGCCCTCGTCACCTTCCTGGCCTCGCAGGACGCGGCGACGATCCAGGCGAAGCTCGGCGGCTATCTCTCGCCGAACAAGAACGTGCCGATCTCGGCGTACCCGAACGCGGTGCAGCAGAAGATCGCCAAGGCACTGATCGCGTCCGGCGACGACTTCCGCTTCGACATGTCCGACCAGGCACCGCAGGCCTTCGGCGGCACCCCCGGCAAGGGTGAGTGGAAGGACCTGCAGGACTTCCTGAAGAACCCGGCGGACGTGGCGGGCACGCAGGCGAAGCTGGAGAAGGACGCGGCGGCCGCGTACGGAAGCGGGAGCTGATCCGGCGATGGCGTCGGCGGCAACGGCGGCCGGGGCCCCACCGGGGCCCGCCGCACCCCGCGGTCGCAGGAGCGTGACCGGCACCCGCAAGGCCGTGGCAGCCCTGTTCCTGCTGCCCGCCCTGGTGCTGCTCGGGGCGCTCGTGGTCTACCCGATCGGGTACTCGCTCATCCGCAGCTTCGTGAGCGCCTCCGGCGACGGTTTCGCCGGCGTGGACAACTACAAGACCCTCTTCACGGACGACGGCATCCGCACCGCCCTGAAGAACAACGTCATCTGGGTGGTGTTCGCGCCCACGGTGTCCACCGCGCTCGGTCTGGTCTTCGCGGTGCTGACCGAGCGGGTGCGCTGGGGAACGGCCTTCAAGCTGGTGGTCTTCATGCCGATGGCGATCTCGATGCTGGCGGCCGGGATCATCTTCCGGTTGGTGTACGACCAGGATCCGCACAAGGGCGTGGCGAACGCGGTGTGGGTGGGCGTGCACGACACCTTCGCCCAGTCGTCGGCGTTCCCCAAGGCGCACCCGGGCCGCGAGTCGCCGCTGGTGGCCCAGGGGGGCGGTTTCATCACCAGGGCCCCGGTCCACGCCGGCCGGCCGGTCACCCTGCCCCTGGTCGGTGTCGCCCCGGACCAGATGCCCGACGGCGCGAAGAAGGCCGCGGCCGCCGAGCCGGAGCCGGGGAAGATCACCGGCACCACCTGGCAGGACTTCACGCGCGGCAAGGGTGTGGGCCGGCTCGGCGTGCCCGACCCCTCCGAGCTGGGCTATGCCGGGATGCGGATCGAGGCGGTGAGGGACGGCAGGGTGGTGGCCTCCGCGAAGGCGGCCGGCGACGGCACCTTCACGCTGCCCGCGTCCGCCGACGGAGCACGACTGCGGCTTCCGGCGAGCAACTTCAAGGAGCCGTACAACGGCGTCGAGTGGCTCGGCCCGGCGCTGGTCACCCCGGCGATCATCGGGGCGTACGTGTGGATGTGGGCGGGCTTCGCGATGGTGCTGATCGCGGCCGGGCTCGCGGGGGTGCCCCGGGAGCTGCTGGAGGCCGCACGGGTGGACGGCGCCACCGAGTGGCAGGTGTTCCGCAAGGTCACCGTGCCACTGCTCGCGCCGGTGCTCGCGGTGGTCACCGTCACGCTGATGATCAACGTCCTGAAGGTGTTCGACCTCGTCTACATCATCGCCCCCGGCTCCTCCCAGGACGACGCGAACGTGCTCGCCCTGGAGCTGTACCGCAAGGGCTTCGCGGAGAACCAGCCGGGCGTCGCGAGCGCGATCGCGGTGCTCCTGCTGGTGCTCGTGATCCCGGTGATGCTGTTCAACATCCGTCGGCTGAGGCGGGAGGTCAGGCGATGACGGCGACCGCCGGAGGCATCACGAAGGCCGGCCCTGCCCGGACGGTGAAGGCGCGGCAGTCCCTCGGTTCGAGGATCACCGAGAGGCTGAGCGGAGGCCTGGTCCGCGTCTTCCTCATCGTCGTCGGCCTGTTCTGGCTGGTGCCGACCGTCGGTCTGCTCATCGCCTCGCTGCGCGCGCCCGAGGACATGAGCGCGAGCGGCTGGTGGACGGTGTTCACCAAGCCGTCCCAACTGACGTTCGACAGCTACCAGAAGCTCCTCGGGAACGGCGACATCACCCACTCCCTGTGGAACACCGTCCTGATCACGGTTCCGGCGACGGTCCTGGTGGTCGTCATCGGCGCGCTGGCCGGTTACGCGTTCGCGTGGATGGAGTTCCCGGGCCGCGACTGGTGGTTCCTGGGCGTGGTGAGTCTGCTGGTCGTGCCCGTGCAGGTGGCGCTGATCCCGATCGCGGAACTGTTCGGGAAGATCGGTCTGTTCGGCTCGGTCCTCGGCGTGGTCCTGTTCCACACCGGCTTCGGTCTGCCGTTCGCGGTGTTCCTGCTGCGCAACTTCTTCGCGGAGATCCCGCGTGAACTGCTGGAGGCGGCCCGCCTGGACGGCGCGGGTGAACTGCGGTTGTTCGCACGGGTGGTGATGCCGCTCGGCGGCCCGGCGATCGCGAGCCTCGGCATCTTCCAGTTCCTGTGGGTGTGGAACGACATGCTGGTCGCGCTGGTGTTCACCGATTCGGGCAGTCAGCCGATCACGGTCGCGCTGCAGACGCAGGTACGGCAGTTCGGCAACAACATCGACGTGCTGGCGCCCGGCGCGTTCATCTCCATGGTGATTCCGCTGGCCGTGTTCTTCGCGTTCCAGCGGCAGTTCGTGTCCGGTGTGATGGCGGGCGCGGTCAAGTAGAGGCGCTCTTCGGCACTCTTTCGGGGCGGGCCGCAAGGGGCCCGCCCCTCGCCGTTCACCGGCCGTCCCCCACATGCCGTAGGGAGCCGTAACCAATTCACTCCATCGGCCGTTCCCGGTCAGAACCCCCGCGCCGACCGACGACCCTTGGATGCCCCTTGCCCAGGTTCAGTGTCATTGTCCCCGCGTACAAGGTCCAGGCGTATCTCTCCGAGTGCCTGGACTCGGTGCTCTCTCAGTCGTATCCCGATCTGGAACTGATCGCCGTGGACGACTGCTCACCGGATGCCTGTGGCGCGATCATCGACGAGTACGCGGCCCGTGACGCCCGTGTGCGGCCCGTGCACCTGGCCCAGAACCGGGGGCTCGGACGGGCCCGGAACGCGGGGATGGCCGAAGCGAGCGGCGACTACCTGGTCTTCCTGGACAGCGACGACACGCTCACCCCGGACGCGCTGCGCTCGATCGCGGACCGGATCAAGGAGACCGGCGAGCCGGACGTGCTGGTGTACGACTACGCGCGCACCTACTGGGACGGCCGGTCGGTGCGCAACCAGCTCACCGGCCCGCTCACCGAGCAGGGCCCCGCGCCGTTCCGCCTGGAGGACCGGCCGGGGCTGCTCAGGGTGCTGATGGTGGCCTGGAACAAGGCCTGCCGACGGGAGTTCGTCGAGCGCCACGGCTTCGCGTTCCCGCCGGGCTACTACGAGGACACCCCCTGGACCTTCCCGGTGCTGATGGCGGCGGAGTCGATCGCCACCCTGGACCGGGTGTGCGTCCACTACCGGCAGCGCCGGCAGGGCAACATCCTCGGCACCACCAGCGTCCAGCACTTCGATCTCTTCGAGCAGTACGACCGGGTGTTCGCGTATGTCGAGGACCATCCCGAACTGACCCGGTGGCGGCCGGAGTTGTTCCGCCGCATGGTCGACCACTACGCGACGGTGTTCACCAAGCGGGGCCGGGGGGGGGGGGGGGGCCCCCGCGCGTTTATTGGCCCGGCCCCGGCCGACAAACGCCCCCTCCGCGCCCCCGGCGCCCCCCGGCGGCGCCGGCAAAAACAGGTCCGCGGCGGTCG